>NZ_JAUOSC010000011.1:0-121823 GCF_030548285.1 Gilvimarinus sp. 1_MG-2023
CAGAACGCAGAACGCAGAACGCAGAACGCAGAACGCAGAACGCAGAACGCAGAACGCAGAACGCAGAACGCAGAACGGGTGCGACCATGGATGGTGCCCCGTACCCCGCTAAACAGCCTCTAATTTGGCGTACTGCATTACCAGCCATTTAGTGCCTTCGGTATCAAAATTAATTTGTACCCGCGTGCTGGGGCCAGAGCCTTCAAAGTGGATAATGGTGCCCTCGCCGAATTTTTTATGCTCCACACGTTGACCTAATTTAAAACCGGTATCTGAGCCCGAGTCGCTTAAGCGCAGGCCCGCCTTGGCACCGCGCGATGGGTTGCGCGACCCCTGTGGTTGCAAACGTGCCGGTCGGCTGATGGTGCTTTTAATGCGAACTTCATCGAGGTGTTCATTGGGTATTTCTTTGACAAAGCGCGATACGCTGTTAAACGTCTCACCACCGTACAAGCGGCGCGTTTCGGCGTAACAGATATACAGCTTTTGCATAGCGCGGGTTATACCCACGTAGGCCAGGCGGCGCTCCTCTTCCAATCGGTCCGGGTCTTCGATGGACATTTTGTGGGGGAATAAATTCTCCTCTGCGCCCGCCATAAACACCAGCGGAAACTCCAGCCCTTTGGCCGAGTGCAGCGTCATCAGTTGTACGGCGTCTTCAAACTCATCAGCCTGTGCCTCGCCGGCATCCAGCGCGGCGGTGTCGAGAAATTGCTGCAGATCGGATTCGTCTTCGTCCTCGGCATCGAACGCAGCGCAAGCCGTGACCAGCTCTTCCAGGTTCTCCGCGCGGGCCTGGCCTTTTTCGCCTTTTTCTTTCTTGTGAAATTCGTACAGGCCTGTGGTGTCGAGCACCGATTGGGCGAGCTGATCCAGTGTCAGGTCGTCGCTTTTGTCGGTTAAGGTTTCGACTAAGCTGATAAAACCTTGTAGAGCATTGGCGGCGCGCGCGCTGAGCATCTTGTTGTGCAGAATCTGCTCGGAGGCTTGCCACAAAGAGCAGCCGTGCTCGAGGGCAAAGGCGCGTATATCGTCCAGTGTTTTGGCGCCGATTCCGCGCGTAGGAGTGTTGATTACCCGCTCAAAGGCCGGGTCGTCGTTATGGCTGGCGGCAAGGCGCATATAGGCCAGGGCATTTTTAATTTCCAGCCGGTCGTAGAAGCGCTGGCCACCGTATATACGGTAGGGGATACCTTCGCGCAGCAGGGCTTCTTCCAGCACGCGCGATTGCGCGTTGGAGCGATAGAGAATGGCGCAGCTGTTTTTGCTGTTGCCTTTTGCCGTCCAGTCGTTAATGCGCTCGACAATAAAGCGGGCTTCGTCTTGCTCGTTAAAGGCCGCGTAGAGTGAGATAGGATCCCCGTCTTCCCCCTCGGTCCAGAGGGTTTTGCCCAAGCGGCCTTGGTTGTTGGCAATCACCGCGTTAGCGGCGTTAAGGATATGGCCGGTAGAGCGGTAGTTTTGCTCGAGTCGAATTACCTGTGTTTGTGGATATTCATCTTCAAAGCGGCGAATATTTTCGATTTTGGCGCCGCGCCAGCCATAAATGGACTGGTCGTCGTCGCCCACCGCGGTTACAAAACAAGCCTCGCCCGCCAACACGCGCAGCCAGGCGTACTGCACCGAGTTGGTGTCCTGAAACTCGTCCACCAAAATAAAGGGAAAGCGGCCTTGATAGTGGCTGAGCAGTGAGGGGTTGTTGAGCCATAGCTCGTGGGCGCGCAGCAGTAGCTCGGCAAAATCGACCAAGCCGCCGCGCTCGCAATCGGCCTCGTAGGCGCGGTATACCGCCGCCATAGTACGGACAAACGGGTCGGCCGACTCCTGAATATGTTTGGCGCGCAGGCCCTCGTCTTTTTGGCCGTTGATAAACCACTGTGCCTGGCGCGGTGGCCAGCGCTCGGCATCTAGCCCGAGGTTTTGGTACACGCGTTTGATCAGGCGTAGTTGGTCGTCGCTGTCGAGAATCTGAAAGTTTTGCGGCAGCTTGGCGTCTTTCCAGTGGGCTTTGAGCAATCGGTGGGCGAGGCCGTGAAAGGTGCCCACCCACATGCTGCGGGTATTGATGGGGGTACCCGCGTCGCGAAATAACTCGTCCAAACGGCCACGCATTTCCCGCGCGGCCTTATTGGTAAAAGTGACCGCCAAAATGCTGTAGGGCGATACGCCCTGCGTTTGCACCAGCCAGGCGATGCGGTGTACCAATACCCGGGTTTTACCACTGCCGGCACCGGCGAGAATTAACTGATTGCCGGGATCGGCCGTAACGGCTTGATGTTGGGCTTGGTTTAATTGATCGACGAGTTCTGACGCTGGCATGGAATAGTTTATTTCTGGCTAGTGGCTGATGTAACAAAGCATAACATTTTACTGTAAATTTACCCAGTATCGAGGTCGGTTTGGGCTGGTATTGTGAGGGTCGGCTGTGGAATACTAACCGTGAAGCGCCACGTTCAGGCGCCGCCGCAGCAGACAAGAAGGATAATATGGAAGTACTGACACACCTGCGTTTAATGGCAGGCTACAATCTCAGAATGAATCGTCAGGTGTACGCCGGTGCCGCCAGCCTGAGCGATGAGCAACTGAACAAGCCGCTCGGGGCCTATTTCGGCTCTGTGCTCGGTACGTTAAATCACATTATGGTGGGAGATCTATTGTGGCTGCATCGCTTTCGTCGCCACAGTGAGGCATACCTCAGCCTGCAGGCGCTGAAAGAGCTACCACAGCCAACCACACTGGATACAGTCATTTATGATCGCTTCGGCGCCTTAGGGGCCGCTCGATCGATTGTCGATGAAGCAATTCTGACCTGGGTGAGCGAAGAGCTGAAACCGGCCGAACTCAGTCAGTTGCTGTCTTATCAAAACGCCAAGGGCGAAGCGGCGACACGAGATTTTGGTGAACTGATTTGCAATTTATTTAATCATCAAACCCATCATCGCGGTCAAGTCAGCACACTATTGAGCCAATTGGGCGTGGATATCGGCCCCACGGATTTTTTACTGGATATTCCCCAGCAGTAAGTTCGGGGAATTTCGTGCTTAATTGGGGCTTTTTACCCAGCCGTTTGTCGAACTTTACGACACGGCTTAATTGACTCGGAACCTGGGCTTGACTCCTGACCGCAAGCCCCCATTATGGGGCTTGATAAGCAATGTTCCCCCTTTTCGAAACGCGAGTTATTATGTCTGAGGTTTATATAATTCAGAATCAGGATCAGCTGTTTTTGAGCAAGCAGCGAGCCTGGGTGGATGGTCGTGAAGCGGCAAGCTTATACCGCACACCGCATCGCGATGAGGCGGTTAACGAAAAATTTGAAGTCAATTCTAAAGATTACAGTCAGCGGGTAACCTTGGTGACCTGCACCTTAAACGATCGCGGTGTCCCTATGATTGACCCCGCTATACTGCCGGCACCTATTCCAAAGGAAGATGAATCGCTGGCGCTTGATTTGCCCGCGAGCGATAGCACCCCTACTGCGCCGGAGCAAACTGCTCCGTCCAGTGCCAACGCTGGCTAACGAGGATCACCACTTTGTCACAATTAGACGCGCACCTGGCTGCTTTTGCAGCACCCGCTGCCAATAGCACCTTGCGCGGCGTTTTGCGCGGCCTGGAAAAAGAGAGTTTGCGAGTTACCCCCGAGGGAACCTTGGCGCAAACCGGCCACCCGGAGGCCTTGGGGGCGGCGTTTGCCCACCCGCACATCACCACCGACTACTCCGAAGCGCTGTTAGAGTTTATTACTCAGCCGCACCCGCGCATTGCCGATGCGTTAAAAGAACTCGATGACGTGCAGCGCTTTACTTATGCGCATATAAAAGACGAGTTGTTGTGGCCGGGCAGTATGCCCTGTGCCTTGGGTGGCGATAACTCCATTCCGGTGGCCCGCTACGGCACATCTAATAGCGGCAAAATGAAAACTGTTTATCGTCTGGGACTAGGCCACCGCTACGGCCGTGCCATGCAAACCATTGCCGGGGTGCACTACAACTTCTCTATGCCTGACGACTTTTGGCGCGAGTTGGCACGAATGGAAGGCTCGACCGAGTCCCTGCAAAGTTTTAAAACCGATAAATATTTTGCCCTGATTCGCAATTTCCGACGCTACTTTTGGCTACTGCTCTATTTGTTTGGTGCTGCACCGGCGGTGTGTCGAAGTTTTGTGCGCGACCGGGAGCATCAGCTGGAACCATTGGGCCGGGATGACCACACTTTACACCTACCTTATGCTACCTCGCTACGCATGGGGGATTTGGGTTATCAGAGTGCGGCGCAGCATTCTTTGGTGGTTTGCTACAACAAGCTCGACAACTATTTGCAGACCTTGTGCAGCGCGATTACCCAACCTCATCCCGAATACCAGGCGATTGGTGTACGCGATTCGCAAAACCAGTACCAGCAGTTGAATGCCAGCTTGCTGCAAATCGAAAATGAGTTTTACAGTACCATTCGCCCCAAGCGCACCGCCGGCGCCGGTGAGACGGCCTTGCAGGCGCTGCGCCTAGGGGGAGTCGAGTATGTTGAAGTGCGCTGTGTCGATTTAAACCCCTACGAGCCTTTGGGTGTTAGCAGTGAACAGCTGCATTATTTGGATGCATTCTTATTGTTCTGTCTGTTGCAAGACAGCCCCGAGACCGGTATCGACGAGTACAAAGATTTACAGGAAAATCAGAAGCGTATTGTCGGCGCCGGCAGAACCCCGGAATTGACATTGAAGCAGGGGGGCGAAGAGCGCGACTTGCTGGATTGGGCGCAAGAGCTACAAGCCGGTATTGGTGCCTGTGCCGACTTATTGGATGCAGCCTGTGACACTACAGGCTATCGACAAGCCTACGAAAACCAGACGCAAAAGTTAAGCGGGGAAAAGCCAACCCCAGCGGCTCAAATGTTGGCACAAATGCAAACCGAACAAAAAACCTACTACGGTTTAATGCTGGAGTTGGCCGGGCGGCACAAAACGTACTACGCGGAGAGGCCATTAACCGCTACGGACAGTGCAGCGTTTAGCCAAATGGCAAGTGACTCTTTCCGGCGCCAGGCGCAGACTGAAGCGGCCGATGATCAAACTTTTGAAGCGTATCTGGCCGCGTACTACGGACAATACCGCGATTGCGAAGGGTGTGGCGGTGACGGAACCCTGGCTACTTCTGCACAATCAGGTTGTTGAAGTAAACTTCCAGCACTTCGGCGGCATTTTGCTCCGCCTCCAGTAGGGCGATAATCTCCTTTTTGGCGGTTTGGCGCAGCCTTTCCACCCCATCGGTGGTGGTGATGGATTCCTCACTTTGACGCGATAACAACATTACGATTGTATTGCGAATAAGCGGCATATGGTGGCGCACCGCTGAGGCGGTATGAACGTCGTGCACCCGCAGCGAGAGTTCAGTTTTAAGATACTTTAAGCGCCCCGCCCCGCCGTAATTAACGACAAAAGGTGGTTCCATGGGGATATAAATGGAGCCCTCAACGACATCTTCTTCGCTGCCTTCTTGCGCCCATACCAAGGGACAGAACAAAAGGGCCAAAAAGATGGTTAGCGCGCGCCAGTGCTTCAATGTCATAATATTTTCCCGTTCTAATAAGCCTGCCAGCATAACCTGCCGAAACCCTATCGCATAGTCGCTATCGGCCAATACAGCGCTGCCTTAACCGTTGCGCCGTGTTAATATAGCGGACAATGTAGTTCTAATAACCCCCAGGGGACATCGTATGCTGGAAAACTGCCAAGACGCCAAACAACGCTGGGGCGGCGTCAGTCAAATTATTGATCGCTGGCTCGCTGAACGCCAACAAATGTTGGTTAAGTATTGTGCTGTATCTGATACGCAAAAAAATGATGACGACAGCCGTGGACCCAAGCTGCGTGCTATGTGTGAAATTATGGTGGACTACGTTTCCGCCGGTCACTTTGAAGTCTATGACCAATTGTTAAAAGAAGGTCAGGACTTTGGTGATGATCAGGCCCTAAAACAAGGTGCCGAACTGTTTAAAAAAGTGGATGCTACCACCGAAGAAGTCCTCGATTTTAACGATAAGTATCAGGAAACCGATGATTTGACTGCCCTGGATGCCGACCTCTCCCGTTTAGGGGAAGTGTTGGAGTCGCGGTTTACTTCTGAAGATCAGATGATTGCGGTATTGCACGACGCTCATAAAGATATGGTGTAAAGCCAATAAACCCAGCCCTAGGTTGGGTGCTGCGCCTACAGCAAGTGCTACACTTGTGGTCAAACACACAGGTGTAAGGGCGACATGAAAAAATTCTTTACTGCGTTAACTCTTATTCCCCCGCTGCTGCTCACGGCTTGCTCTCCCGTTCCCGAACCGTCCGATGCGCTGGAAGTCGCCGCTCGCACTGTGCAAAGTGGCGCTCTGTCGCGCGATGGCAACTGGGCGGTCATCGGCTCGGTGTACCACGGTGGCGGTTATTGGCACCTACCTGGGGCCGAGCGCCTGTTCAATTGGAACCACTCTGATGCCCTAGGCACCTTAATGCTCGCTGCAGATATATCCCCCGACGGCGGTTGGGCCGCTACGGTGGATGAGCAATCGCTGGTGTTGTGGAGTACCGAAACCGGCAGTAGTCGAGGGTTTTGGCGCCTGGCTGCCGGGGTGAACGATTTGGCCCTCGGCCGCCATGGCAATGTGGCCCTGTTGGGTATGGTGGATGGACGCGCCGCTTTCTATAACGTGCGCGGCGGTGGTGTTTATCAGAGCTTTGAGCATCAAGGTGAAGTCAACTCGGTGGCGGTAAATGACGACTTATCGCTCGCTTTAACCGGCGGTGAAGACTTCGCCGCCCGCCTGTGGGATTCGCAAACCGGGGAGCTTATTTTTGAAAAAATCTACCGCGAACCTGTGCAGCGGGTAGCGCTGACGGCCGATGGCAGCCGAGCTTTTGTGGCGGCCCAATACGATCGGGTAGAAATCATAGATGTGGCCAGCCAGAAGGTTCTCTGGCAGTTACCTTTGAGCAAAGAGAAAATGCTCCGCGGATTAAGTGTCACCGTCGCCCGTTTTTCGCAAGATGGTCAATACCTGTTGACCGGCCGGCCCGACGGCCGTGTGCAGCTGTGGGATATCGACGGGCAAGAAGAGGTGTACACCTGGCAATTGCCAAAACGTAAAGCTTGGCAACCGACCGCTAATGCGGTGATGGATTTAAGCTTTACCGAACACGGTGATCAGTACAAGGCCATTGGCAGCAATGGATTTGTGTATACACTCAGTTACTGAGCATGTGATGGGCGGGATGGTTTTGGGAAGCAATGTCCGCCCAGTCGAAACCGGGCGGACATTGCATTCAGCGTTCAGCCGAATGCTTGTGGGCCAATTACTCGGCGGCCGCTTCAGTTTCTTCGGCTTCTTCTGGCGCTTCAGCCGCTTCCACTTCAATCAGCTCAACATCGAATACCAGAGTCGCGTTGGGTGGAATGCTACCTGGGTTACCGCCGGGGCCATAGGCCAGATCGGACGGGATATAAAACTGGTACTTAGAGCCGGTTTCCATCAACTGTAAACCTTCGGTCCAGCCTGGGATCACTTGGTTCAGAGCAAAAGAGGTGGTTTTTTCGCGCTCGTAAGAACTGTCGAAAACAGTGCCATCAATCAGGCGGCCTTCGTAGTGAACGGTCACGGTGTCCATAGGGCCGGGCTTGATGCCGTCACCCTGCTCCAGTACTTTATACTGTAAGCCACTCTCGGTTAGCTCAACACCTTCTTTGGAGGCGTTGTCAGATAAAAATGTTTCGCCTTCTTGCTTGTGCTTATCGGCCAGCTCTTTTTGACGCTGTTGTTGCAGCTCCATTTGTTGCTCCTGGAATTGCTGCATAACCTCTTGCATCTCTTCGCGGCTGAGCATGGGCTCAACGTCATCGCGCACATCGGTTAAGGCTTTGTTAAAAGCGTCTACTTCAATGGGTACGTCGCGGTTTTTAAAGTTAGAGGCTATATTAAGAGCCGCAATGTAGTTAACTTTTTGCTCGATGGTGTCGAGAGTGACCTCTTTAGTGGCTTCAGAGTCGCCCTGGTTGCAACCAGCCAACACCGCGGCGGAACACAGCACGCCAGTCATCAGTAAACGCTTGTTCATCATAGAAAACCCATATAGTTGTCGTGTATTGAACCACCAAATCCACATATGATGGCCGATCGGTATATCCGACCTTGTTATTACCGCTCGGTTGCGAGTTATTGCATAAGCCGGCGGCCTGTTGTGCAGCGCCTATAGTAACGCAACTGAGCAACAGTTTGGGTACCTTGGGCCGGGATTGATAAATAGCACCACCATCGGCCTTCGAGATAAAGGGTTATATGGGTCTGGTTGGGTTAACTTCAAGGCTTGGGGCTATCTGGATGTGGTCACAGTATCAAGCTGGGCGAATAGGTATTATTGACCATGAAAAGCATGGTTGAGGCGTACACTTTTATCAGTGATGAGTTTACAATAAACCTCACGAACTACTCTGACCGATTTATCTTTCATCTCACAAATTAGAAGGGTTTTTACAATGGCTGCCAAAAGGAAAACTGCTTTGTCGGTTGCGCAATTGGAAAAAGAGATTGCCTCGGTACAAAATCAGATTGCTCGCGAGCGTAGTAAGCAGCTGAGCGCTGCGGAAAAAGCGCAGGTGGCAAGCAAGAAAAAACTCGATGCCGGTAAGAAAAAGCTGGCCACATTAAAAGCAAAAAAATCGGCTGCCGCCAAGGCAAAGCCCACGGCAGCGGCCAAAACACGGCTGGCCAAGGCGATTGCCGCTCTCAATGCGCAGCAAAAATTGGTGACGACCCTTACCGCTGAGTTCAGCGCCGCTAACCAGGCGCTTGCCGATGCAAAGCAGGCGCAACAATATGCCCAGCAACTGGCAAAACTGGAAGCAAAAGAGCTAAAAGCGTTAGCCGCCAAACAAAAGCGAGCTGAGCAAAAAGCTAAGGCTAAACGCACTGCGCGGAAAAAAACCTCTCCGGGCTCCGCTTCTAAAGCAGCGCCGGCGGTTAAAGCTCCGCCCGCAAAAAAAGCCGCTAGTAAATCGGTAGCGGCTAAAAAGCCAGTTAAAAAATCTGTAAAAAAACCGGCAGTGACACCAGCGCCTCAACCTGATCCGGTCAGCCCCTCTACCGTATCTGCCCCGGCTGAGACAAAGAAAAAGGTTGAAGTTGAAACCGGTGTGGTCGCGCCCAATCCATTGCCCAATCATATGGGTGCTCATATGATAGAGCCCACCGATGCCGACAAGCCCAAACCGACGCCGGTACCCGACAGCCCGGCCGTGCCTAAAAGTGGCAGTTTATTTGACGAATAAACACGCGTTGGCACAAAAAAAGCCCTGTATTGCAGGGCTTTTTTATGTCTGTTTAGCCGCTTGGTGTAAGGCGTGTAGTGCCCGCTGGCAGAGGTCCGGTTGGCTGCTAAGCCGCAAAAGGTAATCCATAGCGGCCTGACCTTTGGTGTCGCAAGGGCGAGGCCCCTGACGCGATAACTCCTGCAATTGGCGCAATAGATGTTGTTCGGTGCGCAGTTCACAGTCTTTGATGTCTGCGCGCAATGTTTTTTCCGGCTCGCTTAAGCAAAGGGATGCTTTCATCCAGGCCCTGGCCGAGCGCAGCGGCGTAATCACTTGCTCTTGCCAGTGTGTCGCCAGCTCTAGCCCCGCCTGCAGAGTTTGCTCATCGATACCGCTCTGGGCATCGCACCACACCAGCCACAGTAAAAGCGGCACATTCACATCATAAGTTTGCTGCAACTCAAGACACAGGGGCTCTATACCTGGCTGGCGGTAGAGCGTCGTGGCAAATTGCCAAATATCTGTGTAAGGTTCGCACATATTTTCACGGAGCCCTATGGCTGCGGTGTTGGGGGCGATTTGCCCATCAGTTTAACAGGCATTTAAATTCCATGATTGCATTAGAAGGCGTGAGCTTACAGCGGGGCAGTAAATTTCTGCTGGAAGAGGTCGATTTATCCATTTTTCCCGGGCAAAAACTGGGTATTATCGGCGCTAATGGCAGCGGTAAATCGTCGCTCTTTAAACTGTTGTTAAAGCAATTGCAGGTGGATGCCGGCCGGTTGGATATTCCCGTTCAGTGGCGGCTGTCGCACATGGCGCAAGAGGTGACTGATGTAGAGCGCAGTGCTTTAGACTATATTCTCGACGGCGATAAAGCCCTGCGCAGCTTGGAGCAGGCCATCGCTAACGCTGGTGATGACGGCGAGAAACTGGCCCACTTATACGGCGAATTAGAACACTTAGATGGCTATACCGCGGCTTCGCGCGCGGCTCAGTTGTTGGACGGTTTAGGCTTTGCTAATAGTGATCATGCGCGGCCGGTGACGGATTTTTCGGGTGGCTGGCGTATTCGGCTTAACTTGGCCCAAGCGCTGATGAGCCCATCGGATTTATTGTTATTGGATGAGCCCACCAACCACTTGGATTTAGATGCCACGCTGTGGCTGGAGGGGTGGCTGCAGGCGTACTCCGGCACCCTTTTGATTATCTCCCACGACCGTGACTTTCTCGACAATGTCGTTGGTCGCATTGTCAGTATTGAGTCCGGAAAATTGGTCGCCTACAGCGGCAACTATTCGGCCTATGAAAAGCAGCGCGCCGAGCGCCTGGCGCAACAGCAGGCAGCTTTTGTCAAACAGCAGGAAAAAGTTGAGCATTTAGAGAGCTATATTCGCCGCTTTCGGGCCAAAGCAACCAAAGCCAAGCAGGCGCAGAGCCGGATCAAACAGTTAGAACGTATGGAGGCGATTGCCCCGGCTCATGTCGACTCGCCCTTTACTTTTACCTTTCCCGCTCACGATAAAGTTTCTGATCCGTTACTGGTGCTGAACAAAGTGGATGTCGGTTATGCCGATAAAAAAATATTGGCAGACGTGAATATTAATATTGCCCCCGGCCAGCGCGTGGGCTTATTAGGGCCGAACGGGGCGGGTAAATCGAGCTTAATTAAAACCATTGCCGGTTTGTTGTCGCCCATGACAGGTGATCGGGTCACCGGGGAGCATTTTCGTCTGGGTTATTTTGCCCAACACCAACTGGAGGCACTCGACTTACAGGCCAGTGCGGCCTTGCATATTCAAAGAATAAGTCCCAAGGCGAGCGAGCAGCAGATACGTAACTTTTTGGGTGGCTTCGATTTTCAGGGCGATCGCGCTTTTGAGACTATCAATCACTTCTCGGGCGGGGAGAAGGCCCGCTTGGCTCTGGCGTTGATTGCCTGGCAAACCCCGAATGTGCTTTTACTGGACGAACCGACCAACCACTTGGACTTAGAAATGCGCCAGGCGCTTACCATGGCGCTGCAAGATTATCCGGGAGCGGTCATTGTGGTGTCGCACGATCGACATTTACTGCGCAATACAATTGATGAGTGGTTATTGGTCGCAGACGGTAAGGTAAAGGAATTTGATGGCACGCTAGAGGAGTACCACCACTGGCTGATTGATTATAAACGCAAACAAGCACCGGCGAGTAAAGGGTCAGACAAACCGGTAAACAAGGTTAAAAGCCAAGCGACTAACGCCCAGCGAGAACAGAAAAAAACCCTGATCAAGTCCCTTAAAAAGCAAGAGTCACAGGTGGATAAGTTCACCGCCGAGGTGGCTAAAGTTGAAGCGCAATTAGCCGACACATCGCTTTACGAGGACGCACAAAAAGAACGATTACAGCCGCTTTTGCAAGCCCAAGCCGATGCCCAGCAGAACCTGGCCTCCGCAGAAGAGGCGTGGTTGCAGATACAAGAAGAGTTGGATCTTCTCAGCGACGATTGATCTCGATTCACCTGACCCCGGCTAAGCATAGAAGGCCCGCCGCGGCGTCAAAAGTCCCCTATACTGAAATAATTGGATTTGGGTCCGGTAGCGAGCCGGACTTGTAAAGAATCGCAGAGGAAGAAAATATGCGCTGGATAACCGAGAGTGTGCAAACACGCCTGATGGTGGTGGTTGGGATTGGTCTAATGGGGTTGTTGGTGGCGGCCGAAGTGGCTATTTCGATGCTAAATAAGCAAATTGACAGTTACAACCAGCTGGTTGATGTCAATATTGCGCAAGAGCGTCAGATTAATAGCATGAATTTTCAGTTTAAAGTTCAGGTACAAGAGTGGAAAAATGTTCTTATCCGCGGTTCTGACTCAGCTCAGCTCGATAAATACTGGGGTCGATTTGCAGACTACCATCATGCGATTCAAACCCAAGGAGCCAACTTATTGCGCCAGCTAGACGCGGGGCAGAGCGCGCGTTTAACGCGCGAATTTCTTTCCGCCCATGAAAAAGCTTTTGGCCAGTACGAACGTGGGTTCGATGCTTTTGTGGCCTCGGGCTACAACCATCAAGCGGGGGATCAGGCTGTTTCCGGTATAGACCGTGAGCCCAGCAGGTTGTTACAGGAGGCCGCCGATCTTATTAAAGCCGATGTAGAGGCTACTGCCGAGCAGGTTCAGGCGTTAAGTGCTCGGGTCGCTTTTTGGGCGCAGATTGCGACTTTTGCGGTAGCCTTGATAGCCATGGCCGTGCTCTGGTGGCTGTTAGCCTCCAGCTTGATTAAACCCCTACGGGCTGTCATGCAGCATATTGGTGTTATGTCGGGAGGCGACTTTTCCCAAGACTTTCAGCTACGGCGCTCCGACGAGTTGGGCCAGTTAGGGGATAATTTGGCGCAAATGCAACGCGAAATTCGGGGAGTTGTTGCCTCGGTTAAAGATACCTCACATCAGTTGGGAGAGGCGTCGGCCGATATTAACCAAACCGCTAGCGATATTGCCCGTCATATCAGTGAGACGGAACACTCTACCGACCAGGTGGCCGCCGCGGTGAATGAAATGTCTTCCACCGTGCAAGAAGTGGCCAGCAATGCCGCCGGCGCGGCCGAGGCTGCTGGCAGTGCCGATGACAATGCTAAAAGCGGTATAAGCGTGATGGAAAACACTGTCACCTCCATCAATGAGTTGGCCGCACAGGTGGAGGATGTCAGCCAGTCGATGGCGCAGCTGGAGGCCGAGAGCGACCGTATTGGGCATGTTTTGGGTGTGATTAAAGGCATTGCCGAGCAAACCAACTTGCTCGCTCTTAACGCCGCTATTGAAGCTGCCCGGGCCGGTGAGCAGGGCCGAGGCTTTGCTGTAGTCGCCGATGAAGTTCGCGCCTTGGCGCAGCGCACGCAAGAGTCGACCGCGGAGATTCAACAAATTATTGAGGCGGTGCAAAGTGGTGCCTCCGGTGCGGCTCAGGCGATGGAAATAAGCCGTGATAAAACCCAACAAACGGTGGGTTTAATGGACGAGACCGGCACTGCCATTCGCGCTATCTCAGAGGCGATTTCCAGTATTTTGGACATGAACACGCAAATTGCAACCGCGGCCGAAGAGCAGAGCTACGCCTCGGAAGAAATTAATAAAAATGTTACCCACGTAGTCACCATGGTGCAAAACGCGCATAACAGTGCCCAGCAATCCACGGCAACGGCCAATGAGTTAGACGCAACAGCGCAAAAACTGGGCAAACAGATCGCCCACTTTACGGTGTAAAGGCGAGTGTCAGTCGGGGGCGCCTATTAGGGCTAACCCGTCACTCAGCATCAGAAATTACCACGTTATTCGAATTATTCGCCATAAAGCTCATAAAAGGGGTGAAGTGAGGCCGGTGTGCGAAAAGGAAAGGTAATACTGAGTCCCTCCGTGCCGCAGTTTGCGGGCAAGAAGCACGGAGAGCTCAGTATTTAAGCTGTCGGCCAGTGAGCGGATAAGTTTAGGTTTTCTTTTCCCGGTAACCCGCCCTGGCGTTTATCGTTGCTACTTTCCTTTTTTAATCGCCTGTTGTAGCAGTGCGCCCATGCTGCCTACGGCGGCTTGGGGCTGGCGTTCTTTGCGGTTGTGTTTCTGCGCCGAGGGCGCGCGTCTCGAGCGCTGGGGCTCGCCCCCGGTTTTCTCGCCGGGGGTATCGTCCAGGCGCATAGATAAGCCAATGCGCTTGCGATCGACATCCACTTCCATCACTTTCGCTTTGACGATATCGCCGGCTTTGACCACCTCGCGCGGGTCTTTAACGAAGGTGTTGGACAGCGCCGAGATATGCACTAAGCCGTCCTGATGCACGCCGATGTCAACAAAAGCCCCGAAGTTGGTGACATTGGTGATGGTGCCTTCCAAAATCATACCGGGCTCTAAGTCCTTAATGGTGTCTACGCCATCTTTGAATTCCGCGGTGCGGAACTCGGGGCGGGGGTCGCGCCCGGGTTTATCCAGCTCGCGCAGAATATCGGTAATGGTGGGTACACCGAATTGCTCGGTCACATATTGTTGCGGCTGAATGCTGGATAAAAAGGCCGAATCGCCCAGCAAATCGCTGACCTGACGCTCGTTCTTTTGCGCAATGGATTCTACCAGCGTGTAACTTTCCGGGTGCACCGCCGAGCGGTCCAGTGGGTTGCTGCCTTCGGCAATACGCAAAAAACCTGCCGCTTGTTCAAAGGTTTTGGCACCAAAACGGGTGACGTCTTTCAGTTGGCTGCGAGACGAAAATGCTCCGTTTTTATCGCGAAATTCCACAATATTGTTGGCTAATGTCGTGTTTAAGCCAGAAACTCGCGCCAGTAGAGCGGCCGAAGCGGTGTTGACCTCCACCCCGACGGCGTTTACGCAGTCTTCGACCACAGCGTCCAGTGAGCGGGCCAGCTGCGACTGAGAGACGTCGTGTTGGTATTGGCCCACCCCGATGGATTTTGGGTCAATTTTAACCAGCTCTGCCAGGGGATCTTGCAGGCGGCGGGCGATCGAGATGGCGCCGCGGATGGTAACGTCCAGATCGGGAAATTCTTTGGCAGCGAACTCTGAGGCAGAGTACACGGAGGCGCCAGATTCGTTGACGATCACCGGCTTAGCGTCCAAGTCGTCGTGGCGCTTGAGCATATCTTTAACGAATTTTTCTGTTTCGCGGCTCGCGGTACCATTGCCGATGGCAATTAAGTTGGCGTTGTACTTACGGCACATATTGGCCAGAATTTTTTCCGATTCGGCAATTTTATTCTGCGGCTGATTGGGGAAGATCGCGCCGTGATCCAGCACTTTACCCGTTGCATCCAGCACCGCCACCTTAACGCCGGTACGCAGCCCGGGGTCGAGACCGATGGTGGCTTTTTGCCCTGCTGGGGCGGCTAATAGTAAATCTTTAAGGTTAGAGGCGAAAACTTTAATGGCGTCCTCTTCCGCACTATTGCGCAGTTCGCCTAACAAGTCGGTCTCCAAGTGGGTCAGCAGTTTGACCCGCCAGGTCCAGCGTACCACTTCGGCCAGCCAGGTGTCGGCGGCGCGGCCTCGATTGTGGATGTCCCAATGATCGGCCACCATGGCCTCGCAGGGGTGAGATGAGCCGGGCTCTAATCCGTCGAGGATCAGAGCGAGGGTTAATACCCCCTCATTGCGGCCGCGGAACATCGCCAGCGCCCGGTGTGAGGGCGTGCTTTTCAGGGGCTCATCGTGCTCAAAATAGTCGCGAAACTTCTGCACTTCTTGTGCTTGATTGGTGTCTTTACCGGTCGCAACGCGGCTGGAAATAACGGCCTCTTTGACTAAAAAGTCGCGAAGTTTGGCCAATAAGTCAGCATCTTCGCTGAACTTTTCCATCAGAATATATTTCGCTCCGTCCAGGGCCGCTTTAGTGTCGTCGATTTTATATTCGGCGTTTAAGTACTTGGCGGCCTCGGTGTCAGGCGCGAGCGTGGGGTCTTGCAGCAGGGCTTGCGCCAGCGGTTCCAGACCGGCCTCGATGGCAATTTGGCCTTTGGTGCGGCGCTTAGGCTTATACGGTAGATAAAGATCTTCCAGCCGGGTTTTGGTGTCGGCGGATTTAATCTCACCCTCCAGCTCGGGGGTGAGTTTATCCTGCTCGGCGATGCTTTTGAGGATGGTGTCGCGACGCTCTTCCAGCTCGCGCAGGTAGCGCAGGCGTTCCTCTAGGTTGCGCATTTGGGTGTCGTCCAGCCCGCCGGTGACCTCTTTGCGATAGCGGGAAATAAAAGGAACGGTCGCTCCTTCATCGAGGAGGTTGACGGCCGCGCTAACCTGCTGGCCCTGAATGTTTAACTCGTCGGCAATGCGCTGATAAATACTGCTCATGATGTTATCTCTTGTCTATCCAACCGCTTGTGTGGTGCTGAAGTCGAAGCATTATGCGCAATTACGCCGCCGATTACAGTCTTGAAATCGTCGACATTATGTGTCTGCTCTCAGTGCCGCTTAGGGCTTGTTAAATTTTCAATAGGTGATATGGTTAGATATATCACTGATTCAGTAATCGATGCGAGAGCCTAAACAACATGCAGTGGCGAGATGATCAGCCCATTTATCGACAGTTATACGATCGCATGATCACCTTAATTTTGCGTGGCCAGCTGGCCGCCGGTGATGCTTTGCCCTCTGTGCGCCAGGTGTCGGCCGATTTTAAAATCAATCACCTAACCGTCGCCAAGGCCTATCAGGGGTTAGTAGAGGAAGGGCTGGTAGAGAAGCGGCGCGGGATGGGTATGTATGTATTAAGTGGGGCCCGGGAGGCGTTGATGACGCGAGAGCGTGAGCAGTTTATGCAATCTTTGCCAGCGTTGGTTGAGCGCAGTGCGTCGGTGGGGGTGGATGTGGAAACACTGGTGCAGGCACTGCGCCAGCTGAACAAGGGAGAGTCAAAATGACAGCCATTATTTCCGCTCAGAATATCCATAAGCGCTATGGGCAGCAACAGGTTCTGAATAACATCAATTTGAATATCCCCGCCGGTAAAATTGTCGGCTTGATTGGCCCCAACGGCGCCGGCAAAACGACTTTGTTGCAAGTATTGTTGGGCTTGAGTATGGCCGGTGGAGATATTGCCGTTATGGGACGGGACCCGCGCCAAGAGCGTTCCACCATGTTGGAAGATGTTTGTTTTATTGCCGATACGGCAACGCTTCCGCGCTGGATGAGTGTGCAACAAGTACTGACTTACACCGAAGGCATTCACCCCAAATTCGATCGCAAGCGGGCCGAGCAGTTTCTCGCCCAGACCCAGATTCAAGCCCAGCGCAAGATCAGACAGCTCTCAAAAGGCATGATCACACAGCTTCATCTGGCTCTGGTGATGGCGATTGATGCCAAATTGTTGGTGTTGGATGAACCGACCTTAGGGCTGGATTTAGTGTATCGCCGCTTATTTTACGATGCACTATTGAATGACTTTTACGATCAGGATCGAACCATCGTGATTACCACCCATCAAGTGGAAGAGATTGAGCATTTGCTGACGGATGTTTTGTTTATCAACGGGGGTGAAATTGTACTGGATCAAACACTGGAGTCGATGGCGGGGCGCTTTTTAAAGGTCACTGTCAGCCCGGAAAAAGAAAGCCAGGCTCAGGCGTTTAAGCCTATTTTGCAAAACCGCACCCTGGGTGGTCAGGAGTATATTTTTGAGGATATAGCGGCAGAACATTTAGAGCCACTTGGCAGCGTGAGTATGGCGAGCCTGGCGGAAGTGTTTATCGCCAAAGTGACGGCGCGATCAATGGTCGCGGAGGCGCAGGGATGAAAAAATTAAAAACACAGGTAATGCGCGAAGTGTGGGAGAGCCCCGGTCTATTCTATAAGGCCCCTATCGTGCTGGTGGTAGTGGTTGTGCTGTTATCCTTAATGTCTTTTTACTCATTAGATCAAAGCAATGTCAGTGAGTGGACACTGGGCGCCTCGACGGATCGGTGGCGCCTGGACTCGCAGTCGGCCTCCTCTGCGCAAAGTGCTCAGGTTGTCGAGCCTATCATCGAAAAAATTGCCTACGGACGCTACTTAATTTTTGCCCTGTTTGGGGTGGTTTGTTTATTTAACAGTATGAGCTATGCCTTTAGCGCGTTGCTTGCCGATCGCAAAGATCGTAGTGTTTTATTTTTTAAGTCTTTGCCTTTGTCTGAGTGGCAAGTGGTCCTTGTGAAGTTAGGGGTGTCAGTTTTTCTTATACCTTTATTTTACTGGGGTTTATCATTAGTTGCCGTGGCAGCCTATACCTTGGTGGCTGACATATTTGTGTTCCATGCATTAGGTGTGGAGTTTGGTTATGTCGTGCAGCAGGTGCCGGTTATAAAAACCTTATTGGGCGGTGCCTTGGGCGTTGTAATGACGGCACTATGGGCGTTGCCGCTTTACTCACTGCTTTTGCTTTTCTCGGCTTGGTCGAAAAAATCACCGCTGGGCCTTTTGGGGGCAGTATTGCTGGTGATCTGGGTGTTGGAAAAATGGTTTTTAGGGACGCATTACTTAGGTGATAGCCTGCGATTGTATTTCAGTGGTCTGGAGATTGTGGGGCAGATAAGCTTTGTGCCGGTTAATTCGCAGGAGCCATTGGCGCACGCTTGGCGCATATTGGTCTCACCGGGGCTGTACCTTGGGTTAATAGTCAGTGCTGCGTGTGTACTCCTAGCGGTGCGCTTGCGCAATAGGCGTTTTGAGATATAACCAAAAACAGGTTTGCTACAGTTGCTGTTCAACAGAGGGTATTGCAATGAATGAAGTGGATTTTTTAGCTCAATCGGGTGGATATGCGGTCGGTTGGGGTACATTGGCCTTAATTAATGCCGGCATTGCACAGGGCAAAAACCGCAGTGGCTTAGCGTGGTTTTTACTGTCGATCTTACTGGGGCCGATAGCGACCTTGATTTTGGTAATACTCGACAAGCGGCGTGAGTTTTAAGCTAGAATAAGCGGTAAAATTGAAACTGCTATTTTAGGGAGGCGCCAGTGCTTCGGCTCGGATTAATAATAAGCTTCTTGGTAGTTCTGCTACCGGCCGCGGTGGTGGCCGATCAGCGGCAGATCATTACCTTTCAGGCCGAGGCCTACAATGCTCATGATGTAGAAGAATATGCCAGTTATTTTCATGCAGACATTGAGGTTTACAACTATCCGGACTCGCCCATTACTACCGGACACGGCTCACTGATTACAACGACCAAGAGTACCTTTGCTGACCGATCACCTAAGACCGAAATTATCAATACCATTGAAATTAATAACAAAGTGATAGCCCATGAAATGGCAAGCTTTGTGGTTAAGGGGTATCGTCAATCCATACCGGTGGTGAAAATATACGAATTTAAAAATGGTCTCATCAGACGCATGACATTTTTAAATTGAAGCAAAGAACTTCTTCTAATAGATATGCACACATTCTACTGAGTAATATTATGACCGAAACTGCCGATGAAACTGTATATTGGGATATGGTGGATACTTTTATTGAGCAAGCCAATGAGCTGACGGATAATGCCGAGCCAAGTATGGTGAGTGCAGCAATGCTGCAAGCTCTGGCACGTTACAGCGCATTTTTGGTGGCCAATGCATCGGTCGATCGAAAAGAGTTCACCGAAGAAATGGAGTCGGCCACTTCGTTTTTAACTAATCAATTTCGCGATGCGGTACGGGATAACCTCGAAGATTATCGAGAGAACTATAAAGTTTATATGAAAGTGGATGATGAAAACCAGTAAGCGATTGATGTATTCGCCCTGCCCTCTAGTATAAAGCGAACGCCCTTTGAATAACTGCGCTCTTATTATTGGTTACGTTTGGCCCGAGCCCAACTCGTCCGCAGCGGGCTCGCGTATTGTGCAGCTTGTACAAGCCCTGCAAGATGGCGGCTTTGACGTTCACTTTGCCTGCGCGGCAGCGCCAACCGATCACCAAATTGATTTGTCATCTCTCAAGGTAACACCCCATACGGTGGCCTTGAACTGTTCCAGTTTCGATGAGTTTGTTGAACAACTACAGCCCCGTGTGGTTTTGTTTGATCGGTTCGTCACTGAGGAGCAGTTTGGTTGGCGTGTGGCACAATCCTGCCCGGACGCTTTACGGGTGCTCGATACCGAAGACCTACACAGTTTGCGTTACGCTCGCCAGGCCCTGCTAAAACAATCTTTGCAGGCCTCGGCCAGTGTCGGTCCGGTACTGGCCGGCAGTGATGTGATTTTTTCGGCCATGCGCGACAGCGATATGATCTTGCGTGAAGTGGCGGCCATCTTCCGCTGTGATTTGACGCTTATGATTTCCGACTATGAGATACAGTTGTTAACCGACTACTGTCACGTTCCGGCCTCGCTTTTGTATCACCTGCCTTTTATGGTGCAATCCAGTAACCGCTTGCAACCGTCCTTTGCCGCCCGGCAGAACTTTGTCTCAATCGGTAATTTTCGCCATGCCCCGAACTGGGACGCGGTACTGTGGTTAAAACAATCTATTTGGCCATTGTTGCGCAAACTGTGCCCTGATGCCGAACTGCATATTTACGGTGCCTACCCACCGAAAAAAGCCACCGACTTAACCAATGCCCGCGAGCGTTTTTTGGTTAAGGGGTGGGCTGATAACGCTCAGCAGGTGGTGGAAAATTCCAGAGTGCTACTGGCGCCTTTGCGTTTTGGTGCGGGTATCAAAGGCAAGTTGATTGATGCAATGCAAACCGCCACCCCGAGCGTTGTGACCAGCATTGCGGCGGAGTCTATGGCAGGCGACCACCCTTGGCCGGGAAGACTGGCCGATACTGCTGAAGCCTTTGCCCAAGAGGCCGCCACGCTTTACGGTAGTGAGTCTGATTGGGCCGATGCCGCTCGGTTGTGCCGGCCACTCTTACAGGCGCGCTACGATTTTTCCGGGCATACGTCAGATTTTTTAAGGCTTATTAACGAGCGATTGTCTAATTTGGAATCTTATCGGCGAGATAACTTTTTGGCGGCTATGTTTCAGTACCACAGTGCCCGCAGTACTGAGTTTATGTCGCGCTGGATTGAGGTAAAAAGTCGATTGAAAACGCTGCAAGAGTAAGTTTAATCGGAAGTGTTTTCCGCGTTTTTTTGTCGGTTGTTTTTTTTAAGCGGTGCAGAAAATTGTAAAATAAGAAAATTGGTTAGCGCCAAAACTAAGGCAATTTCGTATCGGTTATAGGCGACAGAAACACCGATCGCCCCAGTATTCCAAATGCTGGCAGCGGTTGCCGTGCCCATGGTGTGGTTGTTATTTTTTAAGATTGCCCCGCCGCCGATAAAACCAATACCGGTAATAATGCCATACATAACCTTGGCCTCGGCCTCGCTGGTATCGAACACCTGCATTGCCACTAACATATAGGCGCATGAGGCGAGTGCCACCAATGGGAAAGTTCGCAGCCCAGCACCGGGAGTAGAATACTCGCGGTTAAATGCCATGGGGGCCGTCAGTATTAAGGCGATGCCCATCTGGAGCAGGTGCTCTAGAATCTCTTGCGGATTTAGCTCAAAGTTCATCAGTCAATTAAATAGTATTCAACGGTAGAGACAACCCGAATTTTTTTAATGTGCGGGTTGTTGGCATCGCGGGCACTGATACTAAATTGACCCTGTGAGGCGCGTTTAATTTTCCCCAGACGACTGCCCGAGTCGGCGGCAAATTTATTGGCGACTTCACGGGCTTTGAGGGTGGCCTCTTCGATCATGCTGGGTTTAATGTCATTGAGGCCGGTGAACAAATACTCGGTTCGGGCGTCATAGTTTCCAGCGGTTAAGACGATACCCTTTTTGCCCAGCTCGCTGGTGTTGGCCATGGCTTGGCGCACGCCGGCTAAGTCTTCGCTGTAGACGGTAACCACGGCGGTTGCCACGTAGCGAAAAGGCGCGCTGGCGTTGCCGTAGGACTGGGCCGACTTGTCGGTTATCACCGGGGCATTGGTGGTAATATCGGTATTGGCAATGCCTTGTGATTGTAAAAAAGTGCGTATATCGGTGGTGTTTTGTTCCAGGTGAGCATAGAGCTCGGTCAGCTCATTGCTGGCCAGAGTAAAACTAATCGGCCAAATAACGATGTCGGCGGGCAATTCCCGTTCCGCCAAACCTTTTGCCGTCACACTGCGCTCGTACTCTTTAACGGCTAGGGCAGCACTTTTTCCCAGGTAACCCACAAGCCCAAAGGCGGTCAGTAGTAGAGCCCCAAGGATTAGGGCGGGACGAGAATTCGACATAGCACCACCTGATGATTCTTTAAATTGAAAACCTTTAGTAATTACTATACTCAAATTCGAGCGATAGACAAAGGAGCTTAGTGTGCAAGCAAGTGAAAAAGAGCAATGGAGTGCGGATAAAGAGCTAGCGGGTTTTGACGTCTTAGCCTTGAGTACCGGGCAGGCGCCTGCGTATCGGGCGACTCTAGTGCGCGCCTGCGACAACCCGGTTAAGGCCAAGGGCACCATCGTGTATCTGCACGGTATGACCGACTATTTTTTTCAGGCCCATTTGGCCCATGCTCTGGTGGAGGCCGGATTTGCTTTTTACGCACTGGACTTGCACGGCTATGGGCGCTCGCTCAATGGGGACACTCACCCCAACTATTGCAGCCGGGTGGACGAGTACTTTGCTGAAATCGATTTGGCGTTAAAAACAATAAAATCGGAAACGACGGGGCCGCTGGTGGTAAACGCCCACTCCACGGGTGGCTTAATTGCTAGTTTGTACGCTCATCGTGGCGCCGAGCGCAAGCTGATCGACGGTTTGTGTTTAAACAGCCCCTTTTTCGAGTTTCCCGCCCATGGGGTGGAGCTGTTTGGTATTAAAGTTTTGGCCTGGTTGGGCCGCTGGTTGCCGTACCTGTCTTATTCGCGCAAGACACCCTCACTGTACGCTCAGAGTATTCACCAGAGCTTTCGCGGCCAGTGGCAGTACAATACGACGATTAAGCCTGCCGAAGGTTTTCCCTTATACCTCGGCTGGATTCGGGCTATTGTGATCGCCCAGCGCGAATTACAGGCCGGACTGGCGATTGAGTGCCCGGTGCTGGTTATGCACTCATCTCGCTCTATACGCGGATTAGGTCAGTGGCAGGACGATATGTTGTCCACCGATGCGGTCTTGGATGTCGAAGATATGCGCCGCTATGGCCCAGGTTTAGGGACTAAGGTGAGCATGGTGGAAGTCGAAGGCGGTATGCACGATTTAATGTTATCGACAGAGTCGGTGCGCCGCGATACGCTGAGCCAAATGTATACTTGGCTGGGACAGGTTATCGCCTCTGTCGAATAAGGCAATTAGCGGTCGAGCAACAAGTTACCCACCGGATCGACCCTAAGTGTCCACCCCTTCGCCACCAAGGTGGTGGAGACTTGCTCAACAATCAGTGCGGGCCCGGCAATGGTTTGCCCTGCTCCAAGCTGGTTGCGCTGAAAAATTTGGGTACTGCCCAACTGTGGCAGGTCACATTGATCGATTGGCTCGGCCGCGCCCGTATTGAGTGTGGGCAGCTCGATCGCATGGGCTTGGGTTTTGACCCGAACCCGCAGGTTGACCACCTCGACCGGAATGGCTAAACGATGGCCGTAGCGGTGCTCGTGTGCTTGATGAAAGGCCTCACTGATGTCGACCCGAGCGTGGTAGGGAATATTAATGGCGAAGCTCTGGCCTAAATAGCGCACATCTAAACTATCTTCCTGTTCGATCTCCTCGGGGCTGACTCCTTCGCGCTCTAGCTCTTGGCGGCCTTGTACTGCCAGCTGAGTCAAAGCGTCTAGCAGCCCCGCGGTATCACAGTCCGTGCTGGGTTTTTGCCAGCTGCGCGACAGCTGGCGCTCGCGCGGAGCCACCAACATCCCCAGGGCCGAGAGTACGCCGCCGTGAATAGGCACCATGGCGCGGCTCATGTTCAGTTCTTCGGCCAGGGCGCAGACATGCAGGCCACCGGCACCACCAAAACAACACAGGCGAAAGTCCGCCGGGTTATGTCCGCGCTGAACCGAGATAACGCGCAGCGCCGCTACCATATGCTCGTTGGCGAGGCGAATCACCCCGAGGGCAGTTTGCAGCGCGGGCAATTTTAAGTCTGCCGCCAGCTGCGCAATGGCTTGTTCGGCCGCTGACTGATCTAAGGGCATGGCGCCGCCCAGAAAATACTCGGGCCGCAAGCGCCCCAAATAGGCGTTGGCGTCGGTCACGGTGACTTGTGTGCCGCCCTTACCATAGCAAGCGGGACCCGGATGCGCACCGGCCGACTCGGGGTCAACGTGCAATAAGCCCCCGGCGTCCACCTGAGCGATACTGCCACCGCCGGCGCCAATGGTGTGCATATCCACCATGGGTACCGCCACTGGGTATGGGCCCAGGCGGCCTTGGTTGGTGAGCTGTAGCTGGTCGATGATCATGGCGACATCGGTGGAGGTGCCGCCCATATCGAAGGTAAGCAGGGGCTCCGGCGGGCCATCGCCGCCGCGCTGACGGGCGATAAACTGCGCCGCAGCCAAGCCTCCGGCCGGCCCGGATAACAGCAAATTCACCGCGCGATTGCCGGCTTGTTGCGCGTCAATGGTACCGCCCGAGCTCTGCATCACTCCCAGTGGGCAGGGGCTGATGCCCTGGGCTAAACGCTGTAGGTACCCCTGTACCTTGGGGCCTAAGTAAGCATTGAGCCAGGTGGCAATACCGCGCTCGTACTCACCGTATTCGGGCAGGACAAAAGAGGAGCGGCTGACAAATATCTTCTCGGGGCAGGCCTGTTGCAGCGCTATTTCATCGCCGTCGTCGAGAAAAGAGTAGAGTAAATTTATCGCCACCGCCTGTGGTCGGTGCTGGGCGATTGCCGACTGTAAACGTTCGATGTCATCGCTGGTGAGTGGCTCGAGGCGCTCACCGTTTGCGGCCAGGCGCGCACCGACTTCCACACACAGAGCTGGCTCAACCGGTGGCTCGGGAGCCGCCGGGGTGAGGTTGTAGAGTTCAGCCCGGGTCTGTCGGCCGATACTGAGTAGGTCGGCTAAGCCGCGGTTAGTGACATACAGTGTGGTCACCCCTTTGCGCTCCAGCGCAGCATTGGTCGCTACGGTACTGCCGTGCACAATGGCGATGTCACCCTCACGGATATTGGGTGTGAGTCCCAGCTGTTCGATACCCTGTAAGATGGCCTGCTCTGGGCACTCGGGGGTTGAGAGCACTTTGTGAACCCGCAATTGCCCCTGGTCGATCACGACAAAGTCGGTAAAGGTTCCACCGGTATCAACACCCAGCAACATAGAGCAAGCCTCGCCAATAATAGAGGGGCTATTGTACGAAATGGTCGATTAAAGTGATATTGCTGTTCACTCTTATCGCAAAGTTTGGCTAAATAACGCTTTTTTGATGGGACACCATGCCTGAGTTACCCGAAGTTGAAACCACTCGCCGAGGTATCGAGCCGCATATTCTCGGTCGACGTGTTTGTAAAATTGCGGTCCGCCAGCCCAGTTTGCGCTGGCCGGTGCCAGAAATACTCGCCCAGACTTTGGTGGGGCGCCGTATTAAAAGCGTCGGCCGTCGCGGCAAGTATTTACTCTTGCAGGTGACAGAAGGCACGGTGCTGATTCACCTGGGTATGTCGGGCAGCTTGCGCCTGGTGCCCCGAGGAACACCGCCGGGCAGCCATGACCATGTCGATATTGAGTTTGCCGAGCAAACCCTGCGCTATCACGACCCGCGCCGGTTTGGATCGATACTCTGGCAAGCGGGGGGGCAGGCGGGTGATGCGCTGGAACACAAATTGTTGCAGAACTTGGGGCCGGAGCCATTAACGGATGAGTTCAATGCCGAACTATTATTTTCTCGCAGCCGCAAAAAAACAGCAGCCATTAAAACGTTTTTAATGGACAGTAAAATTGTGGTGGGCGTGGGGAACATTTACGCCAATGAAGCGCTTTTTATGGCGGGAATTAAGCCCATTCGCAAGGCGGGCAGCTTATCGAGGCGCGAATGTGAAGCTCTGGTGACCCGGATTAAATTTGTGCTCGACCGGTCAATCGAGCAAGGGGGAACCACCCTGCGTGATTTTGTCGGCGGCGATGGCAAGCCGGGTTACTTTAAACAACAACTAAATGTCTATGGCCGCGGTGGTGAGCCCTGTACCGGTTGCGCGAAAACGCTTAAAGAAATCAAACTGGGGCAGCGCGCCACGGTGTATTGTACCGCCTGCCAGCGCTAGTGCTCTATGCCGTTAATTTTGTCACTCTCTGCCGCCACACAAGCGCCTTGGGCAAGGCGCGCGAGCGCAGGTTTGGTGGTGCCACTTCAAGTGAGCACCACTGGGGCCAGCTCTTGGCTTTAAACGTTGTTGAGAGCTATAGGCGCTGAGCTAAATAGTTTTTTACTTCATCCATATGTTCGAACACGGCGCTGGCACCGGCAAAATTGTGGCCGCGTGAATAGTCGTTGCGCACCACAATACACTCCAGCCCGCAAGCCAGGGCTGACTGCAGCCCCGTGGCACTGTCCTCGATAGCTATGCACTGTGCCGCCTTCAGCTGCATTTGTGTTAAGGCGTGTTGATAAACATCGGGGGCAGGTTTGGGTCGCTCGACTTTATCGCGGCTGGCCACAATCGGGAAATAATCGCCCAGCCCGTGCTGTACTAGGGTTGGCTCCACTTCTCGCTCGGGTGCGCCAGTGGCAATGGCCATGGCCAGGTTGCGGCTGTGTACCCATTGCACCAGTGCCAAGGCGCCAGCAATTAAGGGACAGGCCTGTTCGCTCAAGGCGACTGTATTAGCCCGTTCGCGTTTCTCATACAACGCTTGAGCGGTAATTGGCAATGAGTAGTGTGTGGTTAAGTACTCGGCACTGGCTGTGGTGGGAATGCCGGCAAGATGGTCTCGGTAGATCTGTTCGCTAAAATCAACACCAAACTCGGACAGTAAATCGGCCCATAGCTGATAGTGTTTGCGCTCGGAGTCCACCAGGGTACCGTCGTGGTCGAAAATAACGCCTTGCAACATGGTGCGGTCTCGGTAAAAGCATGCATTGTAGCATTCCGCCAGATACAAAAAAGGGGCCAGTAAGGCCCCCCGTGGTGTGCATTAGCGCGGTTTATGGTTCGGCGATATCGCCGACTTTAAAGTCGCTGCCACTGACCACTGTCGCCTCGGCATAGGAGCTTTCGGCGCTGGTAAGCTTAATTTTACCAATGGTTTTGTAGGTCACTTTAAGCACGGCACCGGTTGCCGGGTCTTTAATTTCACGGCCCTTGCGCTTAACCGTGAGGGTTTGGCCTGATTTAAGGCCGGCGCCACTGCCAGCATTGAGGATAATGTCGGAGCCGGCTACGTCGGCCAATAATACCGGTCCGGCGGGTTGAGCTGCCGCTGTACTACTGGCGAAATCGGCGTTGTCCAGCTTGGTGACCAGCTCATTGATAGCGCCGCGCATGGCTTCGGTGGCGCTTTTTTCATTCCAGCTCTCGCCGCCGCCAAAACCAAAAACACGAACGTTCATGGACGCTTTGTGGCCGTTGCCGGTATCGGCGAACAGAATGCGCGAGGTGTTCACATCAACCACGCGTACATCTACCGAGGCGTGGTAGCCCTTTTTGCCAACATTAATGCCGCCGCCGCCGCCGCCGGAACTGCTTTGGCCGTATTCGGTGACCGAGCCGGTGACAATGTATTGAACGCCGATGATCTTACCGATTTTGGCTGCGGTGGCGGTATCAACCCGACCCGATGAGCCAAAGTTTTGTTCCTGCATGATACTGTTGAGGCGATCGCGCTCAAAAATATCGAAATTGGTGCCCTTGACCAGCTCGGTGGTGAGCATATCGGCCGCGCCGCGGCCTACTCGCCAGCCGCCGTGCTGACTTTTATTTTCAAAGTCGACTACCGCCACTCGTGGCCCCGCCCAGCTTAAAGGTGCAACGGCGACACAAAAAATGGCTGCTAGCCATATCCCCCAATGTTTTAAACGCATAGCTAAATCTCCATATTCATGGTGTTGTTTTGGTCATAATAGGACACTGTATAAGTCGGAATCTACCCTGCGGGGGTAATTGTTTAAAGATGGCGCTTAAAGCCGCGCATAAAAAAAGGTGGCCAAGTGGCCACCAGAAGTCCGATACCATGAAGTTACCGGGGGAAGAAAGCATTGCTAAGTAAAGTTACGCCCGTTTAGAGTCCGGGCGTCCCCTTTTGCTGTTACACCGCCACCTGCATTGGCTTGTGGCGAAGACGCTGTTAACGGATGCCAACCTGCACGCGGTTGCCTGCCAGATTGACCGGATACGCTCTGATGCGATGTTCCGCCTGCTCCAGGCACTCGCCTGTGGTCAGGTCAAAATGTTGCTTATACAGCGGTGAGGCCACACAAATGCGCTCGCCAATTGAGCCGATAATACCGCGGGATAATACATTGGCTTTGCCAATAGGGTCGTAGTTATCAATGGCGAATAGCTGGTCGAGCTTGCCGGAATAAAAAATCGCGACTTGTTGTTCACCTACTAGCGCGCATACGCCGGTTTCCGGGGTCAGGTCGTTGATGTCGCACACGTCAACCCACTGGCCTGCCTCGGATGTGTTGATGGTTTGATTGGTCATGTTAGAAATCTCCTTTACACCGTGACTTCGACGGCGGGAATGTGGTTCTCGCGCTCGGTTTCATTCGCGGGGCGGCGCTGATCGCGCTCGACCACATAGGCTAGGTTTTCGTCTTGCTTTTCGCTATTGATAAAGTGGCGGAAGCGTTTGAGCTTTTCCGGGCTCTCAATGGTGGTTTTCCACTCGCACTGGTATTTGCCAATATTGCTGGTCATGTTATCTTCCAGCTCTTGGGCGATACTGAGCTTGTCGTTAATCACGACATCGCGCAAATAATCCAGGCCGCCCTCTAAGTTTTCCAACCACACTGAGGTTCGCTGCAGACGGTCCGCTGTGCGGATATAGAACATCATCACGCGGTCGATATATTTCACCAGCGTTTCGTCATCCAGGTCGGTGGCAAATAAATCGGCATGACGAGGGCGCATGCCGCCGTTACCGCAAACGTATAAGTTCCAGCCGTTTTCTGTGGCAATAATGCCGAAGTCTTTTGATTGGGCCTCGGCGCATTCGCGGGTACAGCCCGATACACCAAATTTAATTTTGTGGGGCGAGCGCACACCCTTGTAGCGATTTTCCAGCGCGATAGCCATGCCGACACTGTCTTGCACGCCGTAGCGACACCAGGTGCTACCCACGCAGGATTTGACGGTACGCAAGGATTTACCATAAGCGTGGCCTGTTTCGAATCCGGCCTCCACCAATTGTTGCCAGATGATTGGCAGTTCGTGCAACTGGGCGCCGAACAGATCGATACGCTGGCCGCCGGTAATTTTGGTGTAAAGATTAAATTCTTTCGCGACCTGCCCTAAAACAATTAATTTATCCGGGGTGATTTCACCGCCGGCCACGCGCGGCACAATCGAGTAGGTGCCGTCTTTTTGCATATTGCCGAGATAAATATCGTTGGTGTCCTGCAGCCCCATATGCTTGTCTTCTAAAACGTAATCGTTCCAGAACGAGGCCAGAATAGAACCCACCGCCGGCTTACAAATTTCGCAGCCCAAACCACCCTGGCCGTGACTGTCGAGCAGGGCATCAAAGGATTCAATTTTTTTAACGCGAACAATATCGGCCAGTTCGGCACGGGAGTAAGCAAAGTGCTCACAGAGGTGGTTGTTAACTTCCACCCCGAGATTTTCCAGCTCCTTGTCCATCACGCTTTTTACCAACGCGGCACAGCCGCCGCAGCCGGTAGAGGCACCGGTTTTATCTTTGATGTCCCCCATGGAGCAGCAACCGCCCTGCACCGCATCGACAATATCGCCTTTGGTGACATCCAAACAGCTGCACAACTGCGCAGTGTCAGGCAGTGCATCGACACCCATGCTGGCACCAGCGCTGCCGTCAGAGGCCGGCAGAATCAATTGCTCGGGTGAGTCGGGCAGAGCCATGTCGTTGACGCACATTTGTTGCAGTGTGCCGTAGGCTTCGGCGTCGCCCACCAAAACGGCGCCCAGCAATTTTTTGCCATCTTCGCTGACGATAATGCGCTTGTAGACTTCATTAACACCGTCTTCGTAGGTGTAAGTTTGCGCTCCCGGAGTACGGGCATGAGCATCGCCGATACTGGCCACGTCGACGCCAAGCAGTTTGAGCTTGGTGCTCATATCGGCGCCGGTAAACTGGTCACTACTGCCATTGATGTGCGAGTAAGCCACTTTGGCCATATGGTAGCCGGGGGCGACCAAACCAAAGATCTTGCCGTCCCATAAGGCACATTCACCGATAGCGTATACGTCTTCGACGGAGGTGCGACAAAAGTTGTCAACGACAATGCCGCCGCGCTCTCCAATATCAATGCCGTTATTGCGAGCCAATTCGTCTTGTGGACGAATACCGGCAGAAAACACAATCATGTCGGTTTCCAATTCGCTGCCATCGGTGAACTCCATAACATAGCGACGTTTTTTACCGGCGCCGATATTCTTGGTGTTCTTTTCGGTGTGAACATTCACATCCAATGATTCAATCTTGCGACGCAGTAAGTCGCCGCCGCCTTCATCTAGCTGAACCGCCATTAGGCGCGGCGCAAATTCAACTACATGAGTTTCCAGGCCGAGGTTTTTAAGCGCATTTGCCGCTTCCAAACCGAGCAGGCCGCCGCCGACAACAACGCCGACTTTACTTTCTTGGGCCGATGCGGTGATCTCTTCCAGATCTTCAATGGTGCGGTACACCAAACAGTGAGGCTGGTCTTTGCCGGGTATAGGCGGCACAAAAGGGAAGGAGCCAGTGGCGAGAACCAGTTTGTCGTAACCCTCTACCTTGCCCGCAGCGGTCGTAACGGTTTTTGCGTCACCGTCGATTTCTACTACCTTGTCGTTCAGGGTGTAAACGACGCCGGCACTTTGGTAGTGCTCCTCGGAGGTCAACATTAAATCGTCGACGCTTGAGCCAGAGAAATAGGCGGACAGTTTTACTCTGTCATACGCCAGACGAGGTTCTTCCGAGAAGGTAACAATTTCAAAATTTTCGGCGTTGTCGCTGTTGATAACAGTATCGATAAACTTGTGACCAACCATTCCGTTGCCGACGACGATGATGCGTTCTGTAGTCATGATTCTTCCTCTGCTAATTCGGTTATGCGCTCAGGCTTTCTGGTTGGCCTGTTGATTGTTGAGATACAAGGTCTTGCAGTTGCTGGGCCATTAGTACCACCTCACCCACCACGATTAGAGCGGGGGACTGTACGCCGTGCTCTTGACCGGTTTGAAAAAGCTCGCCCACAGTGGTGGTTACCACACGCTGATTTTTGCGGCAGCCATTTTCAATGAAAGCGGCTGGTGTATGGCCATTCATACCGGCTTGTAATAATTGGGTTTGAATGTGTTCGGCTTTACTGACGCCCATGTAAAAAACCAAGGTATGGTTTAAATTTGCCAGTGCTTGCCAGTTTAGGTTCAAATCTTTTTCGCCGTGCCCCGTGACAAACGTGCAGCCTTGTGCGATACCGCGATGGGTCAGGGGAATGTCGGCGGCGGTTGTACAGCCTGAGGCGGCGGTAATGCCGGGAATGACTTCGGCATCGCAACCGGCTTGACGCAATGTCAGAAGCTCTTCACCACCCCGACCAAAAACAAAAGGGTCGCCACCTTTAATTCGGCAGACGTTTAATCCTCGTTTGGCGTGCTCTACCAGCATTTGGTTGAGATCTGTTTGAGCAACACTGTGGTGGTTTTTTACTTTGCCCACATAAATGGCCGGTGTGCTTTTGGGGAAAAGCGCCCGGATCTCCTGACTAACTAGCTGGTCATAGAAAATAACGTCTGCATTTTCTATCGCCTTGAGAGCTTTTAGTGTTAACAGCTCGGCGTCACCCGGCCCGGCCCCTACCAGCAATACCTTACCCGGCTGGCTCGACATTTTGCTGTTGAGCGACATGATAGTGTTGGGGGGCGGCGTATTGTTGTGCATGGTGCATTCTCACTTGGGCCGTACAGGGCAGCCATTGTCTGTGGGTGTTTGATCTGGGTAAGAGCAAAGTCGGTGCCAGTGATAAAGAAAGGTGTATAAAATTTTTTAAATTCTTATAAATCAGAAGGTTATGAGGTTGTTTTTAAATTGATTAAAAATTGCCCGTAATTTTCAAAGTGTTGTAATGGTGCGCGGTGCACCATCATATGCACCGAATGTGAGATTTTAGTGAGGATTTTAAGTGGTCAATCATGGTGCTTGTGATGTGCGATATTTTTTGCTTGCCATAAAGTGGTGCAGGTTTGTATTAAGTAAAGGACGTAAATCTTAGCCGCTTGCTAAAAAGGCTTGGTCTTGGAGGCGAGTACCGGTATTGGCTTTGGAGGGCGCGTCATGGTCTGGATTTTGCCCTGCTAAAAGCAAATAAGTTCGTGGCAGCTGGAGGATTGTCTTTCATGCTGCGAGTATTTAATCCTCCTTGGCGGGAATTTGTTACTATCAATGTTATGCAAAAACTATTAACGCCCACTTTAGTCGATCGTTTTGGTCGAGAGATACGCTACCTACGTATGTCGGTCACCGATCGCTGCGATTTGCGTTGTGTCTATTGTATGGCAGAGGACATGACTTTCCTGCCTCGCAAAGAGGTGTTGTCGCTGGAAGAGCTCGAGCAGCTGGCGCAGATGTTTGTGGGGTTGGGCGTGCAAAAAATTCGCCTGACCGGAGGTGAGCCACTGGTGCGGCAGGGCATTGTGTCTCTGGTGGAAAAACTGGCCGCCATTGAGGGTTTACAAGAGCTCTGCATGACCACTAATGGCACCCGCTTGGCCGAGATGGCTGAGCCGTTGCGTGCCGCTGGGTTGTCGCGCCTTAATATTAGTCTGGATACCCTATCGGCCGATAAGTTTCATACCATGACTCGCCACGGTCAGTTGGCAAATGTACTGCAAGGTATAAAGGCATCTATCGCCGCTGGTTTCCGTCACACCAAGCTCAACTGTGTTGCGCTTAAACATTACAACGCTGATGAGGCCGGTCAGCTGGTGGAGTTTGCCTTATCGCACAATCTCGATATTAGCTTTATTGAGGAAATGCCTATGGGTGAGGTGACCAGCCATGGTCGGGTAGCCGAGTACATTTCCAGTGATGAGCTGCGTGCGGAGTTGTCCCGCCACTTTAACTTGGTGCCCAGCGCCGAGCAGACAGGTGGCCCCGCGCGCTACTGGACGGTGGCAGGCGCCCAATCAAAGGTTGGGTTTATCTCCCCTCACAGTCATAATTTTTGCGGCAGCTGTAATCGGGTGCGCCTGACCGCCACCGGTAAGTTGTTGTTGTGTTTAGGCCAAGAACATAGCCGCGATCTGCGCCACGTGCTGCGTCGGCCGGGAAGTACCAATGAAGAGCTCGAAGCGGCCATTCGTGAGGCGGTGCAGATTAAACCCGAGGCCCACAGCTTTGATGTGCAATCATCCGATGTTCAGGTGGTGCGCTTTATGAATATGACCGGTGGTTAGAGCGAAGCGCGCGCTTGAAAGGGTATGAAAGAGACTAAAACCCACGCTGTTACTTTTGCTATGCGGTTAGTGCGGCTTTCGCTGCCCACTTGCTATTAATGAGAACGTTGTTTTATGAGTCGTGAAAAAGTATTTGTACCGTTAAATATTGCCGTGCTAACCGTGTCCGATACCCGTAATCGCGACACCGACACCTCGGGGCAGGCGCTGCAAGAACTGGCCGAATCTGCCGGGCATAAGGTGTTGGATCGCGCCTTAGTCAAAGACGATATTTACCAAATTCGCGCGCTGGTATCGAACTGGATTGCCGGGGATGATATTCAGGTGGTGTTGATTACCGGCGGCACCGGTTTTGCCGGGCGCGATTCCACGGTTGAGGCGGTAACCCCGCTGTTTGATAAAACGGTGGTAGGTTTCGGCGAGCTGTTTCGGCAGGTCTCTTATCGCGAAATCGGCAGTTCGACCATTCAGTCGCGCGCGACGGCGGGCCTTGCCAATCGCACTTTAATGTTTTGTCTGCCGGGATCAACTGGGGCGTGTAAAACTGCCTGGACGATTATTCAAGAGCAGCTGGATTCGCGGCACGGCCCCTGTAATTTTGTTGGCCAGCTATAAAGCTTTAATGTGTGGCTACCAACACCAAGAGTTGGGAAGCTTTTTCAACAGGTCTTTGCGGCTGTTGATCAACTCTTTATAAGACGCCATTAAGGAAAAATCAACGGCCTTGCCCTGCAACTTTAATTCGTGCACCTGTCTTTCCAGACCGGTTATTTCGGAAATTAACTGCTGCCTTAAGCGGCCGGTGTGATTGATATTAATGGAAACACCAAATTGACGCTGTGCATGTGCCATAACTAGCTCCCTGTTACGTGTTTGCATTGGTAAAGAATAAGCTTAGCACGCTAGGGTTAACAGGTAATCCGTCCGGTTAGACTGATTTGGAGCGAGGATGGGCGTAAATGTCGCACAATTGTTATGATGAATGTTGCGTCATCCAGTGCTGGGCCAAGTACAGTGCAGCAATGGTGCGTCCTTCGATCACATCGTCGCGCATCACCAGTTGAAAAAGGTCGTCCAGTTTACAAGGCACCACCTCGATGGGTTCCGGTTCGTCCCCTGGTAAAACCTCGGGGTAGAGGTCTCGCATCAGCAAAATATTGATTTTGTGTTCCATGTAAGAGGGTGAAAGGTGTACTTGTTTTAACAGCTGGATGGATTTGGCGCCGTACCCAACCTCTTCTTTAAGCTCTCGGTTGGCCGCTTGTTCGGGACTTTCACCCGCATCTATAGCGCCTTTGGGGAGCGATAAATGGTAGTCCTCCAGGCCACCGGCATACTCGCGAGCCATTAATACCGTGGAATCGTCCAGCATAGGCACCATTAGCACCGCCCCGGGGCCGCCACTGCAGAGCTTTTCATAGGTGCGTCGCTCGCCATTAGAAAATTCAAGCTGGAGTTCTTCGGCCCGGAAAAGGCGGCTGCGGGCGACGGTTTGACGTTGCAAGATGACAGGTTTGGGCATACGTTTTCCGCTGATTGACGGTTATTCGCTTGATTGTAGTTGGGGTCGATACTGCGGCTCATTAAGCGCAGTATCGACCCTCTGCTTCGAGTCATAATACCAGAGCGAGCCTGCCGAGCTCTATGTTTGCGCAGGACTCTTGTATTACTTTTAGTCAAAAATCTCTTGCAACACCTGCTTATAGCGCTCAAATGCTTCAAATTGCGGCATATGACCGATACCGTCTAACTCGTGCAATTGAGCATCGGGGATGGCACGGGCCGCTTGTTTACCCAATTTATCGTACTGGCCCAGGGTGTATTCAACCCCGGCTTTTTTCCAGCCGCGCCCGGGGCCGGTGGTGTCCCGAGTGCCAATAATTAGGTGTACCGGTACGGCCATTTGCGGGAATTCATTAACCACCGCACCGGTAAAAATCACATCGTAGGTTTGGGCGTTATTCCAGGCTACCTGCGGCCAATCGGGGCCGTTGATCCAACCGGCGTGTATCTCGGTTAGCGCCTGATATTCCGATTGCCATTTGCCGTCGTAGTAGTGCTTTTTTTGGTAGCGTATGACATCAGCGGCGGTTTTTTTCAGTTCGCTTTGATAGAAAAATTCCGGATCTTTGTACTCTACGTACTTAAGATAGTCCTCTAACCCCACCGGGTTGATTAGCACGAGAGTTTCGACTTCGTTGGGGTGGTTAAGTGCATAGCGGCTAGCCAGCATCCCCCCCATGGAATGGCCGATCACTATCACCTGCTCAAGGTTGAGTGACTGCACTAAGGTGCGGGTGTTGTTGACCAGGCCTTCGGCGCTAAACTGGTAATGGCTAGGCTTAGATGATTTGCCAAAACCGACTTGATCCGGCATTAAGACGCCGTAACCGCGGGCGTGTAAAAATTCTGCGGTTTTGTGCCAGTAGTCGGCGGCAAAGTTTTTGCCGTGCAGCAAGAGCACGGTCGGTTTGTCGTTTTGAGCCGCTAGGTGCATATAGCTCATTTGCAGTGTTTGGCGCTGCGATTGAAAACTAAAGGTTTGTACCGGGTAGGGGTAGCTATATTGGCTTAGTCGCGCGTCATAACTGGGTTGCTCTTGCGCGGCGTAGCCCATTATGGCGGTCAAGAGAAGCGTTAGCAGCCCTATAGGGCGTAAATACTGCATGTGGTTAACCTCGATGTTCAATTGAAAAGCCGACATTAACATTGGTAGCTCGCAGGTTATGCGATTTTAGCGGCGAATTTACAAAACATAATACCGTGGTACTGGTTCTCGGGTTAGTTATGGGTTTTACATCAGTCTGCGAGGGTGGCGGGTCAAACTCCCGCCGTTGAATGCTAAAATGCGCACTGAATTCAGTGCAGGGGTAAACAATGGTCGACTGGCAATCAATTGATACCGTAATGTTGGATATGGATGGCACTTTGCTAGATCTGCATTTTGATAACTATTTCTGGACGCAGCATCTGCCCCAACGCTACGCTGAAATACACGGTCAGCCCTTTGCAGATGTACGCTCCCGGTTGGAGCAGCAAATAGCGGCCGAGCAGGGTCAATTGAAATGGTATTGTCTGGAGTATTGGTCGGAGACACTCAATTTAGACATTCGGGCGTTGAAGGTGGAAATTCAGCATAAGATACAAATTCGCCCCCATGTGGAGGAGTTCCTCAATCGTCTGCGCGTTGCCGGCAAGCAGGCGATCTTGGTTACCAATGCCCACCCACAGAGTATGTCATTAAAGTTTGAGTTGACCGATTTGGATCAGTGGTTGGATTTGGTAATTTCCTCTCACGAATTTAAGCACCCAAAAGAAGCGCAGGAATTTTGGCATTCACTGGCTGAACGAGTGCCCTTTAATGCAGAGCGCACCTTATTTGTCGATGATACCCTGCGAGTGTTGGACTCGGCGCGGGATTATGGCATCGGTCACCTGCTGGCCATTCATCAGCCAGACAGTTATATCGAACGGCGAGTCAAAGGTTATCCTGCGATTCAACATTTCAGTGAAATCATGCCACCCGTGGCATAATAGCGCCATGGATAAAGTACGTATTGATAAATGGCTCTGGGCCGCTCGATTCTTTAAAACCCGCAGTCTGGCGAAACAAGCGATTGAGTCTGGCAAGGTTCAGGTGGATGGCCAGCGGGTAAAACCCAGTCGTGAAATTGAGGCCAGCGCCATGGTTACCGTTCGCCAGGGGTGGGACGATAAAACTGTCGAAGTGCTGGGGTTAACTGATCAACGTCGCGGCGCCCCAGAGGCGCAAAAGCTTTACCGGGAGTCCCATGCCAGTATCGAGCTGCGTGAGCGGCGTGCCACCGAGCGCAAGGCAGGTCTAGGGGCGTTTATTGTGAGTGAACACAAGCCCAACAAAAAGCAGCGCCGACAAATACACCGATTTCGGCGAATTATGGATGAAGACTAACCGGCAACAATGGTAAAAACAAAGGAGAAGGATCAATGCGTGTAGGATGGAAGTTAGCATTAATGGTGATGATAAGCGTGCCAGCGGTATGTGGCGCTGAGTTATATCGTTGGACCGACAGTGATGGAAAAGTTCATTACAGTGATCGCAATCCAGGAGATGTACAGGCCGAGTCAATCGAAAAAACACTTAAACCTGTTAATGTCGATGAAAGTCACCAGGAAACGAAGAAATTAAACCGTGTTTTCCCTGAAGGTGAAAACGAAGAGCTGACGAGCGAGACTGCCCAAAAAAGACGCCAGGAACAACAAGCCCAACAGGAGCAAGATCAACGCTGCGCTCAGGCGAAAGAGTATTTACGCAAGCTGAAAGGTCCTGTTTATTTTGTCGATGAAGAGGGTAATGAGTATGATATTTCTGAACGTGAGCGCCAAGAACGCGAAAAAGAATTAGAGCAGTCCATTGCCGAGCATTGCTAACCAATTTGAGGTGTTATGAGTAATAAAGATTTATTGCATCGTTTTATTTTTGATGACTGTGATATACGCGGTGAAATCGTTTCGCTAGAGCAAAGTTATCAAGATGTGCTGGCCAACAACGCGTATCCAGATTTTGTTCAACAATTGTTGGGCGAATTGCTAACCGCCGCGGCTCTTTTGTCCAGTACCCTAAAGTTCGATGGCATTATGACGCTGCAAGCGAAGGGTGATGGCCCAATTGGTTTGATGATGGCCGAGTGCACTCACCACAATGCATTGCGCGGTATTGTCCGATTAGCCGAAAACGCAGAATTTAAAGATGGAGCTCATAGCTTAGCCGACTTAATGGGGCAAGGGGTGTTGACCATCACGCTTGATCCTACTCAGGGCGAGCGCTATCAAGGCGTTGTCCCCTTAGAGGCCGATACCTTGGCTGAGTGTCTGGAACATTATTTCTATCAATCCGAGCAGTTGAAAACTCGTTTGTGGTTGGCGGCTGATTCAGGGCGAACCGGAGGGCTCTTACTGCAAGCGCTGCCTCGGCAATTGGCCGAAACGGACGAGGTGAACGAAGATCAGTGGTATACCGCGGTTGCTTTGAGCGAAACGGTTAAGAGAGAAGAGCTGCTGCGGGTAGAGCACAGCGAATTATTATTTCGTTTGTTTCACGAGCTTTCGGTAAGATTGTTTGACCCAGCATATTTAGAATTTTCATGTCGCTGTTCGCGCCAGCGCAGTGAAGATGCACTGAAATCCTTAGGCCGGGATGAGGTGGAAAGTTTATTGGTGGAGCAGGGAGCAATTACCATTGATTGCCAGTTTTGTAATCAAGTGTATTCATTTCCTACGGCTGATGTACGCGCCATGTTCGGGCAGGATACCTTACATTGATTAAGCCTTATTTAATCTTCATGCCTTTATTTTGCTTGATGAGTACATTGGCCGTTGCGCAAAAGACAAAAGAAGAGAGCGCGTCACAACAGCCGGACGTTAAGCGTTGGGAGGTAGGTGTTGGGTTGGGAGGGCTTACCGCTCCTGACTATAAAGGCTCGAAAACTTACCACGAGTATATTGCTCCACTGCCCTATGTGGTGTATCGCGGGCCAGTGATTAGAACCGATCGCGATGGCGTGCGCGGTGATTTTTTGCGTACCGATAGTATTGAGCTTAATGCCAGCATGGCGTTATCAATTACGCCCGATAGTGACAAAAACGCATTGCGTTTGGGAATGCCGGAGTTATTGTCGACATTAGAGGTGGGGCCTGCGGTCAACATTAATCTAACCGGCGAGCACTTTTCGGACGGATTGTCGCTGAGTATACCATTGCGTGCGGTATTTACTGTGGGCGATGGCTCGCCAGATTATATAGGTATTACCAGTACCCCCTCTCTAATCTATCGGCTTGATCACGGTGATGGCTGGCGGTGGACCCTGCGCGCCGGACCGGTGCTTGCCAGCGGCAAATATCACGATTACTACTATTCGGTAAAACCTGAGTATGTCACCCCAGAGCGGCCAGAGTTTAACGCGCGCAGTGGTTACAATGGCTTCAATGGTCAAGTGTCTTTAAGTCGTCGATTCAGTGATTATTGGTATGCGTTTTATTTTCGATATTCAAATATACAGGGTGCCGATTTTGTCGACAGTCCGCTGGTGGAAACCGAGCACAATGCCGTCGCGGGTTTTGCGGTTAGTTGGGTGTTTTTGTAATTTACTCAGGTGGGGATTGGCCGGAATTTCGCTAGGCAGTGTTCGTTATTAGCTTAGTTAAACAGAACGATACAGCCGGGCTTGCGCCCGGCTTTGCAAGTGTTACTCGGCGCGGCGCAAAGGCACAGGAACGGGCTGGGCTTTAGTAATAGACGGCTCTTTTTCGAGCAATTGAAAATTTTGTTTATGTACTGTGGTGATTCGTGATACTACGGCAGACAAATCAGAAGAGCTGCATTCCTCATTTAATGTACTGAAAAGCTTATCTACAGTTGCTATTGCATCTTTTTTAAGGCTAGATTTGGAAATTACCCCCATAAAGTGCGCATATTGTTCTATGCCCACCTTTTCGATCATTATATTCTCGACTTTACTTCGCTGTATAAGATCCGGCTTGTCTAGGCTCGGACAGCGGCGATATATCTCTTGCATCATTTCATAATTTGATCGAAGAGTTCGATAATATTTTCCCAGCTCACTCGGCCCGGCGAAGGCCTGAACACTGCCTAGAGTTAGAATCGATATCAAACTAATGCGTAAGAAATTGTGCATATAAAATCTCTTTATAGGTGTCTCAATGGGGCGATTGTATCATTGCTGTTGGGCGTTTATCGAGCTAATCCAAGTGTCGACCTGTTCTTGCAAAGTATTCAATGGCAGTGCGCCAGAGCCGAGAATAATATCGTGAAATGCTTTAAGTTCAAAGGCATTGCCGAGTAAGCGCTGACTTTTAGTTTTGAGTTTTTCTATTTCGAGCAGTCCTACCATATAAGCGGTCGCCTGCCCTGGTAAAACGATGTAACGCTCAACCTCGCGAGTAGCATCTTCTCGGGTCATAGGTGAATGCTCTACAAAATAGTCAATGGCTTGCTCTCGACTCCAGCGATAGTGGTGCAAGCCGGTATCGACCACAAGTCGAATAGCCCGCCAGAGCTCAAAGCTGAGCCGGCCAAAATCGGCATAAGGGTCTTGGTAAAGCCCAAGCTCTTGAGGCACTTTTTCTGCGTACAAACCCCAACCTTCAATATATGCGGTGTAATGGCTATGGCGGCGAAATGCGGGTGTGTTGGTTAGTTCCTGGGCGATGGCAATTTGCATGTGATGCCCTGGCAGCGCCTCGTGGTAGGCCAGTGCCTGCATTTGATAGCGTGGCATAGCCGATAGATCGTGCAGGTTGACGTAGTAAATGCCGGGCCGGGATCCATCTTGGGCGGGCGACTGATAAAAAGCTTTGCCTGCTGATTTTTCCCGAAAGGGTTCCACCGCTTTTACCACTAATTCGGCTTGGGGGAGTCGGCCAAATAAATCGGGCAGCAACTGTTTTATGTCAGCAATAATACTCCGGGTGTCGGCCAAGTAATCTTGTCGCCCCTGCGGTGTATTGGCGTAATACAAAGCGGGGTCTTGTTTGAGGTGATTAAAAAAAGCGGATAAGTCACCTTTATAGCCAATGGTTTTTTGCAATTGCTTCATTTCTTGGTGGATTCTGGCTACGGCGTCGAGTCCCATTTGATGAATATGCTCGGCGCTGAACTCTGTGGTTGTTATCGCTTTGAGCTTGGCTCGGTAGTAGTCATCGCCCTGTGGTAATTTCCAGACTCCAGCGCGTGTATCAGAGGCTCGCTCCTGAGTGGTCAGTGTTTGAATAAGGTTTTGATAGGCCGGCTCAACAGAGTTTAGTAGCGCGTCGCGAGCGGCATTTAGGTAGCGCTTTTCTTTGGCCTGGGGTAACGCCAAACCATCGAGCTGTTGGGTAAAGTGCTGCCACAACGGGCTGGGCTTTGCAGCACCGTCGGTAGCACTGATTGCTGTCGCTGTAAAAGGGGCACCGCTGATGATATTTCGGCTGTCCTGAATTACCAGGGGGTAAACAAAGCTCGGCGCTAAAATGCCCTGCTCGGCCTGATGTTGTAAGTGTTTAATCAATTGTTCAATCAGTGGTGCAACACCATGCAGGCGAGCAATAAAAGCGGCGATGTCCGCCTCGTTTTGGATGGTGTGGGAGTTGATTAAAAACGCGGGAATATGAGAGTGCCAACCAAACATTTGATTGACCGGATAGGAGTGGTTGCGCCAGCGATAGTGGCGGATATTGGTTTGTAGTTGGTTGATTAACAAACGCCGATTTAATTGATTAGCGGGCGATAGGCTATCGGTGTCTAAAGCTTGTAGCTGTTCAAGTTGCTGTTGGTATAAGTGGTGCGCCCGAGTGTTTGCGGCGGGAGAAATATCATCCCACTGACCTTTGTTTGTGTCGCGGCCAAGCTGGGTTTGCCACATAGGGCTGAGTGCTACCCACTGCTCAAACACCTGTTCAAATAGTCGCTCGGCTTGATGATCGCTGTGGGTGGCCTCAGGCGGCGCGGCAGCTGTGGCAATACTGGCGAGCGTGAGCATCGCCAGCAGAGTTAAGCGCAGTGAATTCCAAATTTTCATAGTTATCATTACTTTGATCACAGTGAACAGGGTGATCACGCGCCTGAACAAATGAGCTGCTTGACCCTCAACCAACGAAAACAGTTAGTTTTTGGGGCGAAATGCTTTGTCCAGTGCCCGATCGGCGTGACTTTTTAATGTTTTCTTATCGCGTATTCCGGCAAACGGATCGGAGGCACTTGGAGGCTCGCGGGTATTTTTAGTTCCGTTAGTGGGCGGAGGTGTTTGCTGTATGGCGGGCTCGGGAGTTCGCAAGATCCGCTTTAGGTAAAAATAATAGATCAGCGTGAATGTGATCAGTAGCACCCATTTGAGAAGGTAAGACAACCATAGCCCAGTGGTATCTTGAGCGCTGTGAGCGTAATCCACATAATCGCCGTGGACCATCCCCACTAAAAAATAGCCCAATAAAAGAGTGAGTGTGGCGAGAATCGGGCGGTGGTAGCGCTTCCAGATAAAAGTGGCCAGAGCGGATTTGGCAAGAAATCGAAACATGGCGATGCCTTTAGGAAAAGATTATGGAAACAGGCTCAGGCCGAGAGCGGCCACCAGAGCGACCATGCCGCGCGATTTGTAATCGCTGATGATCTTATCTTCCTCTTCTTTCACAATAGCTTCCAGTACATCTGGCTCGTACTCATCGGGTTTGCGGCCGTGCAAATAAATACGATTTTTGGCTCGTTCAATGGCTTTTTCACGTATTTTACCGGCGTACTTTTGCTTAACCTTGTTATAGGTACGACGCAAAACGTTGCTGCGCTGTTTAGGGTCCAGTTCGTTTTCGGGTAGGCTCATAATCAGTTTGTATGCTCGAGGTCGGGCCGCAAAGCTTTATGGTGCAGGTTCTTGGCTTGTCATGCAATGCCAGTTCGGTGTGACTGCATTGTGTGCTATGGCGTAGGGCTCATCCAACATGATTTCCCGTCCCCACCCGGTTAAGCCCTGTAGGGTGCCGTCGTCGGTCATATCCAAGTGTTGTTGTGGTTTATTGCCGGGGCCCCAAGACCAAGGCATAAAGCCAATGTCAAATTCCAAAGCTGTCTTAATAATGGCTCGATAGGGAATTTCCCCACCGTCGGTGTCGTCCCAGCGGTTGCCAAATTCGCCAATAATAAGGGGTAACCCGGCTTCTACCGATTGTATGATTTCTTGGCGTACGCGCTCGGCGTCGTAACCCCACATCTTTGGCCACCACATATGCACCGATAGCAGAATATTATTCTGTGGGTCAGCGGCCAGTAGGTCTGGGGCGGCAGTTTGCAGAGCGTCAATATCTTTGCCCCACCCCGGCGCATCTATCATGAGTGGAGTTTTATACCCAGCGCTGCGCAACTGTTGTATGGCTTGAGTGTAGCCGTCTATGTATTGCTTCAGGGCAGCCATATCGCCTGCGTTGTTGCCAATATTGACAATGGTATAGGCTTGGTGGCGGGCGACGGTGGCCACAATGTCGGGGCGCAGCCAGTAGTCCACCAGTCCCGTAAGGGTTGACCAGTCGCCATTGGCGTCGTGCACCTCGACAATGGGGAATAATCGTTGCTCGCGGGCATTGCGCAAAACCGTATCCAATTCTTCGGCGGTGCCCTCAACCGTCCAGATAAGTCGCACACTGTTGGCTCCTGTTTTGGCGATCTCGGCAAAGCTCGACAAGCCCGTGCGGTCCATTCGATACACCATGCGGTTGGGGCCCATTAAGACGACGCGCTCGCCACAGGGGGTATAGACAAACCGCTCCTGCACGTTTAGGTGGGTAGCATAGGCCGGCCAAATGGCCAGACAGAGGGCTGTGGTGATCAGAAATCTTCGCATAAAGACTCAATGGTCGGTTAAGTGCCCGCTCGGTCAGTGATTGTCCGGTCGCTATGACCGAATTTATTATTATCTGCCTGACAAAGCAAATGCCTTGGGTTTGTTTGGCCCCGTTCAGGGAAACGCCAATGGGGTTGCAGCTAGTGTAGCGCGAAGTGGGTTATTTGTCCCTAGGCCGCAGGCCGGTGCGGCCATCGTTAGCAGGAAGAATACAGGTGAATACACTGCCTTTACCCACTTCACTGTGAATCTGCAGCTCGGCATCGTGCCGGAGCAAAACATGTTTCACAATGGCAAGGCCAAGGCCGGTGCCGCCGGTTTTACTGTTGCGACTGGCATCCACACGATAAAAACGCTCTGTTAAGTGCGGGATATGTTTAGATTCAAACCCCGCTCCGTTGTCGGTGACCGAAAAATAGATATGCGGGCCGCTGCGCCATAAGCGCATGGCGATTGCGCCTTGTTCAGGGGTGTATTTGACCGCGTTAATGACCAAATTGGAAAAAGCACTGTGCAGTTCTTTTTCGGTGCCGACGACACTGAGCTCTGGCGTCATATCCAGAGTAATGGTTTGCTGTTTGTCGGAGGCCAACACCATGGCTTCGGCTTTGATCGTCTGCAATAGAGGTCCAAGTTCCAGCCGCTTCTGGTTAAAGCCGGTGTCTGTGGTTTCGAGCTTGGAGAGCATAATCAGATCGTTAATCAGCAGTGACATGCGTTTCGATTGCTGCTGCATTTGTTCAAATGGCCGGCTCCAGGCGGGGGTGGTATTGTTGTCGGCCATGGTTTCGAGGTAGCCGCTAATCACCGTTAACGGGGTTCGTAATTCGTGCGACACATTGGCGACAAAATCCTTGCGCATCTGCTCCAAATGGAAAATCTGAGTAATGTCGCGCACAACGATAAGGCGTTCATTCTTACCAAAACGGGTGATTTGAAACTGCAGTCGCTTATCGGGAAAGCGTGGCGAGGGAATATCCAGCGGCTCGCTATAATCACCTTGCTCAAAGTGATCGACAAAACGTGGATCGCGTATAAAATTCACCACTGACTGGCCCTGATCGGAGTTGTAAAACCCAAGCAGTCGCTGCGCGGCTGGGTTCCACCAGTCTAGCTGGCCACGCCAGTCGAGTAATATCACCCCGTCCTTTAGGGCGGAGGTGGTTTCCTGAACACGGTTGATCACCGCTTGCAGATTGTTTTTTTCGCGCTTCTGGCGGCGCTGTAGGTGATAGATAGCGTCAAAAACCTCCCCCCAAAGTCCGGTGGACTCGGGAGGCTGACTTTTGCGCTTGCCTTGCAGCCAAATACTCAGACGCAGCATTTGCCAGAGGTTCCAACCTGTGTACCAAGCGGTGGCAAGCAGCAGTGTGATGGCTAATTGATCGACCAGCAGACCGATAATAGACGCCATCGCAATCAACAGCAGCAGGCGTTTAACTTCGGCGTGAAATCCTTGCAACAAATGATAACCTTACTGACGGGGCAGCTCTGTGTGGCGCGGGTTTACGAGCCGCGATTATTAGCCGACCTTAGTGGAAAATCGATAGCCTGTACCGCGTACGGTCTGTACCAGGTTTTCGTGTTGATCTACGGTTAACGCTTTGCGCAGACGACGAATATGGACATCGACCGTGCGCTCTTCCACGTAAACATTACCACCCCACACGTGATCCAACAATTGGCCGCGGGTATAAGCTCGCTCTTGATGGGTCAGAAAAAATTGCAACAGCCGAAACTCGGTAGGCCCCATATCCACTTCGCGCTCATTGATGGTGACGCGATGGCTGGCGGGATCCAGGCACAACCCCTGAACCTTAATGGGTTTGCCGCTGGATTGGGGGTCGGTGCGGCGCAAAACTGCTTTGAGGCGTGCTACCAGTTCGCGTGGAGAGAAAGGCTTGGTGATGTAATCATCGGCACCCACTTCCAACCCCTGAATTTTATTATCTTCCTCGCCTTTAGCGGTCAGCATAATAATGGGAATGTTAGCGGTGACCTCATCGCGCTTTAACCGGCGCGCCAACTCAATACCACTGGTGCCGGGCATCATCCAGTCCAATAATATGAGATCGGGTTTTTCATCCACAATCAGGCCGTGAGCATCCTGTGCGTTACTGGCCTCTAGGCAGCGGTATTCCGCCATTTCCAGAGCGATACGCAGCATATCGCGAATGGCGGATTCGTCATCAACGATGAGAATGGTACGACTTGTCATAGTGCCTGCCTGTGATCCATTAAAATACGGAAAGATAAAATCTCAATGTCGGAACGGTCATTAATGACCAAGGTGCGTTAACCGACGGCGCAAGCGTATTTAATGTATTAATTGTTGCATATTTATGACAGTAACGGGATCGATTTGCCACAATGTGGTGTTTTCTATAAAGGTAGCTGACCGGCAATGATGCCTAGCAGTATGGCCAGCTGTGCCCAGTGGTTGTTTAAGAACGCTTTAAAGCACTGGCTGCGTTGACGATACCGAATCAGTCGCTGCTGGTAAATAAACAGGGCGCTCGCCGTGGCAACGCCAAGATAATAAAGTGCATTGAGCTCAAATCGAGGGGCCATCATTAACAGGCCACCCACGACTAGAATTTGCAAGGTGGCGGTAATCAGTCGATCTTGCTCGCCAAATAAGACGGCTGTGGATTTGATGCCTATTTGAATATCATCATCCCGATCCACCATAGCGTAAAAAGTATCGTAGACCATGGTCCAGATAACCACAGTGAAGTACACCAGCCAGGCCTCTACCGGCACCGTTTCTTGCACGCTGGCAAAGGCCATGGGAATACTCCAGGCAAACGCTGCTCCCAATATCAGTTGTGGCAAATGGGTATAGCGCTTCATAAAGGGGTAAACACTGGCGAGAACGAGTGCGCCGACGGCCAGCAACATCGTTAATGTATTGGTCAGTAATACTAAAATGATGGCAATAAACACCAGCGCAGCGAAGCCTGCCCAGGCTTCACTTAGTTGCAGCTGGCCGAGAGCCAGAGGTCGGTCTTGAGTGCGCTTTACATGACCATCCAATTTGCGGTCGGCAATATCGTTAATGATACAGCCAGCCGAGCGCATTACGATTGCCCCCAAGCTAAATATGATCAGCAGGTCAATTCTCGGCGTCCCATCACTGGCCAACCAGAGCGCCCATAGAGTGGGCCATAACACCAACAACCAGCCAATCGGACGATTGAGCCTTGTTAATTGCACGAACAGCATCAGTCGGTTACGCATTTAGTCTGTCCTGGTCAGAGTGTGTTCAAAGGCGGGCAGAAAAATCTCGCTCACCAGTAGTTTCTTGTTGTGCAAAGTAAACACCGAGCGGCGGCCCCAAAGTGCGCTTGAGCCCTGTAACGCCTCGGGCACCAACCCAGTTGGGGGCAGCAGTGCCAATTGTAACGCTGAGCGGCCCAGCTGAGCATGGCTAAATAAATAGCCACCTAGGGGGCGGCGGCCCAAATGGCGAAGATGTTTGAGTGGTCCCTTAAGGCTGGTGGCGGGAAATAAGCTGCGGGCAAACACCCAGGGCTGCTGTTGTGGCCCGCGCAGTATCACCTCGCGCACCAAGCATGCACTATGCGGGGCAATACCCAAAGTGTTGGCCTCGCTCAAGCTTGGCCTGCCCCACCCCTGTTGCACTATGTGCACACTGATTGGCTTGCCGCCCAGTTGGTTTAAGCGGGCGGTCAGGGAGCTCGGGTCGGTCAGCCAAGAGCGAAGATGACTGGGTAGTTGAAAACAGCGACCTGTGTTTTGCCACAGCCCAAATCCGCCCCGTCGCAAAGGGTATAAGCGCGATATTAAGTGGCGACAATCGGTGGCATACAGAGACAACACAAACCCCAGCAAAGCTCAGTGACAACGGCGGCTATTCTAACAGCCCCTGTTACTGGCGTGATAGCGTTGTATGCTTTACCGCGGGCTTAGGCCTTGGTTTAATGGCGCATCGTTTACATCAATGGGGTTTAGGTGTGAATAATAATGGAGAATTATAAAAAATGCCGGCTGGCTATAGAAGAAGAGTCCAATACTTATGAAAAGAGCAGAGTGGGTCGTGGTCAATGGTGCAGTTATCGGGTTAACGCCTATCGCGGCGAACGAGCTAGTTGGCAAAGCTGGGCCTCTATTGGGTTCCCGCTGTGCCGGGCATTGTGACTTTTAAGGTCAGTCACCGAATCGATCGCCATCCGCGTACCGGTGATATTATTCAGGTGCCAGATTGGCACACTATTACATATCGGCCTGTGCATACTTTGCGCAGCGCAGTTCAGGAGTTATTTCTGTGAGTTTAACAAAACGAATACTTATCGCCATGGTGCTCGGCATCTTGTCCGGGCTCGGTTTAAATGCACTGTCGGGCGGGGCGGACAACAGCTGGGTTCAAGTCTTTTTAGTGGATGGTGTGTTTGACGCGGTGGGTAGTATTTTTATTGCCTCGCTGAAATTATTGGTTGTGCCATTGGTATTTGTGTCGCTGGTGTGTGGCACCTCGGCGCTCGGAAATCATGCCCGCATGGGCTCATTGGCGATCAAAACCATTGGTCTGTATTTGATCACTACCGCTATTGCGATCAGTCTAGCCATTACGGTAGCCACTTTAATAGCCCCGGGGGAGGGCATTGAACCGGACGTTACGTCGGTAGCGATTACCCCTCAAGCACCGTCAATCAAAGAGACGTTGGTCAATATCTTTCCCGACAACCCGGTGCAGGCCATGGCCGAGGGCAATATGCTGCAAGTGATTGTGTTCTCGGTTCTACTCGGAATTGCCATTTCTCGCAGTGGTGACAGTGCCAGGCCCATGGTTGAGTTTTTTAACAACCTCAATCAGGTGGTCATGAAGATGGTGCTGATACTGGTGCACTTTGCGCCCTATGGGGTCTTTTGTTTACTGGCTAAATTGTTTGCCGGTGAGGGCATTGGGGTGATTCGCAACCTGGCCTGGTACTTTGGCACCGTGGTGGCGGTGCTGATGATTCAGTGTTTTATTGTTTACCCCGGCTTGTTAAAACTCTTGGCTGGGCTAAACCCCCTGCACTTCTTTCGCAAGCTGTTTCCGGTGCTGTTGTTTGGTTTTAGCTCCGCGTCCAGCAACGCCACTTTGCCATTTACCTTGACCACTGTGCGCGACAAGTTGGGGGTGGATAATAAAGTTGCGTCTTTCACTCTGCCTTTGGGGGCCACCGTTAATATGGATGGCACCTCTATTATGCAGGGGGTGGCAACCGTGTTTATTGCCCAGGCCTACGGTATTGATGTGGGCATTGGCGGTTATTTGATGGTGGTGCTTACCGCGACCCTAGCCTCTATCGGTACCGCTGGGGTGCCGGGTGTGGGCATGATTACGCTGACCATGGTATTGCAACAAGCCGGATTACCTGTTGAGGGGATTGCCATGATTATCGGCGTTGATCGCCTGCTGGATATGCTGCGTACCTCGGTCAATATCACCGGTGATGCTACCGTCAGTAGTGTGGTCGCCAACAGTGAATCGCTGCTGGATCGGGAAAAATTCGCTGCCCCACCCTCACCCTAGAGCGCAGGGCGGAAAGATAAAAAAACCGGCGATAAGCCGGTTTTTTTATTGGGGTCGTTCTGGGGTTGTCGGTGCCGGTTAACTGGGGGATAGAGCGCTGGCGATATGCTCTAACTCGTCTGTGGACTCGATGATATTGGCCACTGTGGCCTCGGCCTTATCTTTATTTAAGTGCAGCTCATCCAGTAAGGATTGGGGGATGTCTACCTTGGGACCATTGCCAATACCATGCTGGCGCAGCAGGCACTTGGCGATATAGATCAGTTTGGCATAAATTGCGTGCTCGCCCGTGATCTCCGGGTTTTGTTGGTGACGGATACCAACCACCACCTCTTCGGGCATCGACCAGAGCTCCATTAAGCAGCCGGCAACTTGATCGCGAGTCATGCCCAGTATATGCCGTTCGATGGCTTGCGGTGTGGTGTGCGGGTTGGCTTCGCTCAGGCGGCAAAATTTAGTGTAATGGGGTGGAAATACCTCAGCCATCACCAACATGCCAAAATTGTGCAGTAAGCCGGTTAGGTAGGCCATGCCAAAGCTGGGCCGTTGGTCGCGAGGAATGGCGGTGACCAGGCCTTCGATGGTGGCGGCCATATAGACCGACTGATGCCAGTAGGCAAGTTCGCCATTGGGGCTGTCTTTGGGCATAGATATGGTTTTGCCCAGCGCTAATCCCAAGGCGAGATTGAGTACCATATCAAAGCCGAGCACCCGAACTATGGCATCGTGAATGGATTTAATTTTGCCCGGCGCCGAGTAGTAAGGCGAGGCGGCCCAGCTAACTACCTGTGCAGCCAGGCTGGGGTCGGTTTCGACAATTTGCGCTAAATCCGAGATATCGGCATTGGGGTCGACCCGCAATTTGATAATACGCTGGGCGGTATCGGATAAAGGCGGTAATTCTAAGGTTTCTTCCAGCCGCTGCTTAATGCGCATCTGGGTAAAGTTTTGAATGGCGCTGTTGATATTGGCCAGATCATCCGCCTGGCTGTTATCCGCCTCCAGTGGAGCGAGAGGGACAGAGATGTCACATACGATAGCGTCATTAAGAGTCTGTTGAAAATCGGCGCTTTGCACATGGATCAGTTGTTCGTTATCACCAGAATCTAGTAGCAACTCATCGCGATCGAGTAGCGCTTGATCCACCAAAGTTAACAGTCCGGCCACTTGCGGCAAAGCGGGAACGGACTGGAAATGATTGGCGTCGCAAAATTGTTTGAGTTCCTGTGCACTGGCCGCTTGTAGTTCACGGTTGAGTTGGCGGCTCACTGCGTTTAAATCGAGCAGTGTGTTGGCGGCAATCACCACTTGCACCCGGCCGACTTCATCTTGCAATAAAATCGATTTTGCCGCGCCAACATTGCGCAGGTGTTGATCGTGCCAGAGTGATCGATTGTCGTTATCATTGGGCGTAGCAGCTAAGTCATAACGAATGTTTTGACTGCTGAGTAGCGATTCTACGCTGGTAGGTACTGGCACGGTGTCTCTCCTGTGAACAAGTAGTTCGATTTAGCCACAGCTTATGCAGTGCTCTGAATCAATGCGTAATGTATCTAGTCTATCTACTAGATTAGCAGTAAATAGTGACGTTTATCGTGTGTCTTTTCATGCCATTTGTGACCGAGTGCATATTTTTCCGATAAACGCCGATTATGCCCTACTGAGTGATTATAGTTCGCACAAAACACTTTTTAGCTTAGGCGCCGAGATATTTTTCCCGACCGCTGAGCCAGCGCTGCAGCAGCGCCTGAGCGTGGCCGGGATGGTGCCGGAGCATCGACTCGGCCGCCGCATTCACCTGAGGTAGCAAATAGGCGTCGCGACCCAAATCGGCAATGCGAAATTGCATGGCCCCGGTTTGTCGGGTGCCGAGTACCTCCCCCGGCCCTCGCAGCTCCAGATCTTGCTCGGCGATATAGAACCCATCGCTGCTTTCGCGCATCACCCGCAGGCGCTCTTTACTGTGGTTAGACAGGGGCGAGCCGTAGAGTAAGACGCAGTGGCTGGCAGTGGCTCCGCGCCCTACCCGGCCGCGCAATTGGTGCAGCTGCGACAGGCCCAGGCGCTCGGGGTTTTCGATGATCATCAAGCTGGCATTGGGAACGTCGACTCCGACCTCAATCACGGTGGTGGCCACTAGCAGGTCGATCTCGCCGGCCTTAAAGGCGGTCATCACCGCCTCTTTTTCGCGGCTTTTCATACGCCCGTGTACCAGCGCCACCCGGGCGTTGGGCAGGCACGATTGCAGCAGCTCGCAGGTAGCCTCGGCGGCCTGGGCCTCCAGCGCCTCAGACTCTTCAATAAGGGTGCACACCCAGTAGGCCTGTCGCCCATCCTGGCAGGCGGTATTAACGCGCTCTATCACCTCGGCGCGGCGCTGGTCGGAAATGACCACGGTGCTGACGGGCGTGCGCCCCGGAGGCAGTTCGTCGATGACTGAGCAATCCAGATCGGCGTAGGCGCTCATGGCCAGGGTGCGTGGAATAGGCGTGGCGGTCATGATTAACTGGTGCGGTGTGGTGCCTGGCGGCGCTTTGTCACTGAGGGCCAAGCGCTGGTGTACACCAAACCGATGCTGTTCGTCGATAATAGCCAGCGCGAGCCGGGCAAATTGTACGTCTTCTTGAAACACCGCGTGTGTGCCCACCACAATATGCGCCTCGCCTTGAGCGACCGCACTGAGCGATTCGCGTCGTGCCGCCGCTTTTTGACGCCCGCTCAGATAATTGACCTGCAGGCCCAGTGGGCTCAACCACTGGCTAAAATTGGCGTAGTGCTGCTCGGCTAAGATTTCGGTGGGGGCCATAATCACCGCCTGCTGCCCACTGGCAACTGCGGCCAGTGCTGCCAGCGCGGCCACTACGGTTTTGCCCGAGCCCACATCCCCTTGCACCAGCCGGAGCATGGGCTCGGGTTGGGCTAAATCAGTCATAATCTCAGCGGTTACTCGCTGTTGGGCGGCGGTCAGGGCAAACGGCAGTTGCTCTTTAAACTGCTCGGTCAACCCCGTTGCGTCTTGCAGGGGGATAGCAGTGGCGCGTTTTGCGCTGTGGCGAAACATGAGCATGCTCAGTTGATGGGCCAGCAACTCCTCAAATACCAAACGCTGTTGATAGGGGTGCGTACCTTCGCTAATAGCTTGTAAGTCAGTATTCAAAGGCGGCTTGTGCAAGAGCTTGAGCGCTTGGCTCAGCGGCACCTGCCCCAGTGAACGGGTAAGGGCCTCGGGTAAAAGCTCAGCGATAGGCTGCTGTTCGAGCCGGACCAGCGCCTGCTCCATCAGGGCGCGAATTCTCGGTTGCGTCAGCCCCTCGGTGGTGGGGTAATGGGGCGTAAAGCTCTGTTCTAAGGGTTTGGGTTGGCCCCGATCCAACACCTCGTATTCCGGGTGTACTATTTCGAGCCCCGATCCGCCGCGGCGCAGCTCGCCAAAGCAGCGTAGGCGGGCCCCCGCAATCAGGCGCTGTTTTTGCGCGGCGGTAAAATGAAAAAAGCGCAGCGTTAGGGTGCCGGTGTTGTCTTGTACTTTACACACCAATGAACGGCGCCGGCCATAGAGTACATCGCAGGCTCTTATCTCGGCTTCAATAACTGCGCTGATGCCCGGCTGTAGGCCACCGATGGGTTGCACCCGGGTGCGATCCAAATAGCGGCTGGGCAAATGAAATAAGAGCTGGCCGAGGGTCTGGATACCGAGCTTGGCAAGTTTCTCGCTCAGCGCCGGCCCCACCCCCTTTAAGGTCGAAACCGGCACTTCGGCCAGAGTATGAGCCCCGCCATTCATAGCGTTTAGTTAATGATTTTAATCAGTGGGTTATTGTGTTGGCAGCTGCGGATGGCGCTGCGCAACGCGTCCACCGCCTTAAAGCGTGGGAAGCTAGCTCGCCAAGCCAAGGCCACCGTGCGCTTGGGGGGCTCACCCGAGAAGGGGCGAGTGACCAGTACATCTTCACTGTAGCCTGTGGTTTGGGCGGCAGAGATTGGGAGGATGGTAATGCCCAGCCCCGAGGCGACCATATGGCGCAGAGTCTCCAGTGAGCTGCCTTCGGCGGCGGTGCGTACCTTGCCGCCGCCCGATGGCCTGCTCTGCTCCATGGACACTTTCAGATTAGGGCAGGTTTCTAAGACCTGATCGCGAAAGCAATGGCCTTCACCCAGTAGCAGAACCTCTTCTTGGTCGAGCCCCTGCGGGGCAACCGACGCCTGACTGGCCAGTGGGTGGTCTTTGCGCATCAGCACCACAAAGGGTTCTTCGTACAGTGGCTGGGTCACTACATCTGCCTCGGTAAAGGGTAGAGCAACGATTATTACATCCAGCTCGCCCTTGCGTAATTTAGTGCGTAGAGTGGCGGTGTAGCCCTCTTCTACGTAAAGTGGCATCGCACTGGCGTTGCGCTGCAGCTCGGGTATGAAATAGGGCAGCAGATAGGGGCCGATAGTAAAAATTGCGCCGATACTGAGCGGGCTGGACAGCTGATCTTTACCCTCGCTGGCAATGTCTTTAATGGCGGAGGTTTGCTCCAGCACCAAGTTGGCTTGGGCGACTATCTTTTCACCCAAAGGCGTGGCGGACACTCGTGACTTAGAGCGCTCAAACAAAGCCACACCCAGCTCTTCTTCGAGTTTTTTTACCGCAATGCTAAGTGTCGGTTGGCTGACAAAGCAGCGCTCGGCGGCACGGCCAAAATGTTGTTCTTGAGCTAGAGTTACGATATAGCGCAGTTCGGTCAGAGTCATGGTGGCCCACTGGGTTTAAAATTCATCAACTATTACTAATCTAGCAAAATGGATAGCGAAAAACTATTAATTATTGGATGTGGCGATTTAGGACGTCGACTGGCGCAATTTTCGGCTGAGCGCAGCGTTGCTATTACAGGCATGAGGCGCCGGATTCAAAACGCACCAGCCTGCGCCACTATCCGCTACGTAAGAGGCGATTACACCCGGTTGACCGATCTCAAAGCGGTAATAAGTGAGGGGTATGAGCGAGTGTTGCTGTGCCCGACTCCCAGTGAGCGAAGTGATCATGGCTATCGGCAAGGCTATGTGCAATTGTGCCAAAACTTAGTTCGGGCCTACGATGATCTGCCCGCGCCCAAGCGGGTGATATTGGTGAGCAGTACCTCGGTCTATGGCCAGACGGACGGAAGCTGGGTGAATGAAACTTCTTTAACGCAACCGCAGCGGTTCTCCGGTCAGCGTCTGCTGGAGGCTGAAGAGGTGCTGCGCCACTCGGGGTTGCCGGTGGTTGTGGCGCGGCCGGCCGGGCTCTATGGCCCGGGGCGGGAGCGGCTGATCACTAGAGTGTTAGACGGCGCTGTGCGGGCCAGTGGTGCCTTTACCAACCGAATGCATATCGATGATGCGGCCCGTGCGCTGGATCATTTACTGTACGAAGTGGCAGAGCCGGCCGCCATCTATTTGCTCAGCGATGGGCAGGCGCCCACTCAAGGCGAGGTTGTGCATTGGTTGGCCGGGCAGCTGGGAGCACCAGAGCCAACCACAGAAGAGCCAGATAGCCTCAATAAACGCGTCGATAACCGGCGGCTGTTGGCCACCGGGTTTGAGTTTATTTACCGCAGTTTTCAAGCGGGTTTTACCACTGTTATCCAGCGGTAACCATAATGCCGTCGGCTTCGACTTGAGCGCCCTTGGGTAGCTGGCTGATACCAATGGCGGCGCGCGCGGGGTAAGGCTGTTCGAAGTAGCGGGCCATAACCTCATTGACGATGGGGAAGTTGCCGAGATCGGTCAAATAGAGATTGAGCTTCACAATATCCTGCAGGCTGCCGCCAGCCTCGGCGCATACAGCCGCAATGTTTTTAAACACTTGCTCGGCCTGCTCGGCAAAATCGTCGCTGATCAACTCCATGGTATTGGGGTCGAGGGGGATTTGCCCCGATAAGTAAACGGTGGCGTTAACCTTTACCGCCTGCGAGTAGGTGCCGATAGCCTCGGGGGCATTTTCAGTGTGTATAACAGCTTTATTGGGCATGAGTTATCCGTTGCAGTAAAAACGGTCAAGTATAAACCCAAGCTTTCCTACAGGCCAACTCGAGGGAGGTTTGCAGTGCTTCTAGGCGGAGGAAGTCCGTTGAAAAAGGCGCTGGAGAGCCTCGATGAAGCCCTCCGCTTGCAGTGAATTGAGCCGATTATTAGAGACAAAAGCCCACAAAGTCTAGCTGGCAAGTGGCGCCGTTTTCGAGCATCTCGCCTTTTGTGCAAGTAGGAAAACTGGGTGATTGCAAGCTAACCGCTCCTTTAGCGGCCGGGGTATTGGATTTCTCAATGCCGCAGTCACTGAAGTCAGGGTCGTCTACTTTAACGATTCTTAGCGGTGAGCCTGAGGTGTTGGTAATTTCGAAGAGTCTAGTGCCAGAGGAAAACTCTGGCTGCAGGTCGATATACTCGCCCTCAGAGTCAGAAAATTGAACCATATAACCAGCGGCTGCTCGCAAATCAGGGCTTGCTACCATTGCGGTGGCTCCCGCGACAATCAGCGAAGGGCCGATCAGGGCCGCAGCAAAGCTGCGGTTACGCAGGGCAAAAAAGGCGATGCCTGCTAGTGCTATCAAAGTCGCCACAATACTAATCGAACTGACAGCGGGCAGAGCGCTAATGCCGCTTGAGCCCACGCCCTGTGCGCTCGCTAGAGGGGTGACGATGGTAAGAGCAATAAGGCTGAGCACTCCGCCTGCATTAACTGCTGAAAATTTCATAGAGCTTCCCTATCGTATGGTTGTCTAAATTAGTGAGGTAGATTCGATTGTGTGAACCACTTCATATATTTTCACGATTGGCGTCAATTAGCCAGCATTTACAGGAAGTTGGCGACACTTTTTGTTTCTGAAGACAAAAACCTGCCGACTTGGGGTGGCTGTGGCTGTGGCTGTGTTTGGGGCGGGGTCAGTAAAGTGGACTAAATGCGCGGAGAGCTTCGCCGAAGCTCTCCGCGCGGGTAGCCAATCTTTTAATCCAATTGGGGGCCAGAACAAAAGTTAAAGAAATCAAGAGAGCAGGTGGAACCTTTTTCGAGCGTGTTGCCTACTGTGCAAGTGGGGTAGCCCGGGGCTTCTAAGCGAACCTCTCCTTTAGCAGACGGGAGATTTGATTTACCACTGGGGCAGTCACTGATGTCAGGATTATCTACTTTAACGATTCTAAGCGGCGAGCCTGAGGTGTTGGTGATTTCGAAGTAGGTAGCGCCAAAAGCGAACGATGGCTGCAGGTCGATATACTCGCCCTTAGGGTCTGTAAATTCAAGCACAGCAGTAAAGGCTGCTCGCAGGTCGGGGCTTGCTACCATCGAGGTGGCTCCCGCGACAATCAGCGAAGGTCCGATCAGGGCCGCGGCAAAGCTGCGATTGCGCAGGGCAAAAAAGGCGATGCCTGCTAGCGCTATCAAAGTCGCCATAATGCTTATCGAACTGACAGCGGGCAGCGCGCTAATGCCGCTTGTTCCCACGCCCTGTGCGCTCGCTAGAGGGGTGACGGTGGTAAGAGCAAGAAGGCTGAGCACTCCGCCTGCATTAACTGGTGAAAATTTCATAGAGCTTCCCTATCGTATGGTTGTCTAAATTAGTGAGGTAGATTCGATTGTGTGAACCGCTTCATATATTTTCACGATTGGCGTCAATTAGCCAGCATTTGCGGGAAGTTGGCGACACTTTTTGTTTCTGAAGACAGAAACTTGCCGACTTGGAGTGGCTGTGGCTGTGTTTGGGGCGGGGTCAGTAAGGTGGGCTGAAAGGTCGAAGAGCTTCACCGAAGCTCTCCGTTTATGTCGGTCAATCATTAGGTCACACATGCACTCCAAAAATTGAGTTTACAGGTGGAGCCCACTTCGAGCGTGTCGCCTACTGTGCAAGTGGGGTATCCCGGTGCTTCCAGTTTAACCTCACCCTTATGTCCTTGTACTTCAGGTTTAACTGGCTGGAGTAAGCAGTCACTTGGGTCAGGGTCCTCTACACGAACAATCTTGAGCGCTTTCCCTGTTGTATTGGTAATTTCGAACTCGCGTATGCCAGAGGAAAACTGTGGTTGTAAGTCGATGTATTCACCACTCGGATCGGTGAATTGCACTTGGGTAATAGGGTTAATAGCCTGCAAGTCTGGGCTAACCACCAAAGCGGTGGCCCCTGCGATAAGCAGTGAAGGGCCGATCAGGGCTGCGGTAAAGTTGCGATTACGCAGGGCAAAAAAGGCGATGGTGGCTAACGCTACTAATGTGGCTGCGATACTGATTGAACTAGCAGCGGGTAGTGCACTGATGCTGCCTGAACCTACACCTTGAGCGTAAGTGTTGGAGGTGTACGCGGATAGGGCGAGAAGGGGTAGTGCTCCCCAAGCTCTGGATGTGGCAAATTTCATAAGACTTCCTTGCTGGTGGCAGTTAGGTTTTGAGTGGTAGCTCACATATTTTCACAATCAGTGTCGTTTTTCCAGTGCTGATTGGCTTGCTAACTCAGGTTTTAACTGGTCGATAAGCTACGTTAATTTGCCCTGCACGGCAGAGCCTAAGCCGCTGCTGCACAAAAAGAAATAGAAGCAGTGAATGTGTCAAGGGTGGGGCTGGTTAATTTTTCGCTCTGTGAATGCGAATAACGAAGCTCAGATTGCGTACCCGGCGCATGATATTGGCCAGGTGGATGCGATTTTTCACACCGATGCACAGGTTGATGACGCTGTTGTGGGCGTCGCGCTCATTGACGTGAATATGCTCGATGCTGGCGCCTTGCTCGGTAATGCGAGTCGCCAGTGTGGCAATAATGCCCCGTTCCGATTCCACCTCGGCGCGAATATCGACCAAGAATTCACCGGTGACGGTAGGCGCCCAGTTAACGTGACTGATTTTCTCGGGATTGTCGCGGAATTCAGCCAGGTTATGGCAGGTATCCTGGTGAATCACCAGGCCTTTACCCGAGCTGATATGGCCGAGAATTGGGTCGCCGGGAATGGGCCGGCAGCATTTGGCAAAAGTGATTAATACACCGTCCGAACTATCGATAGACAGTGGCGAATAAATGCTGCCACCGCGTGGGTCGATATCGGCATCTGGTTGTAACAGTTTAGCCACCGCAAAGGCGATACGGTTACCGAGGCCAATATCTTCGCACAGCGCTTCGAGTGATTGGGCGCCTGTGGGTTGCAGCAATTTTTGGGTTTGCTCTTCGGTCAGCTGGTCGATGTCGAGGTCGAGGTCCCCCAGGGCGCGGCTGAGCATTTTTCTGCCCAAGGCAACCGACTGGTGGTGGCGTTGGTTTTTTAAGAAGTGGCGAATGGAGCTGCGCGCTTTACCGGAGATAGAAAAGTCCAGCCAGCTGGGGTTGGGCTGCGCGCCGGGCGCGGTAATGATAGTGACTTTTTGGCCACTGCGTAGTGGTTGCGACAGCGGAGCCAAGCGGCCATTAATACGGCAGGCCACACAGGTATTGCCGATGTCTGTGTGTACCGCATAGGCAAAGTCCACCGCCGTGGCACCGTGGGGCAGCTCGACAATGCGACCTTTGGGGGTGAAGACATAGACTTCATCCGGAAACAGGTCGATTTTTACGTTTTCAATAAACTCTAGCGAATCGCCGGCGCGGCGCTGCATTTCCAGCAGGCCCTGGACCCATTGGCGGGCGCGATTGTGGCTGCTGCTGAGCGAGTCATCACTGTCGGACTTGTACAAGAAGTGAGCCGCAATACCCGTGTTGGCCATTTCGTCCATTTCTTTGGTGCGAATTTGCACCTCGATGGGTACGCCGTGCATGCCCACCAATACTGTGTGCAGAGATTGATAGCCGTTGGCCTTGGGGATGGCAATATAATCTTTAAATTCGCCCGCCACGGGCTTGTACAGGTTGTGAATCATGCCCAGCGCGCGGTAGCAGGCATCGATACTGTCGACGATAATGCGAAAGGCGTAAACATCCATTATCTCTTTGAAAAATTTCTTCTTTTGCCGCATTTTTTGATAAATGCTAAAAAGATGTTTTTCTCGCCCAATGACCACCGCGGTAATTTTTTCTCGGTTTAGACGCTTTTCAATGGCGGTTTGAATCTGCTCCACCAGCTCTTTGCGGTTGCCGCGGGCCGTTTTGAGGGCCGCCTGCATGCGGGTGGCGCGCAGCGGGTACATGGCGTAAAAGCCGCGGTCTTCAAACTCCAGACGCAAATCGTTCATACCCAGGCGATGAGCGATGGGTGCGTAGATTTCCAGTGTCTCTTTGGCGATGCGGCGTTTTTTGTGTGGCGGCATGGCGCCCAGAGTCCGCATATTGTGCAGACGGTCGGCCAGCTTGACCAAAATAACCCGCAGATCATCGGCCATGGCCAGTGCCATTTTTTGAAAGTTCTCGGCTTGTTTTTCAGCGTGTGATTCAAACTCAATTTGGGTGAGCTTACTGACCCCATCCACCAATTCGGCAACGGTATCGCCAAATTGTTTGGCGATGGCTTTTTTGGGGATGCCGGTGTCTTCAATCACATCGTGCAGCATGGCGGCCATCAGGCTCTGGTGATCCATGTGCATGCCGGAGAGGATATCCGCAACCGCCAGCGGGTGAGTAATATAATCTTCACCCGAGCGGCGCTTCTGCCCATCGTGCGCTTGTTCAGCGTAAAAATAGGCGCGTTTGACCTGTTCGATCTGAGGGGGCTCTAAGTAGGACGAAAGTCTGTGGCTCAGTGCCTCAATGGTTAACAATGGGGTCCTCCGATCGAATTAAGGTTCATTACATAGGGGGTTGAGGCTCGAAGTTGCTCTCTTCCATTTGCGGTGCGGGTGCTGGTTCATCGCGCTCAAGCAAAATGCTGGCATCGACAAAACCCTCTTCGATTTCGCGCAGCGCGATAACCGTTGGCTTGTCGTTTTCTTCTGCCACGTGAGGCTCTTTGCCGCCCACCGCAATTTGGCGAGCGCGTTTGCTGCTTACCATAACCAGTTCAAAGCGGTTGTCGACATGATCGAGACAATCTTCAACAGTAATACGTGCCATGAGTGTTTCCGTTTCGTAATGCTTGATTGGGAGCTCGCGATATTCGCGGCCTTTGAGACTATTATGCGTCAAAGTGACGCTAAGAGCCAGCGAGGGCGGTCGCGAGCGGGGGCGATATTGTACACAAAACGCGCGATAGTAAAAGCTATTTTACGTTATTGGCTGTTTAACAGTTCGGCCAGCAGATCTTTATGGCGATCGGCCTGCACCACTTGGCGCAGGTGCTGGCTGGTAATCAGTGCCTGCAGTTGTGCCAAGGCGGTGGTGAAATCGTCATTAACGATTAAATAATCCGCCTCTACATAGTGGGAGATTTCGTTAATCGCCTCATTCATTCGTCCTTCGATCACCGCCGGGTCGTCCTGGCCGCGGCCGGTTAGGCGTTGTCTTAAGGCCGGTAGGGAGGGGGGCAGAATAAACAGGCTGACAGTATCGGGCATTAATTTGCGCACCTGCTCCGCGCCCTGCCAGTCAATTTCCAAAATGACGTCCATGCCGCTGGCCAGCGTTTGTTCTACCCACTGTTGTGAGGTGCCGTACCAGTTGCCAAACACCTCGGCGTGCTCCAAAAAGGCAGACTCGGCCAGCATGGATTCAAATTCATCGTGGCTGACAAAATGATAGTTAACGCCATTTTGCTCGCCGGGGCGAATGGGGCGGGTGGTATGAGAAACTGACACGCACACTTCTGGGTTGGACTGCACCAGAGCATTGACCAAACTGGTTTTCCCTGCGCCGGAAGGGGCAGAAACGGTGTACAGAATTCCTTTACTCATGGCTGATTGGCCTACCTTTTATGCACAGGGATAAATCAAAGCAGGTATTATGGCACAGGGTGTCGGTATCGAACACTGTGCCATCTGTCTTTGATCTACTGCCCCAAAAATTGTTAACCGAAGGTATTGCGGTATGAAAGAACGACTGTCTATTCAAGAAGGTGCTGAATTTTTAGGCACTAGTACAACGTTTGTGGAATCGATGATCAGCAAGGGGCGCCTGCAGCCAGACAGCGAGCAACTTATCGAGCGCGCGCAACTGGCTGATTTAGCCGAATTAGTGGCCAAACTGAAAGGCGGTGGTATCGCGGCTATGGTCTCCACGGTTGATCAACATTTGTAATGGGCCGGACTTAAGCGCGCCCATAGTGACGCTCAACAATTTAAATAATACACAAGCAAAAAATATTTAAACACACCGCTCCGAATGCAAAACCGTTCAATCAATCAAAAAGCTCTCAATCGCACCACGCTTTTGCATGGTGACAAACGCCCGCTTGTTGCCTTCACCGCCGAAGGTAATATTGGTGGGATATTGGCCGGTTAACGCCACGGTTTTAATCAGTTCACCTTGCGGCGACAGTACGACAATGGTGCCGGCGCCGTAACGGGCAATATACACATTGCCGCTTTCATCGCAGGCCATGCCGTCTAAGCCGTAGTCGGCAAAGGTATAAAACTCTCGTTTATTGTCGAGCTCGCCTTCATTATTCACATCGTAAGCCCAAACTTTGCGTGCTACGCTTTCGTTAACGTAGAGCGTGTCGCCAGCGGGGGATAACTCTATACCATTAGTCGTGCTCATGTTGGCCTCGAGTAACGTAGTATCGCCGTTGCGATTAATCCTCCATAGCTGGCCGGTGCTCTCGGCCCAGTTGGGGTCGCTGGCGTAAATATACCCGCTGGCTGCTACCGCAATATCATTGGGTTGGTTCATTTTGGTGTTGTGGGCCAACACAGTTACCGCTTGGGTTTTAGGTTCAATGCGCAGAATGTTATGGCCGGTGTAATCGGCGACCAGCATGCTGCCATCGGGGGCAAAACGCAGCGCGTTGCCGGTGCTGCCCTCGGGTAATGCTAACCACAAGCTGGCTTGGTTTTTAGCCAACACTTGGCCGATGGTGCCTTCGCGTTGATAATTGACCGCGTAGAGTGTGCCATCCGGCCCCACCACCGGCCCCTCCACCCCTTGGGTAAACGTATTCTCCTCTACCCAGTCGATGCTGTCGGCGGCAAAACTGTGTGCGCAGGCGCCAAGGCTTACTGCGACGAGTGTATTGATAAAAATATTATTAAGTTTTTTTTGTCGCATGGTTATTGTCCTTGAGGTGGCATGGTCTGCGAGTGGAGAAAGAGCCGCTCCACTCCAAACGCCGCCGCTACGATGATTTCGTGTTGAAGCCTGAGTGCTGTGTTGAGATGGTTACGAATGTCTGTTAGCTGGTCGGGCTCAAGTGTTTGTCTGGCCTGAATATGTTTGATGAGTGTAAGCCCCGCGCAACTGATGTCGTACACACTGGCATTCAATGCCTGTAGTTCATTATTGGCAGAGGTTTTACTCAATGCCTCACTGGCTTTTTTCCAAGCGCGCAGCTGCGTTTGCAGGGCAGCCGTTTGCGCTTTGTCATTGGTGGCAGTGAGCCAGGCGTTTACCTGTTGTGCAAACTCTATGGCGGTATCACTTTGTGCGGGCAAAGCGTCGGCCAGGCGGTTGAGCCGGTCGCGCCGCGAATAGGTTTCGTGCACGGATTTTTCGTGGTGGCGATGATAATAGTGTGCCGGTTCTAAGGCAGAGCTGACCGTCAGCAAGGTGGATAACTCGGCCTTGGGAGCCAGAGTTGCCAGTTTATTTTTTTGCTGCTCATCATGCAGCAAGCCCACAGAGTGCACTGACCAATTCGCCACAGCGCGCAAACGTTGTTGCATGGATTTTTCTTCTCTGACCGAGGCGTCGGACCACAAACGCTCGGCCACCACAAAACCGCGCGGCCACAAGCGTAAATCCAAATTGGTACGATCAACCATTTCACTCCACAGTGCCGCCTCGCCACCGAGCAGTAAGTGTTGTTTGTCGCTGTCGATATAATCTTTGGGCTGTGGCACAGGGATGCGGCTGTGAGCGATATCGCTGCCTGCCACACGCTCGCCGGTTAACGTGTAGGGGGCATTGCCTACCTGCAGTGTTCCGTACAGCTGGTTTTGCGTGGTTGTGAGAGTGGCTGCCACCGGCCCCATCCAGGTATCGACATTAAACTGTATGTCGCCGTCTTGTCGGCGAAGGTTCTGCACCACCTGACGCGACTTGCCTTGAAAATCAATAAAGCCGCGAGCATTTTCCTCTTCGCCAATCACTGTCAATTGCCCTTGTACATCACTGCCGCGTTTGCGCGGTACCATAAAGCGCCAACTGCTCCAGCTTTCGTTGTCGGCCGGGGTGGTGTCGATATCAATCGGCTGCGGTAAAAAGCGGACGCGGTGGTGATAGTTGGCGTACTGCGGTTGGTCGAGATAAAAGCCGGTCGATAACAGTGCGGGAAAACCCATATTGATCGCCCGGCCCAGAGCATCTGGCCCCTGCCAGGACTGCACAATGGTACCGGGGGCAAGCTCGGGGTGCAGTACTTCGTCCCAGCCGATCATCGCCCGGTTCAGTTGCGAGAGAATATCGGACAGTTGTCGATTAAAGTAGGCGTGTAGTGCGTGGCTATCCGGCAGATTATTAGCTCGGGCAAAGGCTTGAATGTTCGGATTATTTTGCCAGTGTTCCGGGTCAACTTCATCGCCGCCGATGTGCACATAGGGAAATGGAAACAGCTCGGCGACTTCTTGTAAAATGGTTTGAGCGAATTGATATACCTTGGGGTTGGCGGGGTTGAGTAGCGGCTTGTGTACGCCCCAGCGATCTTCCGCCCGGTAGGGGCCGGGGGCGGACATAAGCTCCGGGTAGGCCAGTGCAATGGCGCTGGCGTGCCCCGGCATATCAATTTCGGGCAACACGTAAATACCGCGTGCGTGCGCGTAGTTTACGACGTCGGTTATTTGTTGGCGGCTATAAAATTGGCCGTTATTACTGGCAACGGTGTGCAGGCGCGGATAAGCGCTAGATTCAAAACGCCAGCCTTGGTCATCGGTTAAATGCCAGTGCAATACATTGAGCTTAGCTGCGGCCATGCCATCAAGTTGTCGCTTAATATCTGTCACCGGTAAAAAGTGCCGCACCGAATCCAGTAGCAAACCGCGCCAGGCAAAACGCGGTTGGTCACGAATCACGGCCGAGGGTAAGGCCAAGCTCGGCCCTTGGTTTATGCCGACCCATTGCAGCAATGTTTGCAAGCCGCGCAAGGCACCAAGCTCGGTGGCAGCGTTTAGGGTGATGCCTTGGGGGGTTATTGCAAGCGTATAAGACTCGCTTTTTTTGTCCAGCAGAGGCAGTGCAGAGTTACGGATACGCAAGGTTAATAGCGTGTTTGGTATTGAACGGGTAAGACCGGTTTGGCGACTAAAGCGCTCAGTAAAACGCTGGCCAGCTGCGATTAGTCTGTCGCTGTTTGACCCTATTATTTTAATGCTTGGTATACCGGTTAAATGCAGCAGACCTTCTTCGGTGGTAACCGATTGCGGTTGTGGCATAAGCGCGGCGGCGACTGGGGTGGTGTGAGTGTGCCCCGCAGCCTTTAGGCTCACTACCGCGAAGGCCAAAAGCAAAAAAGTGGTAATCCGTTTCATCGTTATGCCGCTCATTAAAAAAAAGTGTCGATGGTATTCAGTACTCGGAATTGGTCATCAATGACATGCAGCTGTCGCCACTTGTCGAAGGTAAGGCAGGGGTGCGAGGTAGAAAAGGCAATCATATCGCCCACGCGCAGATTGCTGTCGCTGGGTATGGTCATGGTGGCGTGCTGATCCATGATCTTTACCACCTGCCAAGATGATGGTGCCGGTTTTGGGGTGTCATCCATAGGGCGAAAATGTAAGGTGGGTTGGGGGAGGCCGGCATCAAAGGCGCAGTCGCGTTTGCCCAGCCCAATAATGGCCACTCCCGCTTCGGGCAGCGATTGCACATAGGCCCAAATCTCAAGGGCAGATTGTAAGTCGCCCGGTATCGTACATGTGTCCCCCAATCGTTGTCGTACGTTTTGTTGTGCTTCAAGGTAAATACCCTGGTCGTGAATCAGGTAGCAGCCGGGGCGAATAACGGTTGTAAATGTATCGGGGTCGGCCTGGCTGAATACCTCCACGACCAAGTCGTACCACGCGGATCCGGCGCCGGTAAGGATGGCCTTGGCGCCGGTAAATAATCCCTGCCCGTATATTTCCTGCGCCGTTTTAAGCACCCATGTCAGGTGTTGGCGAATACGCGCCGGGGCATTGGGGCCACTAATGACGCCCTCGTAAGTTTCAATGCCGGTTAGGTTTAGGGCGGGTTGCTGGGCAATGGCGTGGCCCAGTGCCAGTGCCTGCTCGCTGGTGCGACAACCGCAGCGTCCCCCGTCGGCGCCCATCTCAATCATGACATTGAGCGTTTGGCCGCGGCTGGTAAAGAATCGATTCAGTGCTTCCACATTAGCGCGGCTATCTACCAGGCAGTGAAACTCCAGTTGAGAATTTTCCAGCAGCTGGCTGATGAGCTGCATATTGGCGTGGCCAACCAACTGATTAGCCATAAGAACACGCCGGGTGCCCACTTCGGCCGCCGCTGCAACTTGCGGAGGAGTGGCAAGGGTAAGGCCCCAGGCTCCTTGCTCGCATTGTTGTTGAAACAGTGCTGGGGTCATTGTGGTCTTGCCGTGTGGGGCCAGTTTGACGCCTTGTGCGTCGGCAAAGCGCTGCATCCAGCTAAGATTGTTGGTCAGCCGCGACTGGTATAATACCGCTGCAGGTAAGCTGATGGCTTCGTCTAACAAGTAAGGCGCCGCTTGCGCGGTAATCACAATCCCTTTGTCGCTGAGTGAATGAGTTGTGTCTTGCGTGGTCGTCATAGGGTGGCCCAGGCCGGTAAAGTGAAGTGTTGCAATTACTTATGATATTAAATAACAGTAAAGATGGTCAAATGTTGATACATAATTTCATTGGGTGCATAATAACGCCAGCCAGGCTGGGTAATCGACCATTATTGTGCGGGCGAGGAGACGGGTAATGACTCATGATCTAGACATCGTATCGCGCATTAACACTCTGTACGGACAACTGCGTGATGCCGAGCAGAAAATCGCCAAAATGATTTTGGCCGACCTACAGTTTGCCTCACAAGCCAGTATCAGTGATATGGCGGCTAAGGCTGGGGTCAGTGAGGCCAGTATTACCCGTTTTGCCCGCGCTGTGGATTGTAAAAATGTACGCGATTTGAAATTGCGATTGGCCCAATCGGTGGCGATCGGCCAGCGGTTTTACAGCGAGCCGCCCACGGAGCTGGATGGGAAGCACGCGGTATTTGAAGCGGTGCAAGTTGCTTTAGAGCACAGTGCGGCACTAATCACCGATGCAGTGGTTGAGCCCGCCGTGGAGGCCATGGTCGCGGCTCGGCAAATCGTTGTATTTGGGGTGGGCGGCGGTTCCACCGTATTGGCGCAGGAATGTCAGTATCGATTGTTCCGACTGGGGGTGAGTGCCACCGCCTACTCGGACCCCATGCTGATGCGAATGGCAGCCGCAACCCTTGAAGCTAACGATGTCGTGATCTGCCTGTCGGCCGGGGGTTACAGCCCAGATGTGCAAGCGGCGGCAGAAATCGCCCGCGAGTACGGCGCCAAGTTGGTGGGGATTACCGTACAGAATTCTCCGCTGGGCAATATGGTCGATTGTTTGTTGCCAATCGAATCGATGGAAACCGATTTTATTTTTAAACCCAGTGCGTCGCGTTATGTGATGCTCGCCGCTCTCGATGTATTAGTAACAGAGTTGGCGGTGCGCCAAAAACGTAAAAGCCGAGAGACACTGCGCCGCATAAAGCACACGCTGGATACACACAAGCAGGGCAAAGATCGTTTGCCCCTTGGAGACTGACGGCAAACTCGCAACCATTTTGAGTTAGGGTTTGTTAGTAAATAAGAGACTTATGCAGTACGACACCCTGATTCAAAACGCGCTGGTGCTGGATGGCACCGGCGGCGGAGTTTTTCGTGCCAATGTCGCCATCGCCTCGGGCAAAATCGCCGCCGTGGCACCGCACCTAGAGGCGAGCGCGAATCACACGGTAGACGCAGAGGGCCTGTGCTTGGCCCCCGGTTTTATCGATGTGCATACCCACGACGACCTCAATGTGATTCACAACCCCCATATGCTGGAGAAAATCAGCCAGGGGGTAACGACCGTCATCGTGGGCAATTGCGGTATTAGTGCCAGCCCGGTCACTTTGGCTGGCGACCCGCCCGACCCGCTCAGCTTACTGGGGGATAACGCCCAGTTCCAATATCCGCATTTTGCTAACTATGTGAGTGCCGTGCAAGCCGCTCAGCCTAGCGTTAATGTGGGCGCGCTGGTTGGGCACACCGCAATTCGCAACAATCATATGGCTCGGCTCGACCGCGCCGCCACCGATGCTGAGCTGGCGGCCATGACCGGCCAGTTGCAAGAGGCGCTGCAAGACGGCGCGCTCGGTATGAGCTCCGGCCTTGCCTACGCCAGCGCCAAGCAGTCCACTACTGACGAAGTGCTCGCGATGGTCAAGATTCTGGGTGAGGCCGGGGCGGTGTATACCACTCACTTGCGCACCGAGTTCGATGGCGTGCTGGAGGCGATGAACGAAGCGTTTTACACCTCGCATACGGGTAAGGCACCGCTGATTATTTCTCACTTAAAGTGTGCAGGCAAAGGCAACTGGGGCCGCAGTACAGAATTACTGCAGCATTTAGAAGGCGCCGCGCAAACACAAAAAGTGGCGTGCGACTGTTATCCCTATGCCGCCAGCTCCAGCACTCTGGACTTGGCGCAGGTCACCGAAGACACCGATATTTTTATTACCTGGTCGGAGCCCCATCCCGAACACGCGGGAAAAACGCTGGGCACAATTGCCGCCGAATGGCAGGTGAGTTTGCTTCAGGCCGCCGAGCGTCTACAGCCGGCCGGTGCGGTTTACTACTGCATGAGTGAACAGGATGTGGAAAATATTTTGCGATACCCGCGCACTATGGTTGGCTCCGATGGCTTGCCTAACGATCCGCACCCACACCCACGATTGTGGGGCGCCTTTCCCCGAGTGTTAGCGCACTATTGTCGCGAGCGAAAAATTTTTGATTTAGCCACCGCCATTCACAAAATGACGGGTTTGTCTGCCGCTGAATTCCGCCTGCCTCGTCGGGGCGAAATTCGCGCGGGTTACTGGGCCGATTTGGTGTTGTTTGATGCAGAAAAAATTCAGGACACCGCCACCTTTGCCAATCCCAAACAGGTAGCAACGGGCATTCAGTCCGTGTGGGTAAACGGCGAGCTGAGCTATGTACCCGGTCAGTATAAAACCGGCCGCAACGGGCAGTTTTTGTCGCGATGCCAGTCATAACCGCTGGGGGCAGCCCGGCGCAGAATCATTGATATTTTAACTAGGCAATTATGATTGCCTAGTTCATATTAAACAGGAGTGATTTCAACATGAGTATTACACGTTACGGCGCCGAGGGCAGTATGGGTACCGGTGGCCAACACCTACCCTTTGCCATGGCAGCCGAGGCTGCAGGCTGGTTGTATGTATCGGGCCAAACGCCGATGATTGATGGCGAAGTGGTGGAGGGCTCAGTGGTAGAGCAATCCCAGCTGGCCATTGATCATTGCCTGAAAATAATGGCCAACGCCGGTTACAGTAAAGAGCACGTCGTCCACCTCACGGTTATCCTGACCGATGCGCGCTATTTTCAATCGTTCAACAAAGTTTTTAAGCAAGTGTTTGGCAATGCGCCACCGGCGCGGATTTGCTCAGTGTGTGATTTAGTGGTCGACTGTAAAGTGGAAGTGGGCGTGGTCTGTTATAAGTCGCCGGAATAGGATCATTAGCTGAACGCTGAACGTTAGACATTATTCCAATAACGTCATTGTTGAAGAAACTTATGAGCACCAATCTATTTTTAACCGCGCTCGCCACTTATGTTGCTTGTTTAATCGCGCTCAGTATTTTTGTGTCGCGCGGCAATAAAAATGGCGAGGACTTTCTGCTGGCCGGTCGCGGCCTGCCCATTTTTCTTACCATCGGCACTACTGTTGCCACTATGGTGGGTACGGGCTCCTCCATGGGTGCAGTGGGTTTTGGCTACGCCAATGGTTGGGCGGGTATGCTCTACGGTATTGGCGGTGCTATTGGTATTTTATTGTTAGGCCTTTGCTTTGCCCCGGTGCGTAAATTTGAATTTATGACCATGAGCGAGGAGCTTTCCTACTACGTGGGCGCCAGCCGCTGGGTTAAAAACATTGTCGCGATATTGATTTTTGTCGCCAGTATTGGCTGGTTGGGTGCGCATATTCTCGGCGGTGGTTTGTACCTCGCCTGGATTGCCGGCATCGATTTGCAGTTGGCCAAAATTATTATTGCCGTTAGCTTTGCCATCTACGTCATTATCGGCGGTTACAGCGCGGTGGTTTGGACCGATACCCTACAGGCGATTATCTTATTTGTCGGCTTTATATTAATGGCAGTGTTAGCGGTGGACGCTGTCGGTGGCTGGCAAGCGCTGCTGGCCGCGCAGCCGACGAGCAATGTTGGCTTTTTGGCCATAGACGCCATCGGCGGTTTACACGCCGTGTCACTGATGTTGGTTGTGGCCGTGGGCGTATTGGCCACCCCGTCATTTCGCCAGCGTATTTACTCCGCGCAAAGCATTCGCTCGGTGCGCCAATCGTTTTATATTTCCGGCACACTTTATGTTTTCTTTTCTTGCGTGCCTGCGATTATTGGCATGGGCGCTTATGCGCTCAACCCAGAGTTGGATAACCGCAATTTTGCCTTCCCGTTTTTAGCGGCAGAAGTGTTGCCGCTGGCGGTGGGGGTGGTGGTATTGATTGCCGGCTTGTCCGCGACTATGTCTAGCGCAAGCTCAGATGCCATCGCCGGGGTGAGTATTTTAATGCGCGATATCTACAGTATGGTTACCGGCAAAATGCCGCCCCGGCATCGCGTTATTCAGCAGTCCCGTTTGGCGCTGTTAAGCATTATTGCCGTCGCGCTTTGCTTTGCGCTTTTATCCAATGACATTATTGGCTATATCACCACCATGATCTCCACCGTTATGGCCGGGCTGTTTGTCTGTGGTTTACTGGGTCGTTTCTGGCCGCGTTTTAATCCCGCCGGGGCCATTGCCTCGCTGGTGGCGGCGTCTGTGGCCTCGCTGGTAGTGGTGAATGTTTATCAGTATTATTGGGGCAACCCGGTCATACCCACCGTGCTCAGCTCACTGCTGGCAGGTGTTGTCGTGACGCTGATAACGCCGGCTTCGAAACTGACCGCCGAGCAAGCTTTGCAATTGTTGAGCGAAGAACGCCACCGCATGGAAGGCGGCCGCGAATAAACAGCGGCGTCGGGCATCGGCAGGGCGAAGCAGATTTGCTAGACTTTGTTTATGGCTTACGACATCCGCTTTAAACGTATTTACCAAGACGCCTCGCCCGCCGATGGTGCGCGCGTGCTGGTGGACCGCCTTTGGCCCCGGGGCAAACAAAAAGACGAATTGGCACTGGACGACTGGTATAAAGAGGCCTCCCCGTCCACCGGATTGCGTCAGTGTTGGCACCGCGGTGAACTCACCGAAGCCGCCTTCGGCCACGCCTACCGCCACCAGTTAGATCAGGCGCCCGACTGCCTATTGCCGCTAATGCGCGCCGCCCGTCAGGGCCGGCTGACCTTGCTAACGGCCAGTAAAAAGCCCGACCAATCCCACCTGCCAATTTTGCGCCGCGCCCTGCTCGATGCCCTGCGCACCGAAGACGCCGCCGACCGCGACGAATCGACGTCACCTACTTGTTATGGTTCTTGAGGTTTAAGCCTTGTTTCTGCCTTGGTGAATTCTCTTGACGACAACATTGGCTAGGTGCACACTTCCCATAAGTGCTGTCCTTTGTCCTGGGACGCAGGACGTTGCAGGTCTTCAACTTGGCGGTTACGGTGATGAAAAGTAAAGATATTCTCTTGTTGTTGAAGATGGTCAGTTTGGAGCAATCCAGCCATGCGAACGAACCCCATCAGTACAGCGTTCGGGCTTTGGCGCAGGCCACGGGTATCAGTAAAAGTGAGCTTAATCAGGCTCTTAACCGTTGTATTCACGTGGGGTTGGTAGCGCGTGATCGGCCTACGAATTTGCCCAGAGTTAACCGGCGCGCTCTTTTGGGTTTCTTACGCGAGGGTATTAAATATGTGTTTCCAGCAAGTCTAGGGCCGGTGGTACGGGGTATTCCTACTGCATTTGCCGCGCCGACACTCGTTGGAAAAGTTATGTCTGCAGGCGACTTATTACCGGTGTGGCCTGATGCTAAGGCTACTGACATGGGGCAGGGTGTCGAGCCCTTGTGCAAAGCTGTCCCCGCTGCAGCAGCGCAAGACGAAAAATTGTATAAATTGCTGGCGTTGGTAGATGCCATTCGCCTCGGGCGGCCTCGCGAGGCTAAAGTGGCGAGTGACATGCTCAAGCAAGAGTTTTCGGTATGAGCCAATTTAACCGCCATCGGGACATGATAGAGCTGGTTGCCCGGGCCTTAGGGCCCGAAATGATGGACTCTATGGCGTTTGTTGGGGGATGTACTACCGGCTTACTTATGACCGATCCATACACTCGTGAAACCGTCCGCTATACGGATGATGTGGATGTAATAGTCAGTGTCTTGGGCTATTCTCAGTGGCATCTCTTAAGTGAACAGCTACAGGCGCGCGGTTTTCGTATTGCCATGAACGAGGCCGTAAACTGCCGCTTTCGTTTAGGTGCACTGCAGGTAGATTTTATGCCCGATAATGCGGAGGTGCTTGGATTTAGTAACCGTTGGTATAGTGAGGCGTTAAACGCTGCGCAAGCTCAAATGTTGTCATCATCCATCCGCATTCGGTTGGTGACACCGCCTTATTTCTTGGCGACTAAGCTCGAAGCGTTTAAGGGGCGGGGTAATAATGATTTGCTAGAGAGTCACGATGCGGAAGATATTTTTAACCTTGTAGATGGTCGCGCTGAACTTGCAACAGAGTTGCCAATGGCTCCTGAAGAACTCCGCCAATATTTAGCCGAAGAGTTCGGTAAGCTTCTCAAGCACCCGGATACTCCGTATGTTGTCCAGTCGACGGCTAGAGGGGACTCAGACCGAGAAAATCTAATATTTGAGCGTCTCGAAGCCATATCAGGCCTTAGGTAATCATTACTTTGTTCCAATTGTAAGGGTGGCCAGGTCTTTTTCGCCCAGCCGGGCTTAGTGTGTTAATCGACAGAATTTATTCCAGAAAAAGTTATGGCAAAGAAGAAACTCAACAAAGGCTCCTCCGGCCAAAATCGCGCCGCCAGCGAGAGCTACATAGATAAGTACCGCCAAAAAGAGGGCGTGCAAGAAACCGCCACCGGCTTGCTTTACCGCGTACTGGAAGACGGCGACGGCATGACCCCCACGGAAACCGACACCGTCGAAGTCAATCAGCGCATTCAGCTGGTGGGAGGCAAAATCATCGGCGATACCTACAAAGAAGGCCTGCCCGACGAATTCAGCATGAAAGAAGCCATCCCCGGTATTCGCGAAGGCCTGCAGCTAATGCAAGTGGGCGCCCGCTACGAGTTCGTCGTACCGCCCGAACTGGCGTGGGGCAAGAAGGGCGTAGGCAATAAAATTGGGCCGAATGCGGTGTTAATATTTGATTTGCGGTTGTTGACGGTTGTTTTCTGAAGAGTGGACGACGGGGTGTGGTTTACGGGGAACGGAAATGCCCTCCCTTCGCCGTCGAAGGCACTCCCTAAATGTTCGATTTCTTATTCTTCCCCTAGCGATGATGACAGTGTTTTTCGTATCGGTTTTAGCAGAAAATTAATAAGGCTGCGTTCGCCAGTGCGAATATCCACCTGCGAGGTCATGCCCGGCGATAACGTCAGTCTTTTGCCCGTCGTGGTCGTTACGGGGAAAGCAACAGGCTCGATATGCACCCGGTAGTAAATATCAACACCGTCGGCGGTTTCTTCTTTTAGTGTGTCGGCGCTGACGTAGGTGACCTTGCCCTGCACGGTGCCGTGTATGGTGTAGTCGAATGGGTCGAGGCGGATGTTGGCACTTAGGCCTGTTTCCACGCGGCCAATATCGGCCGGGCTAACGCGAGCCTGTAAAATCAAATTATCTTCGGCCGGTACAATCTGCATCAGTTCATCGCCCGCGCGCAGCACGCCGCCAACGGTGGTTACCCGAATATTTTTAACAATGCCCGGTACGGTAGCGCGAAATACACTACTCGCTTGCTCTTCTTGGCGTTGAATAAGCAGCTGTTCGGCCTGTGCACTTTCATCTTCAGCGCGGGTAAGTTCCTGACGAGCGTCTTCGTAAAATTGATTGCGCCGGTTCACCAAACGCGACTCGGCTTCGTTTAGGCTTCGTTCTGCGCGCAAAAGCTCTGCGCCACTGGCATCACCCTGTTGGCGCAATGACTGTACCAGTGACAATTCCTTGCGGCTCAGCGCAACGCCCTCACGCAGTATTCTCAGCTCGTCAGCCAGGCCTTGGCGGCGCTGCTCAAACAGCGCTAATTCTACACTGGCGACTTCTGGCACCTGGGTCCGAATGTCATCGGACAGAGTCAGGCTCTCGGCGCCAATCACTTCGGCACGCAAGCGCGCGGCTTTGGCTTTTAGTGCGTAAAGCCGCGCTTCTATTTCGCCCACTGACGCGGCAAAACGGGTTGGGTCCAGTCGCGCCAATTCCTGGCCGGGGCTTACCCGGTCACCCTCTCGTACGTGCAGCTCGTGCAGCACGCCGCCGTCCACCGCCTGAATAACTTGTATGCGGCTGGGCGTAATAACCTCGGCCTGAGCACGGGCGACCTCATCCAAAGTAAACACATTCGCCCACACAATAAAAGCCAGCACCGCAACCAGTATTACGTAGATAAAAGCGCCGTGGCGGGCGGTATGGTATTGGGACAGGCGAGTGTCGGTATCCACTGGGTCAGATAACATCAAAGCCTCCTTTTTTAGGTGCCGCAGGAGACTCATTCGTCGCGCGTGTTCTAAGCATGGGCAGTATCGCTTCGGGCGCCCCGTCGCGCTGAATGACGCCGTCCGCCATTATCATTGCGCGGGTGGCAAACCGGCCTGCAATCATGGGCCGGTGGGTGCTCACAACCAAAATATCATCCGTGCTTAGCGCGCTTTCCAGACATTGCCAAAAACGTTCTTCGGTGTCGCGGTCGAGACCTGCACCGGGTTCGTCCAATAACCAAATTTTCGGCCTTGCTAAAATTAATCGTCCCAGGGCCACCAGTTGGCGTTGTCCGCCGGATAAACCATCGCCGCCTTCGCTAATGACCAGGTCTAACCCGAGCGGGTTATTATCGACGATTTTATCGATGCCTAAATCCCGGCACAGAGTCACAAGCTCGTCATCACTGCACTCGTTACCCAGCAATAAATTACTGCGCAACGTACCGCGAAAAAGTTGAGTGTGTTGAGGTAAATATCCAATTTGTTGGCTGACCAATGTCGGGTCAATTTCCCACAGGTCGGCATCGCCCAGTCGCACTCTGCCCTCAGTGGGGGGAAGCAAGCCTGCCATGACTTTTAACAAAGTCGATTTGCCACTGCCCACAGGCCCAAGCAACAAAGTGCGCTCGCCACTGCGCACAGTAAGCTCGTCCAGCGTTACTTGCATCACGGGTGAGCCGGGGTAACCAAAGCGAATTTTTTCCAGTTGCAGGTGCTGCGGCGCCGCGTTGGGCTTGAGCAGCGTTTGATTGTGACGGCGCTCGCCCGGCAGGCTCAAAACATCGTGCACCAAGCGCAGTGATTGACTGACTTGTTGCCACTGCATTAGGTACTGTGCGCTTTGTGCAACCGGTGCAATGATGCGCCCCCCTAAAATACTGCAGGCAATCATGCCGCCCATCGTGAGTAGGCCCGCCTCAATTTGCCACACACCAACCACAATGGCGCCGACATAGGCCGACATGGACAAGCTCGTGGCGGTAACGGTAACCAAACTATTGATGGCACGCTGGCGCAAAGTGTAGCGGTTAATGGTGCCGGTCATGTCCCGCCACTGCTCACCGAACGAATTGCTGGCGCCGCTGGCGCGAATGGTTTCAGCACCGCGAATAGTGTCTACCAATAAGCCCTGGCGCTCGTTGCTGCGTTGAATCTGTTCGCGCATTAGGCGCCGTAGACGCCACTGATTAACCAAGCCTAGGGTTAACGCAATGGGCAGCAGTGCAGCGTAAACCCAAGCAACCTTGCCGCCGATAATCGCAATAAAAACCAAGAACATCAGAGCAAAGGGTAAATCCACTAACGCAAAAATGACGGCCGAAGAAAAAAATTGACGCACAGCGTCCAGGCTGTTGACCTGTGCGGCCAATGTGCCCAGGCTTTTCGGCTGAGTGTCTAAACGCAGCTTTAGCAAGTGTTCATAAACGCGCTGCGACAGTTGTATATCGACGGCGCTGGCTAGACTGTCGAGTATGCGCGCTCTGAGGGTTTTTAAACTCCAGTCAAAGCCAATGACAATAATCATACCCACGGTTAAGGTTGTGAGCGTGGCGTAGGCCAAAGTGGGTACCACGCGGTCGTACACCTGCATGGCAAACAGCGACATAGACACCGCCAGCAAGTTAATCAAGCAGGTTGCGACAATAACTCGCCGCAACCAGCGCTTTTCACGAAACAGGGCTCGCCACACCTTTTTTGCAGCAAGGTTTTCCGTCAGCTTGGGACCTTCCTCTGATAGGGGTGTTTCAGTCATTGTTCACCTCCAGCCCGGCGAGCAGGTCGAGCTCGCCGCTCAAACCCAACAATTCAAGGCTGTAACGCAGTTGCTCATTTTGGCTGTCGGTTAACAGTACGCGTTCCGTGTTGAGTTCGCGCTGAATATTCATGACCTCAAGCCAGCTTTTACTGCCAGACTCGTACTGGCGCTGGTAAGAGTCCAGCAATGCCTGCAAGTCTTCAACGGCGCCACGTTGTGATTCGACGATATCCCCCATCAAGGTGCGCTGTCGTTGCAGGCGGCGGATGTCGCGCTGCAATTGTATATGAGCTAAGCGCAGTTCTTGCTCGGCTGCCATTTGTCGGGCGCTGGCGGCACCGGTGCGGTTGCGAGTGCTGAACCCCAAACCATCCAGTTGCGCTTCAAGCACCACACTAATCTGGCTGTCATCGCGCAGCGCCGGTTGGTCGTAAAACTGCTCTGCCTGTAAGTACACGGTGGGCATGGCAGAGGTGCGGGTTTGATTGACTTGAGCGCGAGCTTGCGCAACATTCTGCTTGCGCAATTGTATTTGGGCACTTTGTTTTAGTACACGCTCCTCGAGCAGTGCGTCGGCTTCAAGCTGCAACAGGCCACTGGCAATGGGGGTGCTTCCGACAATGGGTAACTGCGTTAGGCTTTGCAGGGTATTGCGGGCGATATCGACTTCTCCGCGATAACGCGAGAGTAAAATCTTGGCTTGAGTGAGCCGGGTATCGGCGAGACGCGTGTCCGCATCGGAGGCTAATTGCCCCGCCGCACGCCTTTGTATTTGTTGGCGCAACACTTCCAGTTGCATTAAGTTTTGTTCTGCCACCGCCACTCTGGCGCGGGCGCTTAGCACACCGGCGTAAGCCAGTGCTGTGTCTGTTAAAAGTTCGCGGCGTACGCGTACCAAATCGGCAGATTCTCTGTCCAGGCCCGCCTCGGCGGCTTCAATGTTGTTGCTGATGCGACCAAAGGTCCACACCGGCTGGCGGACTCGCAAAGTCGTGGGGTAGGCGTATTCGTCTTGATTAAAGTTAGCTCGGTTCTCCTCGCCATAGGCGGTGTTTAAACTAACACTGGGCAATCTTTGACTGCGAGCTTCACCCAGGGAGTAATCACTGGCTTGGATTTCGGCTCGCTTACCGGCAATGGCTGGGTGGTTGGCAAGCGTGGCGCGCAGAGCGGCGGTTAAACCGTCTTTAGGTAGCGATGAGCTGACTTGGGCTTGAACTGCCAATGTGCAGATTACTAACAACGTACTCAACAATTTGGGCAGTAAATTCAAACGGGGGAAATGTTGCCGAGTCATTCAATAAACTCCTGAGCTTGTCGGCGTTGTATAGCGTGTATCGCTCATTATATCTTCCGGTGTATTTATTTCGTTTTCGAGCTCGCGTTTTTTAAAAAGAGCGTCAGCTTTGTTTTCATCACCGTTTAAACGGTAGGCGCGGGCCAGGTCATTGCGCCAGTCGCGGTTCCAGGGGCAGCGCTCCAGCCCTTGCTCCATATGACCAATAGCGTCGGCTAAGAGCCCGTTGTTGGCGTATACCAAGCCCAGCATAAAGTTCGCCGCGCCGTGCTCGGGCACAAAGTGTAACAGTTGTTTAAAGCAGCGTTCGGCCTTATTGAATTGCTGCGCGTTATAGTGGTCTACGCCGGTGTCCAGCCAGCCGGGTTCGGGCAAGCTGGTCATACGTATTGGCTCCCATGTAATTTTTCGATTGGTAGCGCTAATCAATGGTTTTAAGTGATTCTGATAGCGTCGCCACTTAGCTTTACTGGTTTGGTAAATCGGTTGGCGCACCTGCCACACGCTGGCGGTTTTGACCGGGCGGTCCAGCTCGGCAAAATTGAGCACGTCGGCTTCCCAGCTTACGCCAATGTACTCCAGCATCTTTTTCGCCGAGGCTTCGGGGTTGGCGATGACCTCTTCATACTGGACTTCTAAAATCTCGCCCGGCAGTACTTGCTGCCAGTGGTGCATCAATAAATTGTGGTCGGCCAGTTGCTCGCCAATCCAGTCCAGATCGTAGGCGAAGCCCATGCCGCCATGTTTAGCCGCGTAGTCGGTAAAGTAATTGGACAGAGCAATATCACGCGGATCGCGTCTTACGGAAATAATTTTTGCGTTGGGGAATAAAAATTTTATCAGCCCAACATTTTCAAAATTGTGCGGCAGTTTATCCACCACATGCTTGGCCTCGGGGGCGTAGCTTTGCAATTCATCCAGTAAGTTTTGCGCAATGCCCTGGGCGACCTTGGGGCTTAAGTCATCGGCGCAATCCGGGTAGCGCCGGCCCGAGCCCGTGCGTCTTTCCCATCTCTCCATGCCGGCTATAGCGCCCGGTATTAAACCCAGCTCACCGGCACCGTGTATTTCGCTGTGGCCGGCCAGTATTTGCTCAACCAAAGTGGTGCCCGAGCGCGGCATACCCACCACAAACACCGGCACGTTGGTATTCAGCCCGTATTGTGCCGGTGGGCGGTATTTAAAAAATTCAGCGTTAAAGGCATGGCGAATACGGGCGCAGCGCTGGCGGTGCGCTTTGGGGTCGTAGTTTAACAGCCGTTGGGCGGCGCTATTGGCCTGGTTGGCAAGTTCCATGGCGCGGGGGTAATCTTTGCGTTTTTCGTAGGTTTTAGCCAGCTGCAGTAACAAGCTGGCGCGCACGCTGCCTTCTTGCCCCGGTGTGTGGGCTACGTCTTCCAGTTGTTGCAGCGTTGCGTCGTCTTCGGGGTAACGGCTGGCGTTAATCAGCGCGGCGTGGCCGCGGGCCGGGTCTTGGGTTTTTAGGGTTTCAAAGTATTCAATGGCCTCGTCGATGCGCCCCAGTTGCATCAGCAATTGGCCCAGGCCCTGTAGCACACCCAAATTGTCGGGCTGTTCACTGAGCAATTGGCGGTACTCGGCCTCGGCTTTGTCCAGCGATTGCTGTTGCCCGTAGAGCCCGGCCAGCCCCAGCCGATACTGAAACTCCAGCGCAGCCTGTTGGCTGTCGGCCCTAGAATCGGTCATGGAGTCGGCCGGCAGTGCGTCCAACTCTTGGCGCGCTTTTGCCAGGGCGTGTTCCGCTAATGGGGCATTGTTTTGCACATTGTTGTGAACGAGTCGCAGCCAAAGGCCAGTCGTGGGCTCACCCGCTTGCCCAGCGGCGTTTATGGCCTTGCGCACGAGCGCATTGGCTTGCGCTTTGCGCCCCTGTAATTGGGTCAGCTCGGCCAGTTGCAACAACAGGGGCCGGTGTTGGGGGTAATGGTTAAGGCCAGCGCGCAGTCGCTCTTCGGCCTCGGTGTGGCGGTCGCGCTGCTGCAAGCGCTGGGCGTAGCCCATTAACAAGTGGCACCAATCGCTCTCGGGTAAGGTGTGGCGCTGCTCCTCCAGCCAGGTTTCGGCGGCGTCAAAGGCGTCACCGACCAGCCACAGGTCTAAGCGCAGGCCGCGCAGCTGCTGGTCGTAAAAGGCGGCGCCGTCTTCGGGCCAGTTTGCGCGCTCGGTAAGCCAGTGTTGCTTGGCGGCGGCCAGCAACTGCTCGCCTTGCTCAGTATTTTGGGGGTTAGCACACAGGCGCAGCGCATGGGTAAAAACGGTAATTCGTGGGTGCTGCACTATGCTTTGCAGTAATTGTTCGAGTGCTTCACGCGGGTGATTTTGTTGCAGTTGACACAACCCGAGCCGGGCCAGTCGCAAGCTCTCGGTGGGGGCATCGGCAATGGGTGGGCGGCGCAATAATGGCTCGGCCCTGTCGGTGTGGCCAAGCGCCAAATAGGCGCCGGCCATATCCACGGCCATTACCTCAGTTATTGGGGCCGCGTTAAGCAATTGCAGCAGTTGCTCGGCCTCTTGCGCTTCGCCCAGTTGCGCCAGCGCCAAAGCGCGCAGCGAGTCTACCTCGGTTGAGCCGGCCTCGTGCGCGCAGGCCTCCAGCAGTGCCGGGTAGGCCTGGCACTCGGCCAGTTGCCGCAACAACCGGTAATGGGGCTGCTCTGTCGCCTGCACCGGTTTTTATACCAACCCTTGGCTGGTGCGCACCCCGCCCGGTAAGTCGGTTAAATAGAGGGTGCTGAAATTGTTATTGTTGTTGGGGTTGGAGGCCCAACTGCTGCCTGTCCATAAATTAAAAATTGCGCTGCCATCCGGTGCATACCGAATGAATGAACCGTTATTTCTGGCAAGGTTAACGGCAGTAAAAGAATTTGAGCTAAGTCGGTAATACGTTGAGTTTGCAATACTAGCAGTAACCTCGTTATCGAAGAAACCTATAATATCACTCCCATTGCCAACAATAACAATACGATCATCAGCGCTTAGATTATTAGCACCAGACCATCGAGCAAAGCCCGAATTCAACGCACTGCTATCAGAATCCACCTGAATATAAATGGTGTAACTTTCGGCGGCCGAGAAGGTACGGTCGCTGTGGTCGGAGCTTTGGCCATTCACCAAATCAAACACCACCACGCTGGTATCCGCTTCTGCTTCCGCTACATCGTTAATACCCAAAGACACCGCCTGCTCGGCGCTGTTGCCGGCAGCGTCGGTGGCTACCACGGTAAAGTCGTAGCTGGCTTTGTCTTCAAAGTCTGGGTCACCGGTTAGGGTGACTTCGCCGGTGGTTGCGTCGATGGTGAAATCGGCGTGGTCGTCTACGGCTTTTAGCGTGTAGGTTAAGTCGGTCACGTCGGTGGCATCGGCGTCGTAAACCACTTGGCCGGCGCCGCTGTTTTCGTCAATAGCGGTGGCGGTTGCGCCACTGGTAAAGCTGGGCGCTGTGTTGTCGATGGTGATATTGGTGGCCGCAGCGGCAGAGAGGTTGCCGGCGGCATCGGCGGTGTACACCTGGTAATTACCATCGGCCAAACCTGTGGCCGCCACGCTGACATCGGTATTGGCGGTGGCAATCGCAGCCTCGTTCCAGAACTGATCCGCTGCGCCGGTAATGTCGCTGACGCTGGTTACGGTGACCGAGTCGTGGACTAAATAGGCCGTGCCTACTTCGGTGCTTTGGGTGGTGATTGAGCCTGATGCATCAATAACGGTTGAATCTGGCCGTACGGGTGTGCCGTCAGCGTTAAACTGCTGGACAAAAATGCTGTAGTCTCCGTCGGCATCGTCTCCATACCAAGTCACGGCAAATGCGCCGTCGCTGCCCAGCGGGGTGATTTGGGGATACCAGTCAGTACCATCCGTGACGCCGTCGGGCTCGAGCAGTATGGGGTTGCCCACTGTTGCGCCGTTGCTGTCAAAGCGCTGCACAAAAATACTGTCATCGCCGCCGGCATCTTTCCCACGCCAGGTAACGGCAAAGGCGCCGTCACTGCCCAGCGGCGTAATTTGGGGGTTATAGTAGCCAGCCGTGACACCGCCGGAATCGAGCGGTATGGGGCTGCCTACCGTTGCGCCGTTGCTGTCAAAGCGCTGGACAAAAATGCTGCTATCGCCGCCGGCATCCTCTCCATACCAAGTCACCGCAAAGGCACCTTCAGTGCCAAGTGCGATGAGTTGGGGATCGCGGTCGTTACCATTCGACACGCCATCGGGTTCAAGCAAAATCGGCGTGCCAACCGCCGCGCCGTTGTTGTCAAAGCGCTGCACAAAAATACTGTAATCGCCGCCGGCATCCTGCCCACCCCAAGTGACGACAAAGGCCCCGTCGGTGCCCAGTGCGGTGAGTTGGGGATTGCGGTCGTTACCATTCGATACGCCATCGGGTTCAAGCAAAATCGGCGTGCCAACCGCCGCGCCGCTGTTGTCAAAACGTTGAACAAAAATACTGTCATCGTCATCGGCATCGTCTCCATACCAAGTCACCGCAAAGGCCCCGTCGGTGCCCAGTGCGGTGAGTTGAGGACGCCAGTCAGTCCCACCTGTCACACCATCGGGCTCAAGCAAAATCGGCGTGCCAACCGCAGCACCGTTGCTGTCAAAACGCTGCACAAAAATACTGAAGTCGCCGCCGGCCACTCCTTGCCAAGTGAGGGCAAAGGCGCCGTCGGAGCCGAGCGCGGTGAGCTGGGGATACCAGTCGTCCCCATCTGTCACGCCATCGGGTTCAAGCAAAATCGGCGTGCCAACCGCCGCGCCGTTGTTGTCAAAGCGCTGCACAAAAATACTGTAATCGCCGCCAGCATCAGCTCCACTCCAAGTCACCGCAAAGGCGCCCTCGGTACCCAGTGCAATGAGTTGAGGTGAAATGTCTTCCCCATCCGTCACGCCATTGGGCTCAAGAAATACCGGCGTACCTTCAGCTGTACCACCGCTGTCAAAACGCTGCACAAAAATACTGCGATCGCCGTCGGCATCGACTCCATACCAAGTGACCGCAAAGGCGCCCTCGGTGCCCAGAGCCGTGAGCTGGGGCGAGGCGTCAACGCCATCGGTCACACCAGCTGCCTCCAGCATATGCTGTATGGGGTTAAGAATTACCTGCGCGGTGGGGGCGGTGGTATCCACCAAATAACCGGCATTGTCGGTTACGGCGCTGTGAGTCAACACGGCGGTATTACCGGCAGCGCCTTCCAATGTACCGCCATTGGCGTCCAGCGCGTTGGCAGCAATACTGATGCCGTTGGCGTCGGTATCGCCCGCTTGCACGGTATAGGTAAAGGTTAATTCGGTGGTGCCGCTGCCGCCTGCGTAGATGGCGTAAACGGTGTTGCCGCCAATATTCAGTGCTAAGCGCGGTATGCCACCAGTGGTGTCGACTAGCGTGGCCTCATCCATAGTTACCGTGGCGGTAACCACATCGTCAGCGTTTAAGGTGCTGTTTTGAATTCCCGTGGCGCTGGTGACGGCAACATTGTTGACGGTGGGGCCCACATCGTCCAGATCGTTGATGCCCAGGGTCACGGTCTGCTCGCTGTTGTTTCCGGCGACATCGGTGGCAACGACCGTAAAGCTGTAACTGGCTTGGGTTTCATAGTCCGGGTCACCGGTAAGGGTCACTTCGCCGGTGGTTGCGTCGATGGTGAAATCGGCGTGGTCGTCTACGGCTTTTAGCGTGTAGGTTAAGTCGGTCACGTCGGTGGCATCGGCGTCGTAAACCACTTGGCCGGCGCCGCTGTTTTCGTCAATAGCGGTGGCGGTTGCGCCGCTGGTAAAGCTGGGCGGAGTGTTGTCGATGGTGATGGGGGTGGCCGCAGCGGCGGATAAGTTGCCGGCCGGATCGGCGGTGTACAGCTGGTAATTACCCTCCGCTAATCCTGTCGCCGCCACGCTGACATCGGTATTGGCGGTGGCAATGGCCGCTTGGTTCCAGTATTGGTCGTCCGCGCCGGTAATATCGCTTAGGGTATTAACCGTAATTGACTCGTGTACTACATACGCGGTGCCGGGGTCGGAGCTTTGTACCGTGACTGTTCCCGATGCATTAATAATTGTCGAGTCAGGATACGCCAGCGTGCCGTCGGCGTTAAAGCGCTGCACAAAAATACTCCGGTCGCCATTGGCATCTAGCCCTGACCAAGTCACCGCAAAGGCGCCCTCGGTGCCCAAAGGTGTAATTTGTGGGTCGTAGTCAGTACCATTCGTCACGCCAATTGGCTTAAGCAATATCGGCGTACCAACGGCCAAACCGATGCTGTCAAAGCGCTGCACAAAAATACTTAAATCGCTGCCGTCGTACCCTCTCCAAGTCACAGCAAAGGCACCGTCGCTGCCTAGGGGGGTGATTTGGGGGGCGTCGTCATTGCCACCCGTGACGCCCGTAGGCTCGAGTAGTATGGGATTGTCCACTGGTTCGCCAGCACTGTTAAAGCGCTGCACAAAAATACTGGAATCGCTGCCGCCGTCGTACCCATACCAGGTCACGACAAAGGCGCCGTCGCTGCCCAGGGAGGTGATTTGGGGGTCTTGATCAGTATTAGTCGTAACACCGTCGTGCTCCAGAAACACGGGGCTGCCCACCGCTGCGCCGGCACTGTTAAAGCGCTGCACAAAAATACTGCGGCCGCTGCCGACATCGTATCCATGCCAGGTCACGGCAAAGGCGCCGTCGCTGCCCAAGGGGGTGATTTGTGGGTCGTAGTCAGTACCATTCGTCACGCCAATTGGCTCAAGCAATATCGGTGTATCAACGGCCAAACCGATGCTGTCAAAGCGCTGCACAAAAATACTGAAATCGCCGCTGGCATCGATTCCATACCAAGTGACGACAAAGGCGCCGTCGCTGCCCAGGGGGGTTATTTGGGGGGCATAGTCATGGCCATCCGTGACGCCCGTAGGCTCGAGTAGTATGGGATTGTCCACTGGTTCGCCAGCACTGTTAAAGCGCTGCACAAAAATACTGTAATCGCTGCCGCTGTCGTATCCATGCCAGGTCACGGCAAAGGCGCCGTCGCTTCCCAAAGGGGTGATTTGGGAGTATAGGTCAGGGCCATTCGTGACACCGTCGGGCTCGAGCAGTATGGAGCTACCCAGCGGTGCACCGGCACTGTCAAAGCGCTGCACAAAAATACTGTAATCGCCGTCGGCATCCCACCCATACCAAGTGACGACAAAGGCGCCGTCGCTGCCCAGGGGGGTGATTTGGGGGTCTTTGTCGTGGCCATTCGTGACACCGTCGGGCTCGAGCAGTATGGGGCTACCCAACGGCGCGCCGTCACTGTCAAAACGCTGTACAAAAATACTCCAATCGTTGCCGGCATCCTTTCCATACCAGGTCACGGCAAAGGCGCCGTCGCTGCCCAGGGGGGTGATTTGGGGGGCTATGTCTTGGTCATTCGTGACGCCGTTGGGCTCCAGCATATACTGCATTGGGTCCAGAATAACCTGTGCGGTGGGGGCGGTGTTGTTAATGCCCAAAGTAACGGCTTGTTCGGAGCTGTTACCCAGTGCATCTGTGGCGACGACGGTAAAGTCGTAACTGCTTTGGGTCTCAAAGTCCGGGTCGCTGGTTAGGGTTACCTCGCCAGTGGTTTCGTCGATGGTGAAGTCGGCGTGGTCGTCTACGGCTTTTAGGGTGTAGGTAAGGTCGGTAAGGTCGGTGGTGATGGCGGTGTAAACGGTTTGGCCGCTGCCGCTGTGTTCCTCAATAGCGGCGGCGGTCGAACCGCTGGTAAAACTGGGCGGTGTGTTGTCGATGGTGATATTGGTGGCCGCAGCGGTGGATAAATTACCGGCCCTATCGGCGGTGTACACCTGGTAATTGCCATCGGCCAAACCTGTGGCGGCGACGTTGACATCGGTATTGGCGGTGGCAATCGCGGCCTGGTTCCAGAACTGATCCGCCGCGCTGGTGATATCGCTTTGGGTGTTGATTGTAATTGAGTCGTGTACCAAGTAGGCGGTTCCGGGTTCTGCACTTTGAATGGTGGCCAAGCCTGAGGCATCCATTGCGGTGCTTTCCAGAACGGGGGTGCCGTCAGCGTTAAAGCGCTGTACAAAAATACTGTGGTCGCCATCGGCATCTCTCCCAGACCACGTTACCGCAAAGTCGCCCTCGGTACCCAGAGGGGTAATTTGTGGGTTGTCGTCAGAACCATTTGTAACACCATCTGGCTCAAGCAAAATCGGCGTGTCGACCATCGCACCGCTGCTGTCAAAGCGCTGTACAAAAATACTGTTGTCGCCGTTGGTATCAACCCCAGACCAGATAACCGCAAAGGCGCCGTCGGTGCCCAGTGCGATAAGCTGGGGTGCCTGGTCAGTACCGTTTGTTACGCCATCGGGCTCAAGTTTTATGGGCGTGTCAACGGCCACACCGCTGCTGTCAAAACGCTGGACAAAAATACTGTCTTCGCCATCGGTATCAAACCCATTCCAAGTGACCACAAAGGCGCCGTCGGTGCCCAGCGCGACAAGCTGGGGGGCTTGGTCAGTACCGTTCGTTACGCCATCGGGCTCAAGTTTTATGGGCGTGTCAACGGCCACACCGCTGCTGTTAAAACGTTGCACAAAAATACTGAGGTCGCCATCGGTATCGCCCCCACTCCATGTCAGAGCAAAGGCACCATCGCTTCCTAATGCAGCAACTTGAGGATATACGTCGCTCGCCGTTGTTACGCCACTAGGCTCAAGCAATACTGGAGTGCCAATCATTGCGCCGCTGCTGTTAAATCTCTGCACAAAAATGCTGAGGTCACGATCGGTATCCTGACCAGACCAAGTGACCACAGAGGCACCATCTGCGCCCAGTGGGGTGAGCTGAGGATAATAGTCACCGCCATCCGTCACGCCAGTGGGCTCAAGTAGTACCGGCGAGCCAGCTACCGCGCCGCTGCTGTCAAAATGCTGCACAAAAATGCTGTCTTCGTCGTCGGCATCCCTCCCGTTCCAAGTGACCGCAAAAGCGCCCTCGGTGCCCAGTGCGGTGAGTTGAGGATCATCGTCATCACCATCCGTCACGCCAGTGGGCTCAAGTGCTATCGGCGAGCCAGCTACCGTGCCGCTGCTGTCAAAACGCTGAACAAAAATGCTGTCGTCGCCGTCGGCATCCTCTCCACGCCAAGTGACCACAAAAGCGCCCTCGGTGCCTAATGCGGTGACTTGAGGGCTTATGTCATTACCCAATGTTACGCCATTGGGCTCGAGTAATATCGGCGAGCCAACCACTGCGCCGCTGTTATCAAACCGCTGTACAAAAATACTATTGTCGTTGCCGGTGTCGACGCCAGACCAAGTCACGGCAAAGGCGCCGTCGCTGCTCAGGGAGGAGATTTGGGGATGCTGATCGTCCCCATTAGTAACGTCGTCGGGTTCTAACAAATGCTGTATGGGGTATAGAACAACCTGCGCGGTGGGGGCGGTGGTATCCACCAAATAACCGGCATTGTCGGCAATTGCAATATGAGTCAACACCGCAGTATTACCGGCGGCGTCTTCAATCGTGCCGCCGTTGGCATCCAGCGCATCGGCTTCAATACTGATGCCGTTGGCGTCGGTATCGCCTGCCTGCACGGTGTAGGTAAAGGTGAGTGCCGTGGTGCCACTGCCGCCTGCGTAGGTGGCGTACACGCTATTGCCACCGATATTCAGTGCCAGGCGCGGGGTACCGTTGGTGGTTTCAACATTTGTGGCTTCACTCATGGTGACGGTAGCGGTAACCACATCGTCGGCATTGAGGGTGTTGTTTTGGATGCCGGTGGCGCTGGTAATGGCAACAGTGCTGACCGTGGGTGCCGTTTCATCGGCTATGTCGTTAATACCCAAAGTCACTGCTTGCTCGGAGCTGTTACCCAGTGCATCGGTGGCGACGACGGTAAAGTTGTAGCTGTTCTGGGCTTCAAAGTCTGGGTCGCCGGTTAGGGTGACTTCGCCGGTGGCTTCTTCGATGGTGAAGTCGGCGTGGTCGTCTACGGCTTTTAGGCTGTAGGTTAAATCAGTAACGTCGGTGGCATCGGCGTCGTAAACCACTTGCCCGGCGCCGCTGTTTTCATCAATAGCCGTGGCGTTTGCGCCACTGGTAAAGCTGGGCGCTGTGTTATCGATGGTGATACCGGTGGCCGCTGCGGCGGATACATTACCGGCCGCATCGGCGGTGTACACTTGGTAGTCGCCATCGGCCAAACCTGTGGCCGCCACGCTGACATCGGTATTGGCGGTGGCAATCGCGGCCTGGTTCCAGAACTGATCCGCCGCGCCGGTAATGTCGCTGACGCTGGTTACGGTGACCGAGTCGTGGACTAAATAGGCCGTGCCTACTTCGGTGCTTTGCACTGTGACTGAACCTGAGGCATCAATGGTGCTTTGCAGTACTGGTGTACCGTCGGCGTTAAATTGCTGGACAAAAATGCTGTCGTCTCCGCCGGCATCCGCTCCTCGCCAGGTCACGGCAAAAGCGCCGTCGTTGCTCAGGGCGGTGATCTGGGGGTTTTCGTCCCCGCCGCCCGTGACGCCTTCGGGCTCGAGCCGTATGGGGCTGCCCACCGCTGAGCCGGTACTGTCAAAGCGCTGCACAAAAATGCTGTAATCGCCGTCGGCATCCTGCCCATGCCAAGTCACGACAAAGGCACCGTCGCTGCCCAGGGCGGTGATTTGGGGGTCTCGATCAGTACTAGTCGTAACACCGTCGGGCTCCAACAGTACGGGGCTGCCCACCGCTGCGCCGGCACTGTTAAAGCGCTGCACAAAAATACTGAAATCGCCGCTGGCATCGATTCCATACCAAGTCACGACAAAGGCGCCGTCGCTGTCCAGAGGGATGATTTGGGGGGCATAGTCACCGCCACCTGTGACGCCGTCGGGTTCCAGCAGAACGGGGTTGCCCACCGGTGCACCGGCACTGTCAAAGCGCTGCACAAAAATACTGTAATCGCCGCCGGCATCCTGCCCACGCCAAGTGACGACAAAGGCGCCGTCGCTGCCCAGGGGGGTGATTTGGTTGTAACTGTCTATGCCGTTCGTGACGCCGTTGGGCTCCAGCAGTACGGGGTTGCCTACCGCTGCGCCGGCACTGTCAAAGCGCTGAATAAAAATACTTAAATCGCCGCCGACATCGTCTCCTCTCCAGGTCACGGCAAAGGCGCCATCGCTGCCTAGGGCGGTGATTTGGGGGACATAGTCATTTTCATTTGTGACACCGTCGGGCTCTAGCAGTACGGGGTTGCCTACTGCTGCGCCGGCACTGTTAAAGCGCTGCACAAAAATACTGTAATCGCCGCCGGCATCGAATCCATGCCAGGTCACGGCAAAGGCGCCGTCGCTTCCCAAAGGGGTGATTTGGGGGTCTAGGTCATGGTCATTCGTGACACCGTCGGGCTCGAGCAGTATGGGGCTACCCAACGGCGCGCCGGCACTGTTAAAGCGCTGCACAAAAATACTGTAATCGCCGTCGGCATCCTGCCCATACCAAGTCACGGCAAAAGCGCCGTCGCTGCCCAGGGCGGTGATTTGGGGGTAAAAGTCATTGCCATTCGTGACACCGTCGGGCTCAAGTAATATCGGTGAGTCAACCACCGCACCGCTGCTGTTAAAGCGCTGCACAAAAATACTTTCATGGCCGCCGGCATCGTCTCCAGACCAAGTCACGGCAAAGGCGCCGTCGCTGCCCAGGGCGGTGATTTGGGGGACTTGGTCATCGCCATCCGTGACGCCCGTGGGCTCGAGCATATGCTGGAGTGGGTTAAGAATAACCTGCGCGGTAGGGGCGGTGGTATCCACCAAATAACTGACGTTATCGGTTACGGCGCTGTGAGCAAGCTCGGCGGTATTACCGGCGGCGTCTTCGAGTGTGCCGCCGTTGGCGTTCAGCGCGTTGGCAGCAATGCTGATGCCGTTGGCGTCGGTATCGCCTGCCTGCACCGTATAGATAAAGGTTAAGGCGTTGGTGCCACTGCCGCCTGCGTAGTTGGCGTAAACGGCGTTGCCGCCAATGTTAAGTGCTAAGCGCGGGGCGCCATCGGTGGTGTCGACATTGGTGGCTTCACTCATGGTTACCGTGGCGGTGACGACATCGCCGGCATTTACGGCGCTGTTTTGGATGCCGGTAGCGCTGGTAATGGCAACGCTGCTCACGGTAGGCGCGGTTTCATCGGTTATGTCGTTAATACCGAGAGAAACCGCTTGCTCACTGGTATTGCCGGCAGCGTCGGTGGCGACGACGGTAAAGTTATAGCTGGCTTTGGTTTCAAAATCTGGGTCACCGGTAAGGGTGACTTCGCCGCTGGAAGGGTCAATGGTTAACAGGGCGTGATCGTCCACCGCTTTAAGACTGTAGGCAGTGCTGCCTGTGTTGATATCGGCACTGTCTGTACTGGTAACGGTGTAGATAACCTGACTTGCACCGGAGTTTTCATCAATTGCAGTGGCGGTTGCGCCCGAGGTGATGCTGGGGGCGCTTTCGTCGAGGTCATTGGCGTTGAGGGTAATTGCCTGCTCACTGCTGTTGCCGGACGTGTCGGTCGCGACGACGGTGAAGTTGTAGCTCGCTTGGGCTTCGTGATCGGGGTTGTCGGTTAAGGTGACGGCGCCGGTGATGGCGTTAATGCTCAGTGCCGCGTCGCTACCGGCCGTCAGGGAGTAGGTGACGGCGCTGTTGTCGGTAGCGCTTGCGGTATAAATAACTTGGTTTGCGCCGGAGTTTTCGTCGATGGCCGGGGCCGTCGCGGCAGAGGTAATAACCGGGCTGGTGTTGTCTGGGGTGACCGGCGGTGTTACATCCGCGACTTCGTCAATGTCCAGACTCACGGCTTGCTCAGTGGTATTGCCGGCAACATCCGTGGCGATAACGGTAAAGTCGTAACGACTTTGGGTGTCGAAGTCGGGGTTCGCAATCAGCGTTACCTCACCTGTATTGGCGTCGATACTAAGCTGTGCGTGGTCGCCCTCTTGTTTTAATTGGTAGGTGAGCTCTGCTGAGGTGTCGGTACTGTCATCCACATCGGCGGTGTCGGTAGCCGCAGCGGTGTATATAACCTGGCCCGCCCCGGAGTCTTCTTCAATGGCGGGTGCGGTTGATGCGGAGGTAAAGTTGGGGGTGGATTCGTCAAGGTCGTCAACGTTCAGGGTCAGAGTTTGCTCGCTGCTGTTGCCGGCGCTGTCGGTGGCGATAATGGTGAGCTGATAACTGGCTTGCGTTTCGTGGTCTGGGTTGTGCGTTAGCGTAAGGTCGCCGGTTTGAGCGTCGATGGTAAACAGTGATGAATCATCACCATCGGTTTGTTTAATGCTGTAAGTAATGATGCTGGCATCGGTGGCGGCGGCGGTAAAAACGGTTTGCGCGGCGCCGCTGTTTTCGGCCAGGTTGTCTGCCACCGGCTCTGAGGTAAAGTTGGGTGCGTAGGTATCAATCATTGGCGCGACATTGTGAGTCGTTGGGTCGCCGGAAGGTAGAGTGACAAGATCCGCGCCTGCCAGCAGTTGACTCTGCCCCTGCTCAGAAAGCACCAGATTGCCTGAATCGTCGGTGCTGATGGCGGCCAGAATGTCGTTAATAGTGGCCTGACTGTCACCCGCGTTTTGTTGGTCCGCCCCTGAGAAGGTTGATAAGAGCAGGCCATACATTTCGGCTGGCGAGAAGCCATCGGTGCCATCAAAAGTGCCGTTGTTGGTGGCACTCGGGGTGACATCGTGCAAGTTGCCCAGGTTGAACAGTTCGGCAATGGCTTGGTTGGCCGCGTTAACCGACTCCGCGGTTAGCGAACCGTCGCTGCTGTTATTGAGCGCAAACTCCGCCGCCAGCGTGGTAACCGGGTTGATGTTAAGCGAAACACGGCTGCCCGCTTCGGTTACAACGCCAATAGCGCTAAGTTCTGCGGTCAGATCGGTTGGTTGGTTGGTGGCTTCATCCAGGTAGTCGGCGCCATCGTCTGCGTCGCGCACACGGGCGATAATAGCGCCCGTGTAGTCACCTACATCAATGATGAACTGACCGTTGGCATCAACGGTTGTGGTGCCGAGCAATGTTACGCCGTCGGCGGCAAACACATCCACAGTGAGGCCGTTGCCTTCAATAACGGGGCCTGCCACTAGGGTGCCAGTAATGTTGGTAACGATAGGTTCTGGATCTGGGGTTGGTGCTGGCCCGGTTGGATTTGTTGCGTCATCGCTGCTGCTGGAACCACCCAGCGCGAGTGCCAACCCACCCACAAAGCCCACACCCCAACCGATTGGAGTCAAAAGCGATGACTCGTCCTCTGAGCTTTGCGGCCAAACAATAGAGTCTTCATTGCCATCGGCTGCGGCGAGGGCATCCAAGGCTGCGCCGGTAAGTGCATCGTCGGCCAGTGTCGCTTGCGGAACAAACACGGTGCCTTCAGTGCTAAAGAAGGCCTCAACCACTATGGCTTGCTCGCCTTCCAGGTCAATGACTAAGTCGTCGTCGCGTTTTTTGGCGATTAGGTTGGCGGGGGGTTTGCCTGTTGCCGGATCGATAATCGCATAACCGCTTTGCGGTACTGCCATTATAGGTTGTTCGAGGGGGAGCGATTGAGTGACTAATTGCCCATCTGACTGGCGAATAACAAGGAGCTTTTGCACAGGCGACTGATCCATAAATATTCCCTTTCCTATTTTTAGAGAGCCTGCGATTACTTATATCAAAGCGTGATGCAGCTACATGGGTAAATAATTACAGCTGTTAGTGTGGGTTCGGGGCACTTTCGTTGAGCACTAAATGACCAATAATAATTCTGACGGTAAGGGTATGTAAAGGTCATATGCCAAAAGGTATATGTTTGACTTGTTCTAGGCAGTACCGGGCTTAGTGGGGCGGGCGGCTTATGGCCGCGCCCATTTTTTACCCAGTTTCGGTTTTGCCTCTATTATGAGTGGTGCGCACCCCACCCGGTAAATCGGTTAAATAGAGAGTGCTGAAGTTGGTTTTCTGAACAGTGGAGGACGGCGTGTGGTTTACGGGGAGCGGTTTACGGGCGGTGGGGTCTGGATAAAACGTCGTTTATGTCGAAAAAGTAGTAAAGTATCGACATAAAAGGCCGGTGTGTCGATGTCATGGACATATACGAGGCGATTGTATTAAACCGTCAATCTAACAACGTATACGGCGCCATTTCGGTTGCTGCCTGGTACATAATCAACGTGAAGAGTGGGCGACGGTGTGCGGGAAGTGGTTTGACGTAAAGGGGTTCACTGAGGCTAATTCAATCTTTTGCTCGCGGGACCAGCTTTGCCGAAGGCGCTGGGTCGGCTCGAGGAGCGGAGGACGAAAATTGAATCCAATATCGCGGCTGCCCCATAACTAGCTTTTCAGTTGTTTGTTTTATTCGCAGTCAAAATGTGTGAGGGGCAGTTTAATATTCCACCCTAGGCCCGAAGCACGATATTATGTGTGATGCTCCCTTCTATCAACTAACTGGTACTCTCGTGGCTCTGGAAATAGCAAAGGTAGGTCTCGCTTGTTTATTTTAAACAGGGGGCCTTTCTCTGTAACTCTAGGCTTCAATTTACCGGATCGCTTTATTAAATGATCCATTGTAATAGTTCCATCTTCAATTAAGGGCATTAATTGACTGATAATTGGCGTTTTAGTGTGAGTTATTGTTTCCAAGTTAAAATATTCTTCCCCATTGACAATTCTGGTGGTGGCATGAATCCAGAATGTTTCACTATGCTTCTCTTTTAGCCTTCTTCTAAGTACTTCGCCAGACCAAGCAGCAACATTTTGACCCGAAGTATGAACCTCCGTTAGCTCATCTTTACTGTCGCTATATTTAAAGTAAAGGCCTTGAGAGTTAGCTTTCCGTGCGCTAATTGTACAATACAGTTTATAATCGTCTTCGCGCTGATAGCCATATTTTTTTAAAATCTCAGCGCTACTTTTGCACTGACTTTTACTCCAATCTGGAACTTGAGCAAATAAAGTTGAGCGATTTTTAGGGCTTCGCCCTGACTTAAGCTCTATTCCCTTATAGTCTGGCAACTTGCTTGAATTAGGGTCAACTCCTAGTGCGGCCTCAATCGTCATACCAATTGTAGTATTTCCATGACCTATAGCTTTGAGCGGCGCCTTTGCCAGCTGTCGCAACTTACCTAAAAGCTCATTTACTGTGTCTTGACTCGACTCTAAATACTTCAACAACGCATGACGTATTGCGCAGTCAGTTTCAAAGCCACTAGATAAATCTTGTTGTGCTAGATTAAAAAGATGGGGGGTGCCATCAATTAGTACAATAGCTATCAAATCTCCTGCGTTGCAAAAATGATTTAACTCTCGAAACCACATTCGGGGGTCGCCATTTTTTGTAATCGGCCGGTACAGGCTCATAGTGGTACCTTGAATCCGATCGTCATATACAAAAAAGGCGTCTTTTAGTATTTTGTGATTAGGCCCTTGTGGTTGATCGTCATAGTTATGAAAGCTTTCCAATAAAAAGTGCGTTCTAATTTGTTGTGTGGCGTCTAGAATGGACTTTTTTAACCCTGTCGGTGTAGGAAAAAATGCAGAAAACGCAATACCTTCTTTTGCGAGAAACCGGCGATTGAGTTCGGTTAAATTATTTATTTCAGAGGTGGTGTCGTTCCTCTTTGTGTCCTCAGCAAGGTCTATATGTAACGATTGAAATTCTGATTGTTTATGTTCTTCTGCTTTTTTTAGTAATTCTTTCCAGCTGCTGAAGCCTGCCTCTCGGACAACGTAATCGAGAGCTTGGGCATGGGTGCAGTTGGTTTCATTTTTTAATTTTTTAGCAGCTTGCTTATAGCGCTTGATCTTACGTTCAGTAAGTGGAGGTTGGTCCGCCATAATTTCCTCTGCACTACAACAGTCTATGTTCGGAAGGTGCAAACTTACTGCCCACAAATAAGCTTTCTAACCGAATTGATGTTGTAATACGAGAGGACGCGAGGGGTCTTTACTAGAGTGGGCTGAAGGCTGCTCTCAGAAGCCTAGATATTAGATTACCGTTTGTGATAGTTAGTGTCAATAACCCCCTCCTGGAATTTACGGGTGAATTCCTTTAGAATACGCCTCGGCATAACTAACTCTAAATGGGCACCCTACTTTGAACCATATCGAACTATTTGCTGGCTGTGGCGGTCTTTCTCTAGGATTGGAAAAAGCTGGTTTTAACCTGGTTTTGGCTAATGAGCTCTCTCCAATGGCTGCAGAAACTTTCGCCTATAACTTCTTTGGCGAAGATCTTGAAAATTATGCAGTGGTTGGCAGGGTGCCGGAATCAGTAAAATGGCTCTCAAGCAAGTATGACACTATAGATATATCAAAGCGCTTAAGAGAAAACCCCTTTCAATTTCCCGGTATCGATGAGGGATTTTCAGACATTGATTCAAACATAGAGTCAATGAAGGGAAAGCTAGTTGTCGGAAGCATTGTTGAATTGAATAAGCTTCTAGAAAAAAGAACTTCCCTGCGAATGGCAATAAGGGATGGCTACGGCGCCGGTGGTATCGATCTAGTTTCGGGAGGGCCTCCATGCCAAAGCTTTAGTATGGCTGGACTACGGAAAAAGGATTGTGATAAGAACGTACTTCCGTGGGAATTTGCCAAATTTGTAAAAATGATAAAGCCTCGTTTTGCCGTTCTCGAAAACGTCACGGGTATTCTGCGTGCGTTTACTGAAGGAGGTGTTCGCTACCATGCCTGGTTTGAAGTTGCGAAAGCTTTTGCTGAAATCGGATATGTGCCTTTATGTTTGCATGTAAATGCTCGTTTAGCTGGTGTTCCTCAGAATAGACCAAGATTTTTAATGATTGGAGCTCGTCTGGATTTCTATAGGTCTCTCAGGCCAAATCTTAACGATAGTGAAAAACTACTTTTCTCGTATGGAGAAAAGTTTGTCGGAAAGGTAAGAAAAAACCCCGAGTCTGTAGGCTTGGAGGACTTAAAGTACTTTGATGTTCTACGAGATAAAGATCTAGATTTGATGAAAAAATCCTTTTTGTCTGATTTGGTGATAAAAAATCAGGTGTCAGTAAAAGATGCTTTGGACGATATAAAGTTTTCTAATCCTTCTGGTAAGTCGAGGTTCGTAAAGAGTGTTAATAGGGAGTTTTCATTTCTGAAAAAAAGAAAAGAAATATTTAATCACGAACCTAGAAATAATAGTGATTCGGTCCGGCGACGCTTTCGAATATATCAGATAATTAAAAAGTGCTCAAAAGCAACTGAGCGAGAGGCCTTGCAAGTTCTTAAGGGTATGAGTTCTGAGTTGAGTGAGCGTGCTTGGGGTGAGTTGAGGGAATACAGATTCTTGCTGAAAGATGGTTCATATAAGTTATTTAGGCATGGTGAAAAGTCAAATTTAATAGAGTTTTTTCATGCTCATACTACTAAAAAAAGAACTCAAAATGCACTGGACTCTAAGTTGCCAGCGCCCGCTGCGCTGTCAATACCTGATGATGCGTGTCATTATGATGAGGCTGAGCTTCGAACGTTGACTGTTCGGGAAATGGCAAGAATTCAGTCTTTCCCTGATGATTTTGTTTTTCGTTCCAAGGTTACTACCGGTGGCCAAATGCGAAGATATGAAGTTCCTCAGTATACGCAGGTGGGCAACGCGGTTCCTCCGTTGCTTGGCTTGGCCGTAGGTAATGCCTTGGCTAATTTGCTAATTAGAGTTTAGTTATGTCAGTTTCTGTAGTTTTGACCGGCATAGGATATGCTGCTAGTTATTTAGAATGATTTTACAGCAATGAAGTTCGAAAAAACGGATGAGGTGATTGTATGGGAGATAGAGTGCTCAATAGCGATGAGTTAAAATGGGAGGTATGGTTAAAGGAGAGGAAGATTAATTATGCTCTAGTCTTTCTAACAAGAAATGCTCTCGATCATCATATAATCGACGCTACCAAACCCATCGTCAAGCTGCTAGGGGATGAGCAACTTCATGATTACGAAAGACAAAATAAGGGGGCGGAGGGTAAGGTTTTTATTCCTTGTGTGGTGCTTAGTGATGGTGGTCAGTTCGAAACAAAAATTTCTCTCTATCGGCCTAAGACAAAAGACGGTGATCCAAGATTTTGGCCGGGGCGATTTACTAATTTTGCACAGCCAGAGGAGGTGTTTGCTTTATTTGTTTCGAATGAACAAATTATTCTTCTAAATCTTACAAATAATGAACCATCCAGAGCGGCCGATTATGGTGAGCTCATAGATATTATTGAAGAAGCGAGCCAAGTTGATATTGCCGCTAGTGTTGATGAAAATTCAGAAATAACTGAGGTTGAAGAGGCGGATAGCAGTGAGTCAGATGAGCCTTCGAGATTTGAAGTGTCAAGTTATGGGTGGGATAGTGATGTTGAGGGACTTGTTAAAAGAGTTAGGCGAGGAGATATAAAGCTTCCTGGTTTTCAGAGGGGGTTTGTTTGGAGTGTTACGGAGCAGTCTAGATTTATCGAGTCCTTAATACTAGGTTTGCCGGTGCCCAATATTTTTTTGGCGAAAGATGGTGATTCCAAAACTTTGAATATTGTCGATGGGCAGCAAAGGCTAAAGACGCTAGATCGATACCTCTCTGGAAAATTTTCAATATCGAATAGCAAGAAAATACATGAAGATCTAAGAGGTCGCTATTTTAATACTGATGTTGCTAAATCATCTAGATCTAAAGTTCTAGATGAGTCGGATGCGAGAGCGTTAAGTGATTCTATTCTTCATAGTATTGTTATAAGACCGGATCCTGCTTCGGATAGTGATGATTATGGATATGAATATAACAAAGCTGTAGTTCAAATATTTCGGAGATTGAACACTAGCGGAAAGCCGTTGCAGCATCAGGAAGTAAGGTCCTGTATATTTCATGGGGAATTTGATGATTTATTGCATGACTTGAATGAAGACGCAAGCTGGCGAAAGCTGTTCGGTGCGGTTCATAATCGATATAAGGATGTTGAAGCTATATTAAGATTTTTTGCGCTCTACGAAAGTTTTGAGATATATAAGGCGCCCATGCCTAGCTTTTTAGACGAGTTTATGGAGGTCAATAGACGTATAAGTGGTGAGAAAGCGATCGAGTATCGTAGAATATTTGAGACGACTGTGCGTGGTTTATTAGTGTCGGGCGGAGAAAGTTTGTTCAAGAAAGGTGGGACTTTTCTCCTATCAAAATTCGATGCAATTATGGTTGGGTTTGCGAGGTCAAGACTTTTCCACGGTGATTTCCAAAGTTCAAATCTTTTGATAAGGATAGATGAGATCTTAGAAAGTGAGCAGTACAAGAATGCAACCTCTGACTTTATTAACGATACCGAAAATGTTAAGAATAGAATAAGAATTGCAATGGAAATATTTGAAAGGTGAATGCAATGACGTCGAGAGCTCGTCACCAGTCGTACAGGAGGTATAAGTCAAGAATTGATAATTTGTTCAGGATTTACTCCGAGGAGAGAAATCCCGATCCGGAAGCTCTTTCTCATAACGCGAAGTACCTCGCTGTACTTACTTCTGGTTATCTGGAGCAGGCAATAAAAGAATTGTTGTTGCATTATGCTTCAAAAGGTGCCAATCAGAAAATATTACGCTATGTTGAGGTGACTTGGCCGATATCCCGAAATATGACTACGGAAAATATTAAGATTATCCTTTCCAGCTTTAATAGTCAGTGGGGAGAGGATTTTGAAGGTTGGCTGTTATCAAAAGATGAGCGAAAAGGTCATATAAACTCAATTGTTAAGTGGCGTAATGGGATCGCCCATGGACAGGAATCTAATACAACAGGAGTGACAATGGTGTCTGTTAAAACGGCTTTCGATAGTGTTGAAGGTTTGGTGGAGTATATAGAATCCCTATTGGAAGCTTAATAAAATGTTGCACTTAAATGAGTAAGCTACGATAAGCTTCAGGTTTTACAAAGTTCAATGGTAATGTTTAGTATCGAATGCCCGTGCAATTCTCTATACAGCACCTGATTTGCATAAGTTTCCAGCTCAATCCAAAGCTTTCCGTTTTGTGATTCGGGATTTTGTAGGTAGGCTTGATAAACGTTATAGGCATCTTCCGGCTTCATATAACGCCTGCGTATGAACTCTTGGGCAAGCTCCTCGGCCGCCTCTTCGTGATGTTGGCTGGCTTGGCTAATACCTTCGGCAATAAGTTCGTACTGCATTGCGTGTTCTCCTGTAGTGCTTACAGGATTATTGTTGCGCCTGAGGAAAGTGACGTCTACGGACTATAAGTCACATCCCTAAACTCAAATGCAATAATTAGCCATATCAAGAGGAAAAGCTTTTACGAAGTGGCGTCAACGCTATAGACGCATAAATATGCTCATTCACTTTACTACGAAGTACCGCTTTTAGGTCCCCTGCAGCCAGCCGAGCGTAGGCCTATTTTAAGGGGTAAGAAAATAGAGGCAAGGTGAATTGCACAGCAAGAGAGGGCAGCCTGGGCTGCATTTGCGCAAGCATCGCCACGCCACGGAGAAGGTGAATTGCGAAGTAAGAGAGGCTGGCCTGGGCCACGGCGTGTCGATGCGGCCCGCTAAAATAGGCTGTAGCGAGGGGTGAGATCTAGCGTTTGCAAAGTACCACTTTGTGCGTAATCGAACAACAGTAAGCTGTGCTTGCTGGCCGGACGCTCAGCGACGAAGGGCTGAGATGCTGGGGTGGCCTTTGACGTGCAAGGACGCACTAATGCCGTGGGTGTATGGATACGCAGGAACGGCATTTTGGTTACTTTGATTTGGCCAAGCAAAGAAAAGTCACTCGCCACGCTCGGCGAGACGAGCTTATAATTTAAGTCCGCGTTAGCGGCGCCTATATTTCTTGGCGTATCTACCCCCAGAGCTTATGAAGGCTTAAGCATTTCAACTTCAATCGTAATCAAAGAGTTCTCATGCATCTCCCCATACAACACCTGATTCGCATAAACCTCCAGCTCTCGCCATAGCTTCCCGTCTTCGGATTCGGCGTTTTGCAGGTAGGCTTGATAAACGTTATAGGCATCTTCCAGCTCCATATAACGCCTGCGTAGGAACTCGTGGGCAAGCTCCTCGGCAGCCTCTTCGTAGTGTTGGTTGGCTTGGCCGATACCTTCGGCAATAAGTTCGTATTGCATGGCGTGCTCTCCTGTCGTGGTTACAGGATTATTGTTGTACGGCTAGGCTGCAAGGTCTACGGACTATAAGTCACATTTCTGAGAAATTTGCCGGCCGTTAATTCACCGGCAACTCCCTTTCGCATTTACCACTACCAAAACTAACAACCCGGCCAAACACCAGAAGGACGTGGTAAGCCCTACCCATTCAGCGACAAAACCAATCAGTGCTGGGCCGATGAGGATGCCGGCGTAGCCGGCGGTGGTAACGGCGGAGATGGCGAGTGCGGGGGGCATGTCTTTTTGTTTGCCGGCGCGGCGGAACAGTACGGGAACAATGTTGGCGAGCCCCAGACCGATTAGCGTAAAACCTGCGAGTGAAACGGTTGTTTGGTCGATGGCCAGTAAAATCACAAAGCCCGCAACCGAGAGTAACCCGCTACTGACGAGTAAACGGTAGTCGCCAAAGCGGGTGGCGAGTCGGTCACCGTTAAGGCGACCCGCTACCATGGCAATCGCAAACAACATGTAACCCAAACCGCCGTGGCTTGCCTGCACTTTTTCCGTTGCCACAATAAGCAGCGCGCTCCAGTCGAGAATGCCGCCCTCGGCTAGAAAGGCGATGGCGGTAAGCGCGGCAATAAGCCAAATTTTTCCGCGGGGCATGGCCAGTGTTGTATCGCCTGCGGGTGGACGGTCATGCAGTAAGTTGGGGGCGGAAAAAGCCATTGTCCCAATCATGATCACGGTACCTGCCAGGCACGCGGATAATAAATTTAATTGCAATGACAGCAGCAAGGTAATAAAGCCCGCACCGATAAACGCACCCAAGCTAAACATGGCGTGAAAACCAGACATAAGGGGTTGGTCTGATGCTTGCTCCACTTCAATGGCGTGCAGGTTGATAGCAACATCCAGTGAACCCATGGCGGCGCCGAATGCGAATAAAACAACACCGAGCAGTTCAATGCTAGCGGCGTAGGGTAAGAGCGGTAAGATTAATGCGAGCGCAAAGCCACTGATCAGAATCACCGACCGGCTGCCAATACGCGCCGCAATAATACCGGTTAACACCATGGCAACCAGAGAGCCAAAACCAATACACAAAAGCAGTACACCCAGAATGGCTTCGCTAATGCCTAAATCACTTTTAATAAAAGGCACCATCGGCGCCCAGCAGGCAATACCAAACCCCGCCACTAAAAAACCGAGGCGGGTGGCTAAGCGAGTGGCGGGCGTGTTGGAGTTAGGCATCAAGAGAGTGTGGCGGTTTCATCATGAGGCGCCAGTGTAGCATGATGCTTTATTGCTCCCAGTAAGGTATTCCACTGTATAAGCCGGCAAAGTAATCAATAAACGCCCGCACTTTGGGTGCCAGTTGCCGCGAGCTGGGGTAGACGGCCCAGAGGGAGGTGTTGGACACCAGCGGGTAGTCTTTAAGAATGTGCACCAGCTCGCCGCTGCGCAATTGTTGATAGGCGCTCCAGGTGGAGTTGATAGTGATGCCAATGCCCTGCACGCAGGCGTCGCGCACGGCTTCGCCGTTGTCGGTGCGCAGTTTGGCCTTAATTTTGAGCGCGATTGGCCCCTCGGGGCCGGTAAAGCGCCAGGTGTCTAATCCGGTGAGCGTCAGGCATTGGTGCTGAGTCAGTTCGTGCGGTGTTTGCGGTATGCCAAACTCTTCTAGGTAGGACGGCGCGGCGCAGAGTATGCGGTTATCCGGTGCCAGCTTGCGGGCGATCAGGCTGGAGTTTTTAAGCTCGGCATTGCGAATGGCGATATCAAAACCGCCTTCAACCAAATCGACAATCGCGTCCGAGAATCGGCAGTCGATGGTCAGGTTGGGGTAGGCTCGCATAAAGTCATGCATTTGCGGCATTAAATGCATGCGCCCGAAAGAGGCCGGGGCGGTGATACGCAAGGTGCCGCTGGGGGCGTGATTGCCCCGGCCTATGGCGGCCTCGGCCGCCTCGACGCTGGCGAGCACATCTTCGGCGTGGGGTAAGAATGCCTCGCCGTCTTCGGTGAGCGATACATGCCGGGTGGTGCGGTGTATCAGCCGCGTTGCCAAGCTCTTCTCTAGCTTGTTGATATAGGCACTGGCCACTGCCGGCGACAGGTTTTGCTCTTCGCCGGCCTGGCTGATGTTGTGTGTGCTCGCCACGCGAACGAATAGGCGCAAATGCTCTATGTTCATAATATTATCAACGAAATCTTAAAAGTGATTGTTTAAAATACGGCATTATCAACAAGATCAAGTATAAATATACTGGCCCTTATCGATAAGCGCAAAGCTTTACGAGCCGAAGGAGCCATTTTGTGAATACATTTGCCCCTATTGCCGAGTCATTTCAGACGCTAAACGCCGCCTATACCCGCGTGTTTCGTCCCTCGCGCTTAACCTTAGGTTTAGTAGCGCCCTTGGAGCGCTACCCAGACAACCCGGTACCGGCGATGCAGGCGCATATCGAGCGTACCCGGCTGGCCGAGCAACTGGGCTTTGCCGCGCTTTGGCTGCGCGATGTGCCCTTTAATGTGCCCTCGTTTGGCGATGCCGGTCAGGTCTATGATCCCTTTGTGTACCTGGGTTATCTCGCGGCTCAAACCTCTGATATTGCTTTGGGGGTATCCAGCATTGTGCTGCCGCTGCGCCACCCCGCCCATGTGGCAAAAGCGGCGGCCAGTGTGGATCAGTTAAGCGGCGGGCGCTTGCTGTTGGGCGTGGCCTCGGGCGATCGGCCGCAAGAGTACCCGGCGATGAACCTCCCCTTTGCCGATCGCGCAGAGCGCTTTCGCGATGCCCTGCAATACATTCAGAGCGCCTGGCACAACCCGGCCGAGGTCAATAACCGCTACGGCCAACTGAGCCCGGAGCTGGAGTTATTGCCCAAGCCCACCGCGCGCGAAGTGCCTTTGCTGATTACCGGCTCCAGCCAGCAGGCGCCCGAGTGGATTGCGCAAAACGGCCACGGCTGGATGCTTTACCCGCGCGCTACCGACCAACAAAAAATCATTATTGATGCGTGGCGGTCGCGGGTAAAAGCGGCCGGCGGGCCTGCCAAGCCGGTTATGCAGCCGCTGTATATCGATTTGGCCGAAAACCCGGATGCAAAACCCGAGGCAATTCACTTGGGGCTACACGTGGGCAGCCGCCATTTGGTGGAGCGCCTGCACGCGCTGCAAGACATAGGCATTAATCATGTGGCGCTTAATTTGCGATTTAACCGCGCCCCTATTGAAGCGACGCTGGAGGTTTTGGCCCGCGATGTATTGCCCGAATTTCCCAGCGTGCCATTGGTATAAGCGGCCCAACCCGGCCCGCAAACTTTGTCCGCACCCTTTATTTTTTTAATTAATTTTCAGGAGAACACTATGCAAGCAATGACCTTAACCCAGTACGGTAGCAGTGAACATTTTACCTTGAGCGAGATCGCCCAGCCCGAGGTTAAGCCCGGCCATGTTTTGGTGAGCATCGCCGCCACCAGTGTTAACCCGGTGGACTACAAAATTCGCACCGCAGGGGAAGACTTACCCTTTGCCCCGGCTCTGCCCGCCGTGTTGGGAATGGACTTTGCCGGTACCGTTGACGCGGTCGGTGAAGGTGTGACGGATTTTGCCGTAGGGGATGAAGTTTACGGCTGCGCCGGTGGCCTGGCGGACTTACCCGGTACTCTGGCTGAGTACATGGTCGCCGATGCGCGCTTGATGGCGCACAAACCCAAAACCTTAAGCATGGCCGAGGCTGCCGCTTTGCCGTTGGTGAGCATTACCGCCTTTGAAGGCCTTACCCGCGCCGGTGTCAGCGCCGGGCGAAAAGTATTGGTACACGGTGGTTCCGGTGGTGTTGGGCATATTGCAACGCAGCTGGCCAAACAATTAGGCGCCGAGGTGTATGCCACCGGTGGCGGCGACAAGCAGCTGCAACTGATTGAATCGTTCGGCGCGACAGGCATCAACTACAAAACCCAAGCGGTGGATGAGTATGTCGAGCAGCACACTTCGGGCAAAGGCTTCGATGTGATTTACGACACCGTCGGCGACGCCAACCTGCTCAATTCGTTTCAGGCGATTGCGCTGAACGGCCAAATTGCAACGACCTCTACCATGTCGGAAATCGACTTAACCCTGGCTCATATTAAAGGCGCCAGCATGCATATTGTGTTTATGTTATTGCCGATGCTGCACAATGTCGGGCGCGAGCGCCACGGTGAAATTTTAAAGCAGGTGGCGAGTATTGTGGATGCCGGTGAGCTGAAACCGGTACTGACCGAGCAACAATTTACTCTGGCCGAAACCGCCGCCGCGCACGATTACGCCGAGAGCGGACAGGGCATGGGCAAAGTGGTTATTACCATTTCCTAGTGAACCTTAAACACGGAGAGCACCATGAGCAAAGCGATACTGATTACCGGCGCCACCGATGGCATTGGCCTGTTAACCGCACAAAAATTAGCGGCGCTTGGTCACTCGCTGCTGATTCACGGGCGCAGTGAAGCCAAGCTAAACGCCGCCGCAAAAACCTTGCGCGAGTGTGGTGCGGTATCCATTAGCACCTACCGGGCGGACTTTTCCGACTTGGCCGAGGTGGCGGCCATGGTGCAACAAATCAAAAGCCAGAGTGTCACGCCGGATGTGATTATCAATAACGCCGGTGTTTACAACATTGCCCAACCGCTTAATGCCAGCGGGCAGGATGTTCGCTTTGTGGTGAACGCTCTCGCCCCCTACCTATTGACCACCAGCCTGTTATCGCTAATGCCGCCCGGTGGCCGGGTCATTAATTTATCATCCGCCGCTCAGGCACCGGTGGATTTACAGGCGCTGACAGGCAAAAAAATCTTGAACGACGACTTTGCAGCCTATGCGCAAAGCAAACTGGCGCTCACCATGTGGTCGCACCAGCTTGGCCTTGAACTGAAGAGCAAAGGGCCGGCGATAATCGCGGTTAACCCCGGCTCGTTACTCGCCAGTAAAATGGTGAAAGAGGGCTTTGGTGTTGCCGGTAACGATTTAAGTATTGGTGCCGACATTCTGTTAAAGGCTGCTTTGAGCCCGGAGTTTGATCAGGCCTCTGGGCTTTACTTTGACAATGATAAAGGGGCATTTGCCGATCCTCATCCGGATGCATTGAACGAAGTAAAAGGCGGCAAAGTTATGAGAGAACTCAACAGGCTGATAAACATTGAATAGCCGTGCGCGCAGTATTACTGCAACGCTGCCTTGTTGGGTAGAGGTGGCTAGTTGGGTGAGGGCATAAATAAGGCGGCCTACGGATAACGAAAGCAGTCAGTGCGGAGCACGGATAAGAGGAAGATGTTGGACACCAGCGGGTAGTCTTTAAGAATGTGCACCAGCTCGCCGCTGCGCAATTGTTGATAGGCGCTCCAGCTGGAGTTGATGGTGATGCCCTGCACGCAGGCGTCGCGCATGGCCTCGCCGTTGTCGGTGCGCAGCTTGTCATTAATTTTGAGCATTTTCTTGAGAGATGTTGATGGGTGCTGGGGCTCTATAAATTGACTCAAATGGTGCGCGGCGAAGGGCGTGCGCACCATTTAGGGTCTGCAGGCGATGTGTCTTTGTATCGAGTGCTGCGTATTAATTGGCTAAAAATCAAGCATTTAGGCGCATTTTTATATGTTGGTATAAGCATTGCTGTATATCCGCTAAGAAGTATCCGGGACGACCCGGAGCGGCTTGCCGTTTCTTTGTCTGGACGACCAGGCGACGTTTTGAATATTCCAACTTATTCAGGAGGTTGCCCCAATGCCAGACACTACCCCATCAAGCCATACGGCGTTTACTGCGCTGCCGAGTGTGGATATTGCCGGTCTGTTTAGTGCCGATAGCCAAGAGCGGCAGAAAGTCGCGAATGAACTGGGCGATGCCGCGCGCGATGTCGGATTTTTATATATCACCGGCCACGGTGTGGCGCCCGAAATACGCCAGCGTTTAATTGACCGGGCGCAAGAGTATTTTGCTCGCCCACTCGATGAAAAAATGCGTTTCTATATCGGTCAGTCGGAAAATCACAGCGGCTACGTTCCCGAGGGTGAAGAAAAGCTCGGTAACGGCGCTCCCGATTTTAAAGAAGCCTATGACGTCAACTACGATTATCTCAGTGAGCAGGGGCGGCACCCTATGCTCGGACCTAATCAGTGGCCGGATGCTCCGGGCTTTAAAGAAGATGTGCAAGCTTATTACCGTGCGGCGCTCAAGGTGGCCGATACACTTTTTCGCGGTTTCGCGTTAGCGTTGGGCCTGGAGGAAGATGCGTTGTCGCGCAACGTGAATCATCCTCCCAGTCAGTTGCGTATGATTCACTACCCCTTTAACGCCGAGGCTCCATCGGACCGCCCCGGTATTGGCGCTCACACCGATTACGAGTGTTTTACCATTTTGCTGCCTACCGCTCCGGGCCTTGAAGTTATCAACGGCGCTGGCGAGTGGATTGATGTCCCTCTACAAGACGACGCGTTTGTCATTAATATTGGCGATATGCTGGAGGTGCTCAGCAATGGTCAATTTGTGGCAACCTCGCATCGGGTTCGCAAAGTCAAAGAGGAACGTTACTCATTTCCTTTGTTCTGTGCCTGCGATTACGAAACCGAAATCGCCCCTATCGCCTCATTGCCCAAAGGGCGACAAGATCGGGAGTACGAAACAATCAAATGCGGTGACCACCTATACGCACAAACCATTCATACCTTTGGGTATTTAAAAGAAAAGCTGGCACGCGGTGAGATTAGCCTGCCGGAAAACGCTCGCAATGTGGATAGCTTTGGCTATCACGGTTTATAGGGGGCGTTGTGCATTTACAAGAATTAATCGAACAGTCTCCCTATACCGCAGACAGCGGTGTGCCAGATTGGATGCTGGGCTTTTTTAAGCGGCGCAGCATCAGTTTTGCCAATGGCGACACTGATCTGAGTACCCATGTCTGTTGGTTACAGAGTCGCAATTTCACCATCGATTTGCGCCTGCCCATCGAGGCGGAACAGGTCGCGGCCAAACCTTGGCAAGACTACAGCGCAGTGGAATTGCGCCGCCTGGGCAACTACGAAGGTTGGGTGGCAGACAGTGTGTGGAATGGCGAAACTCTGGCCTGGCAAAATGAAATGGCGCTGCAGTTACACGGCCGTTGGTTAGAGCCGGCTTATTTAAAGCGTATCGGCAATTGCATGATGGAATTTTGCCCCAGCAATGCTTATGTAGAAGACTGGCGTTTGCAGCCGAGTCAGCCCGGCCCCTTAATTGGTTTGCGGCTGACGGAGGAAAAAAATCTGAGCACCGGTGTGGTTACAACACGCGGCGGTGGGCTGATTGTTTGCGGGGATTACGCCGCTTTAGTGCTGGCCAGGCCTGGCGCGATTGACGCTGAGCACGCTAACGCTTTGCGTGAGAAAGCGGTTGCGGCAGTCGGTAATGGGGATGCTCTGGCCTCACTGTTTGAGTTTGAAACCTCAGTGGCGCAGGGCAGTTTAACCAAAGGCTATAAGGTAACTATGAGTACACAGCCCAACCGTGTGGGCGAGCCCTTGTTGCCTTTGGATGGCTTTACCATTACCGATAACGGAAAAACGCTCAAGCAATGTGTAACGCTGTGCGATGGCACTGACATTGAGCGCCTATATCGTATTGACACACTGGAGCCAATGCAAAGTTATTCCCAAATAACGACCACTACCGCACAGGCAAACCAATGGTTTGAACAAGAGCGAGAAACCCTGTGTCGCTATACCAAATCTTATTTCTAATACCGAGAGGTAAATCCATGATGAATATACTGTTAAGTCTTAAAGAGAGTGCCAAGCGCCTGGCGACGGCGCTGTGTGTCATTGTTTGTGTGCTAGGGGTAAGTGCTGCCCATGCGCAAGAGAAAAAGTCGTTTAAGGTTGCTTGGTCTATTTATTCGGGCTGGATGCCTTGGGCCTACGCAACGGATAAAGGCATTATTAAAAAGTGGGCCGATAAGTACGATATTGAAATCGAAGTGGTGCAAATGAATGACTACATCGAATCCATTAATCAGTTTACCGCTGGTGAATTCGACGCCTGCGCCATGACCAATATGGATGCTTTGACCATTCCGGCCGCGTTTGGTGTGGACACCACGGGCTTAATTTTAGGCGACTACTCCAACGGTAACGATGGTATTGTGCTTAAAAACGGCGACAGCATGGCCGATATTAAAGGTCGCAATGTCAATTTGGTGGAGCTGTCGGTTTCGCATTACTTTTTGGCGCGTGCACTGGACATGAATGGTATGTCTGAGCGGGACGTAACGGTTATTAATACCTCGGATGCCGATGCAGTCTCTTCTTACATGACCGACGATGTTACCGCTGTGGCGGTATGGAATCCGCAGTTAGGTATTATTTTAGATAGCGCTGAAGATGCGACAGAGGTTTTTACCTCCAAACAAATTCCCGGCGAAATTATTGATATGATGGCAGCTAAAACCGAGGTGTTGGAAGCAAACCCAGCCTTTGGTAAAGCGTTGGTTGGGGCGTGGTTTGAAACCTTGGCCTTAATGCAGGGCGATTCGGCCGAGGCTATTGCGGCGCGCACTTATATGGCAGAGCAGGCGGGTACAGACCTGGCCGGTTATGAAGCACAGCTGGCGGATACTATGTTGTTCTATACCCCTGAAGATGCTTATAAGTTTGCCAGCAGTAAAGAGATTATGAGCTTTATGGATATGGTGCGTGAGTTCTCTTTTGACAAGGGTTTACTTGGCGAAGGTAGCCCTAGCCCCGATGTTGTGGGTATGGAGTTCGCAGACGGCTCAGTGCTGGGTGATAAGAGTAATATTCAGCTGCGCTTTGATGCGAGCTACGTCAAAATGGCGGTCGATGGCGAGTTGTAAATACGTAAATACACGCGTTAATCGAAAAAAGCGCCAGGGGCTCGTCTGAGTCTTTGGCGCTTTTTGCATTTGGCGATTCGATTGAGAACTGCCGAGTGTGTGCCTTACTCGATATTTTGCACCTGCTCGCGCATTTGTTCGATCAACACTTTTAGTTCGACCGCGGCCTGGGTGGTCTCACTGACGACGGATTTACTGGAGAGGGTGTTGGCTTCGCGGTTAAGCTCTTGCATTAAAAAGTCGAGCCGGCGGCCCAGTGAGTTTTTTTGTTTTAAGGTGCGCCGCACTTCGGCAATGTGGGTATCGAGTCGGTCGAGCTCTTCATCAACGTCGGCCTTTTGCGCCATCAGCACGACTTCTTGCTCCAGACGCTCGGGATCAAGCTCTACCTGCAAGGCGGCGATTTTGCCGTTGAGCTTGTTGCGCTGGGCTTGCAAAATTTCGGGCATGCGCTCGCGCAGCAGTGCTACCTGCTCGCCAATGCTCGTTAGGCGTTGCTCGATAAAATTAGCCAGCTCGTTGCCTTCGCGAGTGCGGTGCTCAATCAGTTGGTCCAGCGCGCGGCTAAACAAGGCTAAGGCCTGCTCGTGTAGTGTGTCTCGGTCCAGCTCTTGGGTGATTTGTACCCCGGGCCAGCGCAATACTTCGAGCGGATTAACGGCGGCGCAGTTGGGCACTTGGGCGTCAATGCGGGTGAAAGCGTCAGCCAGTTGCGCCAAGCGATCGCTGTTGAGGCCTATTTTGCCCTCGGCGGCTTGTTCGGGTTGAAAGTTGATGGTCACTTCCAATTTCCCGCGCTGCAGTTTGCTGCGTATGATTTCGCGCAGTTGTGGTTCTATTTCTCGAAAGTCGTCTCCCAGGCGCAGGTGTATTTCCAGATAGCGGTGGTTAACACTGCGCACCTCCCAGGTCAGGGTGTGGTCGGTTTGCTTACTTTCCAGCCGGGCGAAGCCGGTCATACTGCGTGGCATCGGGTGTCCTTTTTAATCAGGGGCTCGGGGTGGTAGAGATTACCCCCCGTTAGACGTTAACATGGTCTGATCTTATCACACCCCATTTTCGCAATACGACAGGAATTACTCTATGCAAAGACCGAGTGGAAGACAGCCCGAACAGCTGCGCCCAATTAAACTAACCCGTCAGTACACCAAACATGCCGAAGGCTCTGTGTTGGTTGAGTTTGGCGATACGAAAGTAATTTGTACTGCCAGTGTGGTGCCCGGTGTGCCGCCTTTCTTACGCGGTAAAGGGCAGGGGTGGTTGACGGCCGAATACGGCATGCTGCCGCGCTCGACTGGCAGTCGCATGGGGCGCGAAGCGGCCCGTGGCAAACAAGGTGGTCGCACGGTGGAAATTCAGCGCTTAATTGGTCGCTCATTGCGCGCAGCGGTCGATCTTAACCAGCTAGGGGAAAACACCCTGCACATTGACTGCGATGTGATTCAGGCCGATGGCGGTACTCGCACCGCGTCTATTACCGGCGCTTGGGTGGCGGTGGCCGATGCCATTGCCTATATAAAGAAAGAGGGCTTAAGCAAAGGCGAGCCATTATTGCGCGCTATTGCCTCAGTGTCTGTGGGGGTTTATCAAGGAGTGCCCGTGCTGGATTTGGACTACCCGGAAGACTCTAACGCCGATACCGATATGAACGTGGTGATGGCGGATGACGGCGGTATTATCGAAATTCAGGGCACCGCCGAGGCCGACCCCTTTACCGAGGAGCAATTTACTGCGATGTTTGCTCTGGCGAAAAAGGGCATTGCCGAGCTGAACAAGCTGCAGCAAGAGGCACTGACGTCTGACGTCTGACGTCGGTCGTCAGACAGGGCGCACTGCGCCCTTACAACTCCATATCGTAATCGACGATCACAGGCAGGTGGGTGGAGAAGGTGTTGGTTTTGTAGATCGCGCCGTACTCTACTTTCTGGCCAATGCTGTTGGAGGCTATTTGAAAGTCGGTGCGCCAGCCCGGGCCACTGCCAATTTTACCTTCTGGCCACCAGGTGTACTCATCTGGGTCGCGTATAGCGCGGCGGAAAGCGTCTACGTAACCAATTTGGTTGTAGATTTGGCTCAGCCATTGGCGCTCGTGGGGTAAAAAGCCCGAGTCGTGCTGCATGGCGTCGGAGTCGGTGACATCGCGCGGGGTGTGGGCCATCTGCCAGTTGCCGCAAAAGATGTACTCGCGCCGTTTGCGAGTAATTTTATCCATATGCGCCTGCAGGTCGTCGAAAAATTTAATTTTCACTTCTTGCGACTCCACCTCGGAGCTGGCGCTAGGTGCCAGCAGTGTGCCGACGCTCATGTGTTCGTAGTCGATCTGCAGGTAGCGACCTTCCATATCCACACCCGAAGAAAAGCCCAGCCCAAAAATCAATGCCTTGGGTTGTTTACGGGTGTAGATGGCCACGCCGTTATAGTGCGCGGTGCCCGAATCAAAAAAATAGGCGAAATAACCTTCGGGGTGAAATACAGGGTCATCTAGCTCGTATTCGAGCGCACGCAAATCCTGCAGACAAATAATGTCAGCATCTTGATTATCCAGCCAGTCGTATAGGCCTCGTTGCGCCGCCTGAAAAATGCCATCGACGCTAAGACTGATCACTCTCATGTTAGCCCCTTAGTTACGGACTGTGTATGATACCCGAGCCGAAAGCTATTGTGTTATGAGTTATCGGACGTAGTAAGGTTTGAGGGGATTTTTTACCTTTTTTTATGTTCTTTGGTCGAAAAATCATCACCTCATGGTGCTCTGCGTATTGTAAGCACCTCGTTTATAATAGCTGCTTTTCGCGAAAAGGGTATAGGAATACAGTACATGAAAGATTACCAACACGAATTTATCAACCTGGCGATTGAAAAGCAGGCACTGTTGTTTGGTGAATTTACCCTGAAATCTGGCCGGGTAAGCCCCTATTTTTTCAACGCGGGGCGCTTTTTTCAAACCGGTCAAGGTTTGGCGTCTTTGGGCCGGTTTTATGCCCAAGCAATTATTGATGCCGGTGTCGAGTTTGATTTGGTGTTTGGCCCGGCCTATAAAGGTATTCCTTTGGCCAGCGCCACAGCGGTGGCTTTGGCAGAGCATCACGACCTGGATAAGCCCTATTGTTTTAACCGCAAAGAGGCGAAAGCTCACGGCGAAGGCGGCACCTTGGTGGGCGCTCCTTTGCAGGGACGGGCATTGATTGTGGATGATGTGATTACTGCAGGTACGGCAGTGCGCGAGGTGATGGATATCTTTGCTGCGCAAAATGCGACGCCTGCCGCGGTGGTGATCGGGCTTGATCGCGAGGAGCGAGGACAAGGCGAATTGAGCGCAATTCAGGAAGTGGAGCGCGATTACCAGATTCCGGTAGTAAATATCGTCAGCTTGGGCGATATTATCAACTATCTTGAAAGCGAAGGCGATCAGACTAAGCTGGCAGCCGTGCGCGAGTACCGGGCACAATACGGCGTATAGGAGTGGGTATGGTGAACAAACAATTGATGGTGGCAATACTTCTTTGTCTATTGGGCAGTGCCGTTTCGGCTCAGCCGCTCGATGATGATGCGCCTAGCAACATCTTGTTTCGTTACACCGACGAGCGCGGCAGCCTAGTTGTCGAGCAGAGTATCCCCCCTGCGGCGGCGGCCGGTGGCTATGAGATTATTACCGAAAGTGGGCGGGTCTTGAAAAAGGTGCCCAAGGCGCTCAGTGGTGAAGACGCGGTTAAATACGCGGAGCGCTTGCGCCGCGAAGCACACTTAGCCGAATGGGATGCCAAGCTTAAGCGCCGTTACAGCAGTATTAAAGATATTGAGTCGGCGAAAAAGCGATCTTTGAGTGAGTTAACCGGCAATTTGGCTATTCTGCGTTCCAACCTTACCGGTGTGGTGGCCCAGCTTGAGACCCAGCAGCGCCAAGCGGGTGTTCATGAGCGCAATGGCCGTAAAATACCCGCGACGACTTTAGAGAATATCGCCAATTTGGAAAATGAACAGGTTGAGGTGCGTAAGCAGATTGCCGCCCGCGAAGCCGAGCTTGCTGAGCGAGCGGCGGCGTTCGATAAAGACATTGAGCGCTTTCGGGTTATTTTAGGGCAGTCCAACGCCGAGCCTACGCCTTAATATCCTAAGCTATCCCCTGGGCGATAGGTTACTGGTCTATCGCATCTTCACGCAGTAAAACCGCCGCCACGACTTGCCACTGATCTTGCCAGTGTTCGGTTGGGGCGCGTTTAAATTCGCTGCGCACAAATTGAGTGATGCGGCCATCTACCAGCGCAATTAATAAATTAGCAGCGGCCGAAAGCGGCAAGTTGGGGCGCAGCCCCTCGCGCAGTTCGGCTTCGCGAATGACTTGTTTTAATTGCGTTTCAATGCGTTCAAATAACTGAGCAACCCGAACCCGCAAGCGGTCGGTTTCACCGGTTAAGGCATCGCCGGTTAGCAGGCGGGTAATGCCTGGGTTGCGCTCGGTAAACGTTAACAGCAAATAGAGAATATTTTCACAGCGCGGCAGTGCGTTGGTCTCTTCACTTAAAATCAAATTAATGCGACTGAATATCGTCTCTTCAATAAATTCAATTAAGCCTTCAAACATCTTGGATTTACTGGGGAAGTGGCGATACAGCGCCGCCTCCGACACGCCCACCTCTTTGGCCAGTGCTGCGGTAGTAATACGTGCGCCGGGGCTGGCCTCTAACATACGGGCGAGCGCCTCAAGAATCTGTTGGCGACGGGAAACCTTTTGGTTCGATTTACTCATAGCACTGACTCAATTTTTTCTTGTGAATAAAACGGTGCGCTTAATGGTTAAAGGCCCGCTTTGTTGGTGATTAAGGTGCCGACACCGGCATGGGTAAAAATTTCCAGCAGCACGGCATGAGAGACGCGGCCGTCGATAATATGGGCGGAGGTGACGCCACATTTTACCGCGTCTAGCGCGCAACCAATTTTAGGCAGCATGCCGCCATAAATAGTGCCATCGGCAATCAGTTCATCAACCTCGGCCGTGGAAAGCCCGGTTAAAATCTTGCCCTGCTTGTCCATCAGCCCTTCGACATTGGTCAGCAACATCAATTTTTCCGCCTGTAGGACTTCGGCAATTTTACCGGCTACTAAATCGGCATTGATGTTGTAACTGGCACCATCTTCACCTACGCCGATGGGGGCAATAACCGGAATAAAATTGCTGTTTAACAGCATGTCGATGACCGATTTATTAATGGAGGATACCTCTCCCACATGGCCGATATCGATAATTTCGGAGGCCGAGATTTCCGGCGAATGAGCGCTCACTTCTAATTTCTTAGCGCGAATTAACTGGCCGTCTTTACCGGTGATGCCGATCGCCTCACCGCCATTGCGATTAATTAAGTTAACAATTTGTTTGTTAACCGTAGCGCCCAGCACCATTTCCACCACATCCATGGTTTTGCTGTCGGTCACCCGCATGCCGTTGACAAATTGCGAGTCGATATTCAAGCGCTTTAATAAATCGCCAATTTGCGGGCCGCCGCCATGCACCACAATAGGGTTCATGCCCACCAGCTTCATCATAACAATATCGCGGGCAAAACTGTTTTGCAGGTCTTCGTCCACCATGGCGTTGCCGCCAAATTTTACGACGATGGTTTTGCCGGTAAAGCGTTGAATGTAAGGCAGGGCTTCCGCCAGTACGTGGGCGATGTTCATCGCCTCATCACGGTTGAGTGACATAGTTAAAAGTCCAGATTTAAATTCTTGTTAATCTTACGCAGTTCGCGCTTGAATAGTTGCTTGAGTTTTTCGATGGTGGCTTCGTTCTCGGCTTCAAAGCGCAAGGTTAGCTCCGCCGCGGTATTGGATGCGCGCACCAGCCCCCAGCCCTTGGCAAAGTCGACGCGCAAGCCATCGATGGTTGTGGCTTTGCCGGTTTGGAAGTCGCCCTGTTCTATCAGTTTTTCGATAAAGGCAAATTTTTCGCTGTCGGCAATGGCAACGCGATACTCCGGTGTGCTGGGTAGCATGGGGAAGGCGGCAAAGGCTTCATCGACCGATTGGTCGCGCAGCGTAATAATTTCCATCAGTCGCGCCGCGGCGTAGAGACCGTCGTCAAAACCGTACCAGCGCTCTTTAAAGAAAATATGACCGGAATATTCACCGCCGAGCAGTGCACCGGTTTCTACCATTTTACTCTTCATGTGGGAGTGACCGGTCTTCCACATAATGGGGCGGCCGCCGTAGCTGGATATCAATTGGTTGAGTTGCTTGGAGCACTTCACATCAAATAGAACGTCGGCGCCCGGGTTGCGTGACAAAACGTCTTTGGCAAAGAGCATCAGCAGTTGGTCCGGCCAGATGATGGAGCCGGCCGGGGTAACCACGACCACTCGGTCACCGTCACCGTCGAAAGCGACACCTAAGTCGGCGCCAACTTCTTGAACCTTGGCAATGAGGTCTTGCAGGTTTTCCGGTTTGCTCGGGTCGGGCATATGGTTAGGGAAGGTGCCGTCTGGTTCGCAGTGCAATGGCACCACATCGCAGCCCAGCTCTTCAAACAGCTGCGGCGCAATGCGCCCGGCCACGGCGTTACCGGCGTCAATGACCACGCTGAGCTGGCCGGCCAGTGCGACATCCGAGAAAATACGCTCAATATAATCGGCGCTAATGTCTTCCCGAACTTGGCGGCCTTTGCCTTCCAGGAATCGCTCCTGAGTGATACGCGAGCGCAAATCTTTAATGCCACTGTCGGATAAGTTTTCGCCGCTGATCACAATTTTAAAGCCGTTGTCTTCCGGACCATTGTGGCTGGCGGTTACCATCACGCCGCTGCTGGTTTGTTCTATTTCAGCGGTGGCAAAGTGCATTAGGGGGGTGGGGACTTCGCCGATGTAAATAACATCGCAGCCGGTGTCGAGAATGCCGTTGATTAGATGCTCGCACAGCTCGGGGCTGTGAGTGCGGTCGTCGCGGGCGACAATAATGGCGGATTCACCCTGATCCTGTACTTCACTGCCCAGGGCCAAGCCAATGCGCTGAGCAACGTCTGGGGTAATACCGGATGCGTCGACTTTGCCGCGTATGTCGTAGGCGCGGAAGATTTCATCGGGTAGGTTATCCGTTTTGGTCGCAGCTTTGGTCGCAGCTGGCGCTTTTTTACGCGGTGCGGCGCTGTCCAGGCCGAGAATATCGGCGTCCTCCTCGACCACGGAAATATCGAGAATATCTTGAGTTTGATAAAGCGTACTCGGCTGTGGAGTATCTGCAATGTCGTCGTCGCTGGACTCTTCCGCTGCCTGGGTGTCTTTGTATTGTTTCGGCAGTACCAGGCCCTCCCCAGTTGGGCCCTGCTTGGGGCGTATTAAGATCCGCGCCAGAATGAGCGATAGGGCCAAACCTGCGGTAGTGCATAAGCTGATAACCAATAACCACAGACCTGGTAATTCATTGGCGTTGTCAATTAACAGCGGCGACGGGGTAAAGTGAATGCTCAGGTAAGTACCAGGCACTTTGGCGGTGATGCTGGGGCCCGCATTGCCAGTGCCGGTAGTTGCCACTGTGAGGGCGCGGGGGCTGGAAAATGTTTGTTGCAGTCTAAACTCCCCCATTGCGATGTTTGTGTCAGCAATTTTGGCTTCCAGTGCCTGCCCATCGTAGCTGGCTAACAAACTGCCTGCGGCGGTTTTTTCGCCCTCGGGGGGAATGGGGGCGGCCAGTTGTAATTGCCAGCTGTTATCGTGCGGGGCCGCTTCGGCCAGAGTCTCTTGGCGGCGGGTACTGCGGCGAATCAGATCCAGTTCGGCATAGCCGATCGGCGCGGCGTGATCGGTGACAAGTGCCTCGTGTCCCTTCGGGATCGCTCTGACCGCCACTAATGCGTCAGACCCCTGAGTAATGCCGACTAACGCTTGTTGGGCGACGTCGGTATCGCCTGTTTTAATTGAGCTAACAACCGCGGGGTGGTTGGCCCATTTTTGCAGCTCAGCATGCCATTGCTCAATGATGCGTTGCAGGCGGTTCGCTGCACCTGTCGCGTATTCTTGTGAATTTTGCTCGATGCGGGCTCGTTGCTTTTGTTCCACCATGACGTCGTACAGCCACAAGGCGAGCATAGCGTTGAGCACTAGGGATAGGCCTACCATGATTGCCAATGCTTTATGGCGCCGGGCGTGGAATCGCTTTGTGGCCTCCTGCGCGCGTTTTTCACCGCGGGTTAACTTCGCCTTACCTTGTTCGGCGGTTGCAGGGTCGTTTGTTGTTTGCTCATCGCCCGGCTTGTTGCTCATGGTGTTGTGTCCTTAGCCTGTTTGTTCTTTTGAGCCAGCAAATTAATTAAGTCGCGTGCCAACTGAGTTTTACTGCGCTGGTCGAGTTGAGTGTCTGAGTCGCCATCAATTAGGGTGACGGCATTCTGATCGCTGTTAAAACCAATCGACTGATCACTGACATCATTGGCAATAATACAATGCACTCCTTTGCGCAGTCGCTTGGCCCGGGCGTATTTCAATAGGTTTTCGGTCTCCGCGGCGAAAGCGGCGGTAAAAATATTGGGAAAACGCTGCGCCACGGTGGCGATAATGTCCGGGTTGGGGGTCAGTGTCAGAGTGAGAGCGCCATCACCCTGTTTTTTCAATTTTTCGTGGCTCACCTGCATAGGCCGGTAATCGCACACGGCGGCGGCACCGATAAAAATATCGGCGTTGGCAGCTGCGGTCAAGCTGGCGTCGAGCATTTGCTCGGCACTCTGCACCATGACCATGTTAACGCGTTCGGGGGTTGGCTGCTGGCAGGGGCCAGAAATTAAAGTAACTTGCGCCCCGGCTTCAATAGCGGCGTTGGCGAGGGCGTAGCCCATTTTGCCAGAGCTGTAGTTGCTCAGGTAGCGCACCGGGTCGAGTGGCTCGCGTGTGGGGCCGGCGGTAATCACAACATGTTGCCCGGTTAGCTGCCCCGTAGAAAAACTTGCCGCCAGGCGCTCGACCAATTCCAGGGGTTCGAGCATTCGGCCGGGGCCGATTTCACCACAGGCTTGACTGCCTGAGCCCGGGCCGTAAATTCCGCCTAGAGTCGATTGCAGTTGGGTGAGGTTGTACTGGGTCGTGGGGTTGTCCCACATGGCTTGGTTCATGGCCGGTGCCAGCATGACCGGTGCACGGGTTGCCAAACACAAGGTGGTAAGCAAATCATTGCCCATACCACCGGCCAAGCGAGCCATAAAGTCGGCCGAGGCGGGGGCTACCAATATCCGGTCTGCCCAGCGGGCCAGTTCAATATGGCCCATGGCCGCTTCTGCGGCAGGGTCGAGCAGCGAGGTGTGAACCGGGTTGCCAGACAGCGCCTGTAACGTGAGGGGGGTAATAAACTCCTGCGCGGCTTCGGTCATCACCACGACCACTTCGGCGCCCTGCTCGCGCAGGCCGCGAATCAATTCGGCGGATTTATAGGCCGCAATACCGCCGGTAACACCCAGCAATATACGTTTATTTTGCAGTGTGGACATGCCCATCCTTTCGCAGACTCGTGCCGCGAGTGGGGCCGAGTCGGTGTGTTCACTTGTGATATCGCGCGTGTGAGTACTTGCTAGCGCCAACGGTAAAGATACCACTCAATGACGTGGATGGCATCTATTAGAACCTTGAATTTTCGCCAGTGGCGTCGACAATGTAAAGAGATGCATTAAAAGAGCCGCAGGGATGTTGGGGTGGCGCAGTTAGCATAAAAAAGGAGTTTGTAATGTCGATTAACCAATGGCCTGCGGGTGAGCGCCCACGAGAGAAACTATTGCAGCGCGGGGCCGGGGCTCTATCCGATGCCGAGTTACTGGCGATATTTTTGCGCACAGGCTGTGCGGGTAAGTCGGCGGTGGATTTAGCGCGAGAGTTGTTGGGCCAGTTTGGCGGCTTGCGCCCACTGCTTGAGGCGCCGCGCGAAGCTTTCTGTGCTGGGCTGGGGTTGGGGGATGCGAAATACACTCAGTTAGCCGCTGTACTGGAGATGGCGCGGCGCCATCTGGGCGAGTCGCTTAGCGCTGGGGATGTGCTCACTAACCCCGATACAGTGCGGCGTTTTTTGGTGGCGCAGTTGCGCCACTGTCAGCGCGAGGTGTTTGCCCTGTTGTTATTGGATAATCAGCACCGGCTTATACATTATGAGCCTCTATTCGAGGGTACGCTCGACAGTGCCAGTGTGTATCCGCGCGAGGTGGTCAAGCTGGTTTTGCAATATAATGCCGCCGCCGTCATTCTCGCTCACAATCACCCCTCGGGGGTGGCCGAACCCAGTCAGGCGGATAGAGGCATTACGCACAAGCTGATCGATGCGCTGGAGCTGGTAGGCGTGCGGGTGCTCGATCATATGATTGTCGGCGACGGCAGCGTGACCTCTTTTGCCGAGCGGGGCCTGATTTAGCCTGTTACGGGTTAAAAAGCACATTTTTTGCCTAAAAAAGCAGCTAAGCGTTGCTATTGAAGGGCACTTTTGGTATAAAACGCGGCTCTTCGCGGCCGGGTTGCTGAATGTAAGCTTCCATCAAGGCCCTCGTGGGAATATTCGGACGTTTCGAACCCCTCGAGTACAGGCCGCATTGGTACAAATTGGCTGCTCAATGAATCCAGCTCTGGGCCGTCTGGGTCGATGCTCACCCAGTTGGCGCAGCGCGTTATAAATTGGTTAAGAGGCAACTCCATGTCTAAGGTATGTCAGGTTACCGGCAAGCGTCCTGTAACTGGAAACAACGTTTCTCACGCAAAAAACCACACTAAGCGTCGTTTTTTGCCGAACTTGCACACTCACCGTTTCTGGGTAGAAGCCGAGAAGCGTTTTGTTAAATTGCGCATTTCTACTAAAGGTATGCGTATCATCGACAAGCGTGGCATTGATGCTGTTCTAGCTGAACTGCGTGCTCGCGGTGAAAAAGTCTAATCTAGGAGAATAAGTCATGCGCGAGAAGATTCGTCTGAACTCTAGTGCCGGTACCGGTCATTTCTACACGACCGACAAGAACAAGCGCACCATGCCTGAGAAAATGGAGATCAAAAAATACGATCCCGTTGTTCGCAAGCATGTGATGTACAAAGAAGGCAAAATCAAGTAAGTCGATTTTGCGCTTCAACAAAAAAGCCCGGCCAGCGATGGTCGGGCTTTTTTGTATCTAACGTCTGATGACAGAAGTCTGAGGACGGACGCTATACTCTTGCTGAACGCTGAACGCTGAACGCTGAACGCTGAACGCTGAACGCTGAACGCTGAACGGATGTTTTTGCGTCAGACCTCAGGCGTCAGTCATCCAACATTTCAATTCGGATAAATCGTCTCGACTCCATCGGGACGACCCAGTAGCAGTACATCCGCCCCCATGTGGGCAAAGAGTCCGTTGGCCACCACACCGGTGATCTGGTTGATTTGCAGCTCCAGCTCTTTCGGGTTCACGATGGATAGATTGTGTACATCGACAATGACGTTGCCGTTATCGGTGGTGACGCCTTCGCGGTACACCGGGTCGCCGCCGAGTTTCACCAGCTCGCGACTCACGTAAGAGCGCGCCATAGGAATTACTTCCACCGGCAGTGGAAAGCGGCCCAATACCTTGACCCATTTGCTTTCGTCGGCGATGCAAATAAATTCGCGGGCTACCGCGCGCACAATCTTTTCGCGGGTGAGTGCTGCTCCGCCGCCTTTAATGAGAGCCAGTTGAGCGTTGGACTCGTCGGTGCCGTCAATATAGGCGACTAGTTCATTGACTTCGTTTAAGTCCAGCACCTCAATGCCATGAGACTTTAGTCGTTGCGCCGAAGCGTCGGAGCTGGCTACTGCGGCGGCGAAATCGTCTTTCAACTCGGCCAGCATATCGATGAAAAAATTGGCGGTGGAGCCGGTGCCAATGCCGAGTACGCTGTCTTTATTCAGCTTGGGAGCAATGTGATCGATGGCGGCGCGCGCCACGTCTTGTTTTAGTTGATCCTGGTTCATAATGCCCTCGCCCGTTGGTTTTCACTGATTATACGCTCTCATTGAGCAATTATCAGTGTCTGTGCTGCTTCTGAGCGTGTAACGACAGGCCAAATTGTTTATCATGCAGCGGTTTCTATTCTTTTAATTTAAGGCACTGTTATGGCCGATTCTTACATCAAACGAATTCTCAATGCGCGAATCTACGATCTGGCGATCGAGACCCCCCTTGAGTCTGTGCGCTTAATCTCGCAGCGCACCGATAATAACGTGTTGCTCAAGCGCGAAGATTTGCAGCCGGTATTTTCGTTTAAGATTCGCGGCGCCTATAACAAATTGCTGCAACTGAGCGAGCAAGAGCGCGCCTGCGGTGTGATTGCCGCCTCGGCGGGCAACCATGCACAGGGCCTGGCGCTGGGTGCTCAGCACCTGGGGGTTAAGGCGGTGATTGTTATGCCGCGCACCACCCCGGCCATTAAAGTAGATGCAGTGCGAGCACGCGGTGCTAAGGTTATTTTGCATGGCGACAATTTTGATGAAGCCGCCACTCATACGCAAAAATTGATTGCAGAGAAAGGCTACACCTATATTCACCCGTTTGATGACCCGGATGTGATTGCCGGTCAGGGTACTGTGGCGATGGAAATTCTGCGCCAGTACCCCAAGCATATTGATGCGATTTTTGTGGCGGTTGGTGGCGGTGGCTTGTGTGCCGGTGTGGCGGCCTATGTGAAATACGTGCGCCCGGATGTCAAAGTGTTTGCGGTTGAATCGCAAGAGTCTGCTTGTCTGGCCGCTGCGATGGAGAAGAGTCGGCGCGTGAAATTGCCCCAAGTGGGAATCTTTGCCGAAGGTGTGGCGGTCGCGCAAATCGGGAAAGAGACTTTTAAAGTCATCAAGAACAATATTGATGGTGTGATTACCGTTAATACTGATGAAATCTGTGCGGGTATTAAAGATATTTTCGAAGACACCCGCTCTATTGCCGAGCCGGCCGGTGCCGTGAGCCTGGCGGGCCTGAAAAAATATGTAGCGGAAAATAATATCAGTGGCCAAACCTTAGTCGCCATTGATAGCGGAGCCAATATCAATTTTGATCGCCTGCGTTATATTTCTGAGCGCACCGAAATCGGTGAAAAACGTGAAGCGGTTTTGGCAGTGACGATTCCCGAGCGCCCGGGTGCCTATAAAGCTTTTTGTCAGGCATTGGGTAAGCGCAGCATCACCGAATTTAACTATCGTTATGCTGACAGCGATCAAGCGCGCATTTTTGTCGGCGTACAGGTGAGCTCCGACCCCGCCGATCGCGATGAATTGGTTCGTGATCTGCGAGAGCAAGGTTACGATTTAGTCGACATGACTGACAACGAGTTGGCTAAGCTGCACATTCGTCATATGGTGGGTGGGCACGCCGCCGGGGTCGAGAACGAAATGGTGTTTCGCTTCGAATTTCCCGAACGCCCCGGTGCCCTGCTGCAGTTTTTAAATCAGGTGGCCGGCCGCTGGAATATCTCCCTGTTCCACTACCGCAACCACGGCTCCGCTTTTGGCCGCGTACTGGTCGGTATGGAAGTGCCACACAAAGAGCGCGCGCAGGTGCGCAAATTCTTGACCGAGATTAACTATCCATTTTGGGAAGAAACGGATAATGAAGCCTATCAGTATTTTTTGAGTTGAGGCGGGAAAGTCTGACGTTAGATGTCTGACGTCAGACGCTAAAATTAGGACGCTGGACGCAGAAGCGCCTGGAGTGGAAAATAATTTCGCGTTCTGCGTTCTGCGTTCTGCGTTCTGCGTTCTGCGTTCTGCGTTCTGCGTTCTGCGTTCTGCGTTCTGCGTTC
>NZ_JAUOSC010000110.1:0-484 GCF_030548285.1 Gilvimarinus sp. 1_MG-2023
GGGCACCGCAATGGCCGGTATCGTTACTGTGCGTCCAGGCCCTGATCAGCGCCTGGACAGACTATTTAAACGGCCTGTTAAAACGGCCTGACCACTACCAGAATGACGATCGCAATCAATACAAAGACGGGCAGTTCGTTAAACCAGCGGTACCATACATGGCTGCGATGGTTTTGATCCTGTTTGAACATCTGGTTCAGCTTGCCGCAATACAGGTGATAGCCGACCAGCAGGACAACCAGCGCCAGCTTGGCGTGTAACCAGCCACTTTGCAGGTAGTAAGCAGGATTAAAGCTGATCAGCCAGGTGCCCAGGGCGATGACTACCACCATCGAAGGCCACATGATGCCACGATAGAGTTTGCGTTCCATGATCTTGAAGCGCTCGCGGGAGGCTGTGTCTTCCGCCGCCGCATGGTAGACGTACAGGCGCGGCAAATAGAAAATACCGGCGAACCAGGTGATCACGGCGATAATATGGAAAG
>NZ_JAUOSC010001100.1:0-266 GCF_030548285.1 Gilvimarinus sp. 1_MG-2023
GTGCTGGCATCGATCGAGAAATACGCTGCATCGTCGCCTGACAGACTGAAGGTGACGCCATCAGAAATATCAGCAGAGTCATCCGCAATGGCGGTATACACCACTTGCCCGGCACCAGAGTTTTCATCGACCGAGGTGGCGGTATCACCAGAGGTAATCGTCGGTGCGACTTCATCCAGATCATTAACCGCCAGAGTGACGGTCTGGTCAGTGAAGTGACCGGCTCCATCGGTGGCGGTGACGGTAAAGCTGTAGCTGGACTTGGT
>NZ_JAUOSC010001101.1:0-266 GCF_030548285.1 Gilvimarinus sp. 1_MG-2023
GCTGACGGTGACGACACTGGCGTTGTTATCGGCGGACTACCTGCCCTGGTTGTTTGCCCCCGGTTTTGCTACCAATCCGGAAAAATTTGCCCTGACCGGGGATCTGCTGCGTATTACCTTTCCTTATCTGTTGTTTATTGCCATGACGGCCTTTGCGGGTGGGGTGCTGAACAGTTACGGCCGTTTTGCCATCCCGGCTTTTACTCCGGTGTTGCTGAATCTGACACTGATTGCCGCAACATGGCTGATGGTTGACTGGTTTGAGG
>NZ_JAUOSC010001102.1:0-266 GCF_030548285.1 Gilvimarinus sp. 1_MG-2023
GTGATCACCAGAGGCCTGGGTTTGCTTTATGTTTCCGGCGCTACATCTGGATACCGCCGTTTAAAGCAACTGACTGCGATTAACGCATAAACAGCATTTCGCTGTATTTCGGTAATGGCCAAATGTCGTCGGCAACCAGAGTTTCCAACGTATCCGCAAAGCCACGGACTTCCAGCATCAGGCCACAAATCGTATCAGCACAGAACTTCATGTGCGCTTCGGTAGAGTCGAAGTCATGAGTTGCCATGGCGGTTTCCAGCTTGGCC
>NZ_JAUOSC010001103.1:0-266 GCF_030548285.1 Gilvimarinus sp. 1_MG-2023
TGTCTGCATAGTCCAGAAGAAACGCCACTTCGGTGACGCTGATCCCGGATTTGAGGTAGGTTTTGCCAAGATCAAGCCGCAGGTCATCCACAATACTGCGGAAAGTCAGACCTTCGTCTTTCAATCTGCGGGCCATTGTGCGCGGGCTCATACCAATATCAGATGCCACTTCCTCGGCCGGGACAAGCCTGTCTGGAAGGCCACTGACCAGTATCCCCTCGACACGTGCGCGCAGGCTCGGGTTCTGGTTCGGCTGGTCCGCGACC
>NZ_JAUOSC010001104.1:0-266 GCF_030548285.1 Gilvimarinus sp. 1_MG-2023
GAGCATGATCTTTCCCCTCGTTGGAGAGGTTCCTTTGGGTGCTGCAATCGGTCAGGTCAAAGTTGGCTGGGTCACCAAATCCGGGGGCACGAGCGGAGCGCATCATCAACAGATAGCCGGGCTGCTGTAATTGCTGCCACAGTTGGTCGGGGCTCAAGGACGGTTCTGCCTGCAGTTTGAGCGGCAAGCAGAACAGTAGCACCAGTGCCAGTATGGCGACTTGTGGTGTGCTGAGGTTGAGGTGTTGGCGCGGAGAGATACAGTAG
>NZ_JAUOSC010001105.1:0-266 GCF_030548285.1 Gilvimarinus sp. 1_MG-2023
ATACTGGCCAATGCTTCAGATAGTGTAGTGTACCGATACGAAAACGCCTGCTCCTGCAGCTGAAGAGGCAATACTCGCTGCCCCTTGAGCAGCAGGTCCGCCAGCTCACCAAACACGATACGCGCCACGGCTGCGGGCATGGGCAACAGTGCCGGACGCTTCAGGCAAGTCGCCAGCACACGGGTAAAATCACGGTTTGTCACCGCCTCTGGCGCCGTCATATTAACAATCCCCTCTGCCTCCGAGGCCAGCAGATGGTTCAGTGC
>NZ_JAUOSC010001106.1:0-266 GCF_030548285.1 Gilvimarinus sp. 1_MG-2023
GTTGGGCAATCCAGACGGTTTGCCAAATCCGTACAACCAGAAAAGTCAGCAAGCCAATAGCCATCAGGCCACCAAACAAGCCTGTCTCTTCAGCCCAGATGGCAAACACAAAGTCGGTGTGTGCTTCCGGCAAATAAAACAGTTTCTGCACACTTTCTCCCAACCCGACCCCAAACCATTCACCACGACCAAAAGCGATCAATGACTGCGTCAGCTGATACCCGGTGCCATATACATGCTCAGGTGCCCAGGGATCCAGATACGCC
>NZ_JAUOSC010001107.1:0-266 GCF_030548285.1 Gilvimarinus sp. 1_MG-2023
CCTCATAAGTGTCTACACGATCGGTAATGTTTGCTAAGTGAATTCTCTCTAAAAACAAAGTCATTCTTTCATAAGCTTGCAATCTAATTGGTAAACTGTGTTTTTTCTTTTCTTGAAAGAGTTCAAACTTACGTTTGCTGTTTTCTAAAGCATTGTGTTGTTTTAAAAAATAAGCCGCCACACCTCCTGTAACAATAGAAGGAATGGTATATTTTAAGATTTCGATGATCTCATCCATATAAAAATATTTTTAGCGAATATAAATT
>NZ_JAUOSC010001108.1:0-266 GCF_030548285.1 Gilvimarinus sp. 1_MG-2023
GGATATAATCGTCTTCGTGCCCGCCACCGTTGACGGCGATCTACTCTCTTTTTACATGAGGATTATTCATGACTGCATACCTCCGTCTCAACGCTCGCTGGCTGGTGCCAATGGATGGTAATCAACCGATCATCGAACACGCTTCGGTTTTTGTAACAAACGGCCGTATTGAAGCCATTGAGTCGTCAGAATCTGAGCGTGACGCCCGGCAAACCATCGAATTGCCCCACCATGCACTGCTGCCCGGCTATATCAATGCCCATGGT
>NZ_JAUOSC010001109.1:0-266 GCF_030548285.1 Gilvimarinus sp. 1_MG-2023
GTGTTCTCTCTTCCGGCTGTCGGACAACAACCGGTTGTTGTAATTTGGTTGTGACTTCAGGCAGCAGCATTGCTTGGCCCAACACGTCAGGTGCCTTCAACACACTGGTTTCAGGCACCCGGCTTGTGGCGAATGGACAGCTCTATGGCCAGCATCCATCACCTGATCATCACAACTATCAACTGCGTTCAGATATATCAACCCATTCGGCGCTTTCCGGGCCGGAGTAGTCTGCAGATGGACGGATAATCCGGTTGTTGGCACGC
>NZ_JAUOSC010000111.1:0-481 GCF_030548285.1 Gilvimarinus sp. 1_MG-2023
GTACAAGGGTGGTGGACAAGGTGGTTTCGCCGACATTCAACGCATGCGCAGGAATATCAACGACAGGGTCAAGATCGGTACGACGGAATACGATCCCTGTATTAACCGGGGCGGGCTTCAGAGTCAGGTAGACCTTTTCACCGGAGTGAAGGCCTACACCTGAAGCGCGGATAGTGTTCTTTAAGGTGCGTTGAGGGATCATTCTGACAATCCTGCCATTTCTGGTCGTTTCTTATACAAATAGATAGATCCTGCAATTATAGCAGGAATGCAAGAACACGCTAGCGGCATGCTCTTTTTACTCAATCTGCCTGACGACGCAAGAAAGCAGGTATATCCAGATACTCCATGTCTTGCCGTGTTTGTGGTTCCGCTTTTGTCGCAGCTTGAGCTCCCGCTCCAGCCTGACGAGTCACGGCTGGACGATCAAGCTTGTTGTAGTCTGGAGTACCATCTGCACGCTTTGGCGCCGGTGTATTAT
>NZ_JAUOSC010001110.1:0-266 GCF_030548285.1 Gilvimarinus sp. 1_MG-2023
CTGGAGACCTGCCGCGGTGGTTGCTGACCAATTGCGGTACAGGTAACCATCGCCGCGATCAACAACTTGCACCCCATCAACCGTAAATACCTGAGCGCCGATCAGTAGCGGGGCCAGGCCGAGGTTAACGTCCACCGTGATCTGATTGAGCGCATAAACCACGCTGACCGGGCCGGGGGTCGTGTCGGTCATGCGGTAGTACAGAACGGACGTTTGACTCTCGCAGCGGTAGCTGTAGAGCTGGGGCGTGCTGGTCCAGTTCCAGG
>NZ_JAUOSC010001111.1:0-265 GCF_030548285.1 Gilvimarinus sp. 1_MG-2023
GCTCGAAGCTGCCCAATGTTGCGTAACTGAAAGAATTTAATTTCCATCGTTGATTCCAACAAGCCTTTGTTGCTGGTTTAACTCCGAATTCATATTTACTACCGGGATGACAGGCTTAACACAGAGAAAACCTCTTTGACAGGTTGCCAGATATCACTAAGAACACTTCTGTTTCCAAAATAGTAGTCAAAACCTTTTTCCAGCATTCCTGAGAATCCTCGCTTTCGAACATAAAATGCTCGGCGTTGAATGCACTGTTCTGTAC
>NZ_JAUOSC010001112.1:0-265 GCF_030548285.1 Gilvimarinus sp. 1_MG-2023
CGATTGAGCCGCGCCAGACAACATCAATCGCAACGGTCGATCATCCGCCTTACCAGCGGCCTTGACGGGATGAAACGGAATATCCTCATCAAATACAAACGGGGCCGGATGCTGTGCAAACAGATCATTCACATCGGCCACCAGATCGCTGTGGCTGCGCCAGTTGGTATCCAGGGTAAAAATACGCTCTGGCTTCATCGCCCGCCGGGCTCCGATATAGGTAAAAATATCCGCTCCCCGAAAGGCATAAATCGCCTGCTTGGGG
>NZ_JAUOSC010001113.1:0-265 GCF_030548285.1 Gilvimarinus sp. 1_MG-2023
GTGCCTGCCGTTTAATCAGGCGCTGCGATCAATGTCGGCGGATGATTTTATCAAGCAGGTACTGGTGGATACGCTCGGTATTCGCCATCTGATCGTGGGAGATGACTTCCGCTTTGGCTGTGATCGCCGGGGTGATTATGCGCTGCTGGCCAGTGCTGGCCAGCAATACGGTTTTGTGGTGCAGGACTCCTCGACCTTTCTGGTGGCCGGAGAACGCGTCAGCAGTACCCGTATCCGCAAGGAGCTGGAAGCCAACCGTCTGGGC
>NZ_JAUOSC010001114.1:0-265 GCF_030548285.1 Gilvimarinus sp. 1_MG-2023
GGCGATAGGGATCTTGCAGGCCAAATTCCAGATCGGCCTGATTAACTGCCGACTGGCCGATACGGTCACGGATTTTCTGGTGCATATGATCGTGGATGCAGCGGATGCCGCGCCAGCGGACAATATCAAAACCACCCGCTTGCAGCTTGTCCATCACCTTGTCTGGGTCGAGAGGATGCTGGGGTGCATTGCCTTCCTGGCGCAGCCGATCATTGGAGCCGTCCGGAGCATGGGTACGGCCGTTCATAAGCTGACGCCACTGATG
>NZ_JAUOSC010001115.1:0-265 GCF_030548285.1 Gilvimarinus sp. 1_MG-2023
GTCTTGATACGTCTTTTATATATCGCGAGCCCCATTGGCCTATACAGCAACAGGGCCGGGCCATGGATAGCCATGAGAAACAGCGATAACTGGAGATCGTTGGATAGAATGCTGACCACGACTTGTTTATGGAAATAACCATAGCCAGAGAAGGCAAAAGTCTCAACAAACGACGTTGGCTAAAAGCGGTGGATCAAGCAGAAATAAAGCAACAAGGATACGAACGGCATGTTTGCACATACGGTATATTTTAAAGCCTTGTGGC
>NZ_JAUOSC010001116.1:0-265 GCF_030548285.1 Gilvimarinus sp. 1_MG-2023
GTGCCATACCACTCACGACGCACACACCGGCCTGGGCCAGGTCAGCAGCACACTGTCTGGCCCAGTCACGGGCATAAGGGGTGGGATTACGACTGCCGACCATGGCCACCAGCGGTTGTTGCAGCAGCGCCGGATTACCGCGCCAATAAAGCCACAATGGGGCATCACTGAGGCTTGCCAGGGCTGTTGGGTAGCGGGAATCGTCGCAGGTCAGTACGCCCTGGCCCGGCTCTGCTTGCCAATCCAGTAAGGCATAAAATACATC
>NZ_JAUOSC010001117.1:0-265 GCF_030548285.1 Gilvimarinus sp. 1_MG-2023
TTATTGGTTGTATCAAATAATACGGTTGAATGTCTTTTATATAACCAAATAATAGGCAATAGGACTGAAAAACGCCTCTAATAGCGCTTATACCACTCATTAGCCGGTGATATGTCGACAGTTTCTTCTGTGCCAATCCGTATAGTTCGATATTCACCGGTCATAGCAGCTGAGAGGGATTGCATGGCGATTCGCTTGGCGTTAGTGTTCGCATCCATATTGCCTGCCCCTGATGTCAGAGGAAAGACAGGCTGGTCCGCTATAC
>NZ_JAUOSC010001118.1:0-265 GCF_030548285.1 Gilvimarinus sp. 1_MG-2023
GCGTAAAGCGGTGCAGAGGGAGTGGCATCCAATTGCATACTGGATTCAGAATCATCTACCCCTTGGGATACTTCAAGAGCATTAACGACCACCCCGAAAAACAACAGCATTGAAGCCAACAGAAAATTCATCATTTATTCCTTATGCTCCCTGATAATAGCCACCAAAAGAGAAATCAGACCAAATATTAATATTAGAATAAGTAACCATGTCACCAACTTATGAAGCTTATTAGGATATTTCGGCTCATCCGTCACACTAGGAT
>NZ_JAUOSC010001119.1:0-265 GCF_030548285.1 Gilvimarinus sp. 1_MG-2023
TTACGGCCTCGGCGCGGTAGTAAACACTCATCGATTTATCGATATCCATTTTTACTGTACTGGGTACATCCGCTTCTAGCCTTAGCTCTTCATTGCCCAGCCCTTCATTGTAACGAACTTCACCGCCCAGCCAAGCATTGTGTTTGTAGCCGCCAAATATCTCTGCAGTCCACAGGTTGGCTTTGTGAAACGAAGGACTGTCGTCGACATTCTCCGATGAGGCGCCAACCCCTGCAAAAAAACCTCGATTGCTATCGGCTAAAGC
>NZ_JAUOSC010000112.1:0-479 GCF_030548285.1 Gilvimarinus sp. 1_MG-2023
GTGTTTGTCCATGGCCAGCTCGGCAACAATGCGGGAGAACACCCCGAAACGTTCGCCATTGTCCCACCAGTCCCGGCCATCATCGGCCAGGTAAGGATTCCCTGGACGGTCGAACAGTTCAGGAATATCGACAATCCATAGCGGAACATCGATGCCTTTGCAGCAGGCCTCTTTGATGATCACGGAGTGACTGTAAAAACTGGTGTGAATCTGGAATGCGGCAATTTTGCGAACCTGGGTCAGCTTTTCCCATACCGCGAGGTAACCCGGCAGTACAACACGTACCTGGTTGTCGAGACGGGAGTAAGCATTCGGCAAACCTCCCGATACATCCGCCAGACCGCCGGTCTTGATCACCGGATGAATTTCAGAGGTGGCAAACAATATATTCATGAAGGATGAGGACCCTTGTAATCCTGGTATGTCAGTACCACTGCGCCAAGTGGTGGTAATGTCACCAGCGCGGAACAGGGTTGACC
>NZ_JAUOSC010001120.1:0-265 GCF_030548285.1 Gilvimarinus sp. 1_MG-2023
GTACGCGCCATGCCCAGCACCGCGTGAGCAACAATGGCCACCGCCACAATTTTCAGCCCCTGTAACAGCGGCGCCAACGCTGCCACCGTAGTCGCCATGGTGGCCAACACCACCAGCGCCAGTGCTGACGGCAACGTAAACGCCAGCCAGGCCGCCAAGGCTCCGCCCCAGCCAGCCCGCATCAACCCCAGCCCAAAACCAACCTGAGAGCTGGCCGGGCCAGGCAAAAACTGACACAGGGCCACCAGATCGGCATACGCGGCAT
>NZ_JAUOSC010001121.1:0-265 GCF_030548285.1 Gilvimarinus sp. 1_MG-2023
GGATTATTTCCTCGAAGGATACTTTCAGAAGACTGCGCTAAAACCACCACAAGTATCGAAGATGAAAGAACAGCAAATAATACGGGATCAAATTTAATCGCCCCAGCCGTCCATATTTCAAACAAAGGCTCTACAAAAAGCTGTAGAATAACAAAACCCGGTGCAAGAAAAAAACACAGCATCAGCCACAACACTGCCAGCGTTGCCTGAATTTCCACTTGTTTTTTTTCATGCACGTAACGCATTAATTCGGGCAATATTGGTC
>NZ_JAUOSC010001122.1:0-265 GCF_030548285.1 Gilvimarinus sp. 1_MG-2023
TGCGGCGGGTGTGCAAGTGGTGTTCTTCCAGAACGGCTGGGATGCGGAATACACCGAAGCCGGCGGCCCTGGCTCGCCTAACTGGCACAAGTCCAACGCCCTGAAAGCGATCCGCAAGAACCCGGAACTGATGGGCACGTTGCTGGCCAAGGGTACCTGGGATTACGATCTGGTGGATGAACTCAAGCCTCTGCCCGGCGATCTGGTGATCCCCAAACCACGTTACAGCGGCTTCTTTAATACCGCTCTCGACAGCATGTTGCGC
>NZ_JAUOSC010001123.1:0-265 GCF_030548285.1 Gilvimarinus sp. 1_MG-2023
GATTATGGGCAGGTTGCGCGGCAAGGCACTGGCAGGCGTCAAGGGTAATCCGGACGCAATGATCAGCTGTTTACAATTTGATGCCCAGCTGGTCGCTATTGCTGGCCAGTACCAATTATTTGAAGACGATCACCCCTTAAAAAACAGCAGCGTGCTGGTCCGGCTGGTTGATGACCACTTAACCCTCACCGGCTCGGATAAATAACCAAATTGGCAGGATGAATACCGTGGCAAAAATAATCGTGGTGACCTCCGGAAAAGGCGG
>NZ_JAUOSC010001124.1:0-265 GCF_030548285.1 Gilvimarinus sp. 1_MG-2023
TTGCTACCCCTCCAATGCTGACTTTAACTGGGAGATAAATTGCTGTACTTCGGTTGATTTTGTTGCAAAGCTCGCTTTATTAACAATTAATCTCGTACTAATAGGTTCAATATTCTCAAGAACGGTTAGTCCGTTTTCTTTTAATGTGTTTCCAGTTTCTACAATATCAACAATCAAATCGGCAAGCCCGATTAGTGGAGCCAATTCAACAGATCCGTTTAGCTTAACAATTTCAATTGCTTCGCCCTTTTTATCGAAATGTTTC
>NZ_JAUOSC010001125.1:0-265 GCF_030548285.1 Gilvimarinus sp. 1_MG-2023
GAATACATCCTATTGATTTCAATTATGGTTCCGATGTCCATAGTATTCATTGGCAAGCGGCGATGAGCATCCGGCAACAGACCAGGAGCCATCTGCTGACTACCCAAAAATGCATATGACAAAGGACGAACCCATGTCTGCTTACCAAAACGATATCAAAGCTGTTGCTGCCCTTAAAGAAGCCGCCGGTGCTGCTTGGTCAGGTATCTCTGAAGAGTCTGTTGCACGTATGCGTGCCCAGAACAAATTCAAGACTGGTCTGGAT
>NZ_JAUOSC010001126.1:0-265 GCF_030548285.1 Gilvimarinus sp. 1_MG-2023
GATGTGGTCCGAGGGTTGGAATCCGGCGGCGTGGATTATGTCACCAAACCTGTGAATCTGGATGTATTGCTGGCCCGGGTGCAGGTTCATATCAGCAATGCCCGCAAGACGCGCCGGGCAATCGGTTCGCTGAATGAAATTGGCCAGCCAACCTTTGCCTGTAACGTGCACGGCCAGCTGTTGTGGTGTTCCAGCCGCACCATCGAAGTCTTGGCCAAATCCGGTTTGTCCGAACAGGCGTTTCAGGAGGCGACCAGTGCCGCGT
>NZ_JAUOSC010001127.1:0-265 GCF_030548285.1 Gilvimarinus sp. 1_MG-2023
GAACGAGAGCGAATATGAAAATCGTCGTCTCGTAGAAAGTCTTCGTGACTTGGGAATCCCTGCAACCATTTATCACCCGGATAATTTTGATATTGTTGTTGGTAAGGGTACCGGTCATGGCATCAAGTACAATGGACAAGAATTTGACATGCCCGATCTTGTACTACCTAGAACTGGTTCTGGAACTACCGACTTTATCACTGCTATTGTTAGGCAGTTTGAAGAACAACATATAACCCGCATCAACTCCTCATTGAGTGTAGAT
>NZ_JAUOSC010001128.1:0-265 GCF_030548285.1 Gilvimarinus sp. 1_MG-2023
CTTTAATGCCGCTTTAACAGCATTGACCACCGTTTCTCCATCTTCAACCTTATAAACTCCAAGTCCAAACCCTGGCATTTTCACATCATTATTTAATGTAACGGTATCCTGCAAATGTGTAATCATATCGAACCCCTCCTATTCCATTCTCCATCTATCTTATCTTAGCTTTTTTAATGGACATTGTTAATCTATATGTTTATTAGTAGGCATAAATAAATCCCAGGTAAACAATTAAATCGTTTATCTGGGACCCAATTTACAG
>NZ_JAUOSC010001129.1:0-265 GCF_030548285.1 Gilvimarinus sp. 1_MG-2023
TCAGAAACACACATGATTTTATTTCCTCTAATCGCCGCATTGGCCTGGGCTTTGGCGTTGGGTCGGTGATTTCGGTCTGGACCTGGGCCATGGCCGTGATGATGAGTTCAGCGATGACGTTCCAGTGGGGCCTGTCGGGGCTGTTCTGGTTTGTGGTTCCCAACGGCCTGGAATTGATGGTGATGATTCCTCTGGCGCGTATTCTGCGCAAGCGGATGCCGGACGGCTATACCATCAGCCAGTTTGCCTATAACCGCTTTGGTCG
>NZ_JAUOSC010000113.1:0-479 GCF_030548285.1 Gilvimarinus sp. 1_MG-2023
TATTCCGGGCATCTGAATATCCATCAGAATAACGTCCGGCTCGTGCTCTCTGGCAAATTTGATGGCTTGTTCGCCACTTTCAGCCTGCCCTACGACCTCAATTCCGTTTGCGTCAGCCAGCAATGCTGAGATCCCTGAGCGCACCAGCTCATGATCATCGACTACCAACACAGAAATCAAAGATTAACCTCACTTTTTATTAACTCACCAGCAATCATCATCGCAGGTGAAACATTATTATTGCCTGACTCTATCAGTGTTCAGGCTGGATACATACGCTTGCGCTGCCAGGCGTACTTGAGCGGGTTCAGATTTTTTGTCACTTCAACAACACCTTCCTCGTGATTATGGTGCAGCGTAAAACCAAGGCGCCGATTCAGGTTCAACATACCAGGATTATGAGGAAGTACAGTCCCAAACATCTGCAAGACGCCACGATTGGTCAGATAATCTATCATAATCTGCATCAACTGCTTACC
>NZ_JAUOSC010001130.1:0-265 GCF_030548285.1 Gilvimarinus sp. 1_MG-2023
GTAAATAAAGTCAAAACGTTTATACTTGTTTAAATTCTAAAAGCGTTCTGATTTCAGAACGCTTTTTTTATATCTTTAATTTACCGTTTTGTTTTAAAACTATGTTACAAAAACCAGAATCTCCAATTGGTGTTTTTGATTCAGGAGTTGGTGGTACTTCCATTTGGAAAGAAATTATCCATCGATTGCCTAATGAAAATACTGTTTATTTAGCAGACAGTAAAAATGCACCTTATGGAGAATAATCAGAGCAAGAAATTATAGC
>NZ_JAUOSC010001131.1:0-264 GCF_030548285.1 Gilvimarinus sp. 1_MG-2023
GTATCCTGGTTGCCTGGACGGCAATTGGTGCGGCCTCTTTATGTGGTGCGCCCGGGTATTTTCTGGAAGTGAAGGGTGTCGCCCAATTTGAATGATTTATCAGGAACAGGCTCGATGATCAAAGATGTCTCTGCGTCCGCGTTGATTGCGGGATTTATGGTGGTGCTGGTGTCGTTCTCCGGGCCACTGGCGATTGTATTTCAGGCGGCTGAACAGGCCGGTGTTTCTCATGCGATGATGACTTCCTGGGTGTGGGCCTTGTCG
>NZ_JAUOSC010001132.1:0-264 GCF_030548285.1 Gilvimarinus sp. 1_MG-2023
GGTCAAGCCCGATCGTGGTGAACTGCTCTGGGATGGCTTGCCATTGGAAGTCAAGGACCCTGCCCACGCCCGTAAAATGGGGATTGGCATGGTGTTCCAGCATTTTTCCCTGTTCGATACCCTGACCGTCACGGAAAACATCGCCCTCGCACTGGGAGACGATGCCGGAGAATTGGGGCCACTGGCCGAAAAAATCCGCACCGTTTCGGAAAAATACGGCATGGCCATCAACCCCGAGCGTGAAATTCACACACTGTCGGTGGG
>NZ_JAUOSC010001133.1:0-264 GCF_030548285.1 Gilvimarinus sp. 1_MG-2023
GTGTCTATCAGGAAGCGATTGATTTCTGTCGTGAAAACGGTGCTTTTGATCCGCGCACCATGGGTACCGTACCGAATGTGGGGCTGATGGCCCAGAAAGCAGAAGAATACGGTTCACACGATAAAACCTTTGAAATCCCTGCTGCTGGTACCGTACGCGTCACTGATGCCGCGGGTACTGTGTTGATGGAACATGCGGTTGAGTCTGGTGATATCTGGCGTATGTGTCAGGCCAAGGATGCACCGATTCAGGATTGGGTGAAGC
>NZ_JAUOSC010001134.1:0-264 GCF_030548285.1 Gilvimarinus sp. 1_MG-2023
GCCCAGACCATTGACGTTTTGCTCCAGGAACAGAACACCTTCCAGCCAGACCGGGTCGTAAATCGATTCCAGCACAAATCCGTCTTCCACCTCGACATGGACAATCTGGTTCGGTGGTGGGGGTGGGACATGAATACAGGCACCAAAAAACGGTACCAGGAAAAATTCGATCACCCGTTGTTGGTCATCAAAATTGATCGGCACAATAAAACCCGGTATCCGTACCCTGACACCATTCAACTCTGCACGCGTGCGGGTCGACTC
>NZ_JAUOSC010001135.1:0-264 GCF_030548285.1 Gilvimarinus sp. 1_MG-2023
TCGTCACGTTGTACCAGATCTTCACCGGTTTCATCGTCTTTACCGGCCACTTTTGGCGCATTGTAGATTACGTGGTAGACACGGCCAGAGCCTGGGTGCACACGACGGCCACTCAGACGTTTGACGATTTCTTCATCATCAACATCGATTTCAACGACATGATCGATCACCACGCCAGCTTCCAGCATGGCTTCCGCTTGAGGAATAGTGCGAGGAAATCCATCAAACAGAAAACCGTTAACACAGTCTTCCTGAGTAATACGT
>NZ_JAUOSC010001136.1:0-264 GCF_030548285.1 Gilvimarinus sp. 1_MG-2023
CCCTACCATTAACGCCCTCGATGCTGGAATTCTCAATTGCGCCAGAATTTCCTGCAGCATCAGCGGATCGGGTTTGGAGCAGGTGTCATCGGCACAACGGGTGGCAGCAAACCGGCGCCGCAACGTCAGATCATCCAGAATACGATCCAGCCCCCGCCGACTTTTACCTGTCGCAACGGCCAACAATATGCCTTGTTCCTGCAAACGCGCCAACATCGTTTCTGCCCCGGCAAACAACCCCATCGCCACCGGGCTGTCTGAGAC
>NZ_JAUOSC010001137.1:0-264 GCF_030548285.1 Gilvimarinus sp. 1_MG-2023
GGGGTGATCTGGGCCATCACGGCACCGGTGAGCAGTTGTATAAATCCCATTAGCCCCGACGCGGTACCCGCGGCGGTATTGGGAAAAGCCAGAGTGCAGCCAATGGCCCCGGATTGGGCATTGGGCTGACTGAGGCCCCGGCCAAGTGTGACTAGAGACATCGGTACAAACAGCGTCCAGAGGCTGAGTGACTGTTGCAGGGCGAACCACCACAACCATAATGCGCCCAGCAATGACAAACTGTTGCCCAGCATGACCATGTGA
>NZ_JAUOSC010001138.1:0-264 GCF_030548285.1 Gilvimarinus sp. 1_MG-2023
GCTTTATGCTGGCCTGTACGCCACGTTTTTATGAAGACGCCGGTTATTTTGGTCATGCCAGCTGTACCGACAATTTCAATACCCAGCTGCGCGACTGGCAGATTGCCCCCCGTGCTGGCTGGCCTGCGATCAATTTCTTTTTTAATACCACTGTCAGTGACTGTGGTGCGGTGTATGGCGAGGAACCCTGGTCGCGGCCGGGGGATTACGTCCTGATGCAGGCACAGCGCGATTTGCTGTGTCTCAGTTCCGCCTGTCCTGATG
>NZ_JAUOSC010001139.1:0-264 GCF_030548285.1 Gilvimarinus sp. 1_MG-2023
TTTTTCAGAGTCCAGAATATTTTCACCGGATAATGACACTTTCAAATCGTCACCAAAGCGTTTGGTATAGATAATTTTAAGATCATCATAAGGTTCACTATACACATTGGTAACGTTACTGCCTGCATCTGGTGTTACAATGACCAGCTCTTTCCCCTTGCGGTTAAATACCAGTGTGACTTCCTGACCGGTTTCAATATGGTCGTAACCCAATTGTAAGTTAGCAATATAGTCTGGCTGGCCTTGTAATGGACGATCCAAGTC
>NZ_JAUOSC010000114.1:0-478 GCF_030548285.1 Gilvimarinus sp. 1_MG-2023
GTGTCGAGGCGCTGAACTACTTCCGCGACAGCGAACTGATGGATCAGGTTGCCCGCTACACCGATATCGTACACGAAGCTCTGGCACCGCTGGCGCGCAAATATCCACAGGTAGCGATTCGGGGCAAAGGCCTGATCGTTGCGCTGGATGTGGCCGATAGCGACCACGCCAAAGCCATTGTGGCGGAATGTTTCGACAACGGCTTGCTGATTGCCAGTTGTGGCACCGGCGGCCGGGTTCTGAAACTGATTCCGCCATTAACCATCCCTGAAAGTGATCTGAAGGCAGGACTGACGGTGCTGGTCCGTGCCACCGACAACGCACTGGAGGCCGCCCAATGAGACAACGTGATGATATGACTTTTCCGCACGAGGAATACGTACGTCGCATGAATGACCTGCGCCAGCGTATTGCGTACCGGCGACTGGATGCCGTGGTGATTTCCGACCCGGAAAACATCATGTACCTGACCGACTAC
>NZ_JAUOSC010001140.1:0-264 GCF_030548285.1 Gilvimarinus sp. 1_MG-2023
CCTCAGATGCGCCCGACGTCAGACAAAACAATCACAGCAGCGCTGGGTCTGGCTCCATGCCTAGCAGTTCACGGCCGATAATCTGGGCGCATACGTCGTAATCGGTGTAGGCGTGGGCGGCGGTCATGTTGGACTCGCGCCACAAGCGCTGGCCTTCCCGTTCGTTGTACCAGTTGGAACCGCCCATTACTGCCCACAGGCGGTTAACGGCTTCGATACACATCTTGATGGCGTAGGCCTGGTTGGTACGCCAGTGTGCCAGGG
>NZ_JAUOSC010001141.1:0-264 GCF_030548285.1 Gilvimarinus sp. 1_MG-2023
GTGAAATACTAACCGTGTCATTGATAGGCCTCCCATTCCTTCCATGCATCAATGATGGCCTGGCGCTCAATCTGAGCCATTTGCTGACGGCTAACGTTCCTCACATTCCCAGCTAGTTTGGGGGCCATATGCTTGTCCACAACGACCTTAATGAGTTCCCTCAGCTCGGTTTCTGCCCGCATCGCCTGGGCAGGGGTATCGGCCTTGTTCCAAGCTTTATCAGAATCCATCACCATCTGCAGGAAGATGCTCTCAGCCAGGTAG
>NZ_JAUOSC010001142.1:0-264 GCF_030548285.1 Gilvimarinus sp. 1_MG-2023
GTTTGCGGGGTGGCCGTTTCGACATCACCAACTCGTCGATGTACATCACTGCCGATCGTATGAAAGTGATCGACATGATTCCTTACCTGAAAAGTGGTGAATCCATTCTGTCGATCAAAGGCAGTGACTATCAGCCTGAAGTGCCAGAAGATTTCTGTGGTCACCGCATTGGTTCCATGGCGGGCACGGCCTGGCTGAAACAGTTGCAGACGCTGTCGGTAGAATATTGTGAAGCCAATGGACTGAAGCCAATCGCGATCAGTG
>NZ_JAUOSC010001143.1:0-264 GCF_030548285.1 Gilvimarinus sp. 1_MG-2023
GGCATACTGTACAGAAAATGTTTTACCTCCCATTTCTTCTTGAATCATTACCCTACTCATTTTAGCTCCTGTAAATTTACCTGTAGCCATCATTTCAGGAATGTAAACTTCTTTCATCCACAACAACCAATCTTTAACAACATCTTCGGTAACATTGGTAGTAACATTGTATATATACATCATCTGTTTTTAAAACAAAAATAAGATTTATTTAAAGTTTGGTTTCCTTTTTTCAAAAAAAGCAGTAGTTCCCTCCTTAAACTC
>NZ_JAUOSC010001144.1:0-264 GCF_030548285.1 Gilvimarinus sp. 1_MG-2023
CTGTTAGGGCTTGCGAGAAGCGTACAAATTGCTTGTGAAGTTCTTTTCGTAGCATCACATTGACATGGTTAGGGTTTTTACCTGTCGCGATGACGTGATTAATGTGGCTAAGCTGAGCTTGAAGGCGAGGCTGCATCGCTTCACTGGCATTATCGATGATCTGTTGACTCATGGTTATACGCAGCGTTTCTAGGGCGGCAGGGTCGTGCTCTGCCATTGTTTTGAGCTCATCAAAACTGGGTAATGTTTGCAGGTGTGGAGGTG
>NZ_JAUOSC010001145.1:0-264 GCF_030548285.1 Gilvimarinus sp. 1_MG-2023
GTCCCTGACTGGGGCATGGGTCAAAACATAGCGTTGGCTGGCACGAAAATCACTGTCGATGGCAACCGGTTGCCAGCGAATCAGATAGCCGGATTCGTCAGGCGTATTCCAGTTTTCTTCGTACTGCACCACGATGCGCTGGCTGCCTTCGGTGAGCAACAGTCGGTATTGGCCGGTGTAGAGGTTGGGTGAGTCGACATTCTGACCATTGATTGCCAGTACTCGCAGGGTTGACGGCACAATGACCTCGACATCGCCCTGGCC
>NZ_JAUOSC010001146.1:0-264 GCF_030548285.1 Gilvimarinus sp. 1_MG-2023
CTGCACAGCCCGTCGCCGCCAGTAACAAGAGCCGGCCCTGATATTTGTGAACGATACCGGGGGTGATATTGGCGTGTTGCTCATCCAGTGGATCACTGACATAACCCGGCATGGCGATAAGCTCTTCAGCGTCTGGCAGTACCTGGCGCAGCAAGGGATCGTGGGGGTTGCCAGGTTCCATTTTTTGCAGATACGGCGCAGGAACGAGCACCGGAAACGTACTGGCAGCCAGCTGTCGGTCGCTCAAATGAGTCGGAGCAAGAT
>NZ_JAUOSC010001147.1:0-264 GCF_030548285.1 Gilvimarinus sp. 1_MG-2023
GTATTTGGGAACCAGAGGGCTGGGTTTGAAGATCGGGTTTTTGACCTGGTATTTGGCCATGCCATCCTTGATCAGGTTGACGCGCAAATGAATCCAGCCGGCCATTTCAATGGCGCCACAGAAGGTGATTTCACCATCTCCCTGGCTGAAATGCTGATCGCCAACCGATAAACCGGCACCGTCCACATAGACCGGGAAATACACCTTGGCACCACGGGTCAAGTCTTTGATGTCACAGTTACCCCCGTGCTCTCGTGGCGGTAC
>NZ_JAUOSC010001148.1:0-264 GCF_030548285.1 Gilvimarinus sp. 1_MG-2023
GCCCACGTAGGGGTGATTCCGGGGATTGAAGAATTTCTGGCTGAGTTCACCTCCTCGCGTGCCATTGGTGAAGATGGCTATCTCGCCGACAAAGGCATGATTCCGATGGATGAATCCCGTCGCCGGGCCATGGCTGCGGATGTCAAGGCACTGACCCTGCTGGGTCAGTAAGCCTGAATGCAGGGTGCTGCCCTGCTGCGCGTGTCACATGGATGTATTCTCCGGCCGGTAAACTCACCGGCTGTTTCTTGTTCTGTTCAGGCT
>NZ_JAUOSC010001149.1:0-264 GCF_030548285.1 Gilvimarinus sp. 1_MG-2023
TTTCCATGTCGACTGCATTGACTCGCTAGGCCAGGCAGTACCAGGAAGGAAACAAGCAATACCAGGAAGGAAAAAAGCAGAAAAGCAAATCGGGCTGCCAAGGCAGCCCGTTTTTATGTTGCAGAATGCACCAGCTTAGTGCTGGTGGCCTTCTGCGCCATGTACATGGCCATGTTCCAGTTCTTCTTCACTGGCATCACGCACGGATTCAACCGTTACGCTGAACGCTAGGTCCTTGCCTGCCAGCGGGTGGTTGGCATCAAC
>NZ_JAUOSC010000115.1:0-477 GCF_030548285.1 Gilvimarinus sp. 1_MG-2023
CCTGCTGGGCTTCCTGCCCGAGACCAAACTCGGGGATGCGTTACATTTCTTTGTCGAAGACGTCAGCAAGATCTTTGCACTCTTGCTGGTGCTGATTTACATCATCGCCCTGTTACGCGCCTCACTGAATGTCGAGCAAGTGCGTGATTATCTGGCGGGTAAAAATCGCGGCATTGGCTATTTGCTGGGTTCCGGCTTTGGAGCGATTACTCCGTTCTGCTCCTGTTCCAGTATTCCCGTGTTTCTCGGCTTTACCTCCGCCGGTATTCCGGTCGGGATTACCATGTCGTTTCTGATTACCTCCCCGCTGATCAACGAAGTCGCGGTTCTGTTACTGCTCAGCCTGCTGGGCTGGAAATTCACCGTCCTTTACGTCGTGGTCGGCATGATTGTGGGTATGCTCGGCGGGCTGTTTCTCGACAGCATCCGCGCCGAACGCTGGCTGCAGTCCTTTGCTGCCAAAGCGCTGGCAAATGG
>NZ_JAUOSC010001150.1:0-263 GCF_030548285.1 Gilvimarinus sp. 1_MG-2023
GATGATGGAAGACAATGCCTACGGTTTGTCGAAACGTCGGGTAACGCTGAGTACTTCCGGCGTGGTGCCGATGCTGGATAAGCTTGGGGAAGTCACTGACGTCTCGCTGGCGGTATCACTGCATGCCCCGAATGACGAGTTGCGTAACCAGCTGGTACCGATCAACCGCAAATACCCGATTGCCGAGTTGATTGCTGCTACCAATCGTTATCTGGCAAGGTTGCCGGATCGACGCAAGGCGACCATTGAATACACCATGATGG
>NZ_JAUOSC010001151.1:0-263 GCF_030548285.1 Gilvimarinus sp. 1_MG-2023
GCTAATGGCCATCCAAACGACTTCAGACGTAAACACCTGGCCGGTGACCTGAAGGCGGAACACGGCGACAAGGACAAGGCAACGCTGGCGGAAGAGAAGCACCCGGTCGTGGTGGCTGGTCGTGTGATGCGTCGTGGCGGCCCTTTTGTTGGCATTCAGGACAGCAGCGGCGCCATCCAGTTTTATCTGGCCAAGCCCAAACAGAAAGAAAGCGAGATCTGGCCGTTACTGGATATCGGCGATATTGTCGGAGTTTCCGGCAC
>NZ_JAUOSC010001152.1:0-263 GCF_030548285.1 Gilvimarinus sp. 1_MG-2023
TCCGGGCACCATTTATTACTTAAAAATCAAGCAGTTACAATAGCTTGATTGGCCAGAAAAGTAGTCCAGACTACTTTGGGCACACAAAAGACCGGCTTTTGCCGGTTTTTTTGTGTCTGTCTGTTTTCCCTCAAAAACACCTTCATTGAATACTGAAGTTTTACTCTTGTAAGACTGAGCCATTTGCACAAAAAACCCTGCTCTGGCCAACAATATCAGACCCATTGATTTACTGGTTTCTCACCCTCTGGCCAGTTGCTGGA
>NZ_JAUOSC010001153.1:0-263 GCF_030548285.1 Gilvimarinus sp. 1_MG-2023
TGATGCGGTTGCCCTGACCTGTATTGGTGGTATTACCACCGAGACGATTCAGCCGGTTGCTGCCAGCGGGATTCGTTCTGCTGCTATTGTGACCGCACTGGCTGATGACGACGGACTGGAAGACCGGTTACAACAATTGCAGTGCTGGTTTCCGCCTCGAGGAGAGCGTTTTGGTGAGGGAGTAGAAACCTTGAAAATACGGAAATCACAACACCTGTCACCCCGGATCTGTACGATTTGTAAGCACTGAACTGCCTGTATAT
>NZ_JAUOSC010001154.1:0-263 GCF_030548285.1 Gilvimarinus sp. 1_MG-2023
GCACCGGTGAAGTGAATTTTGATGCTGCCGATTTGCACGTTCCTTGCCTTGGCCACATCGTTGAAAATCGCGAAACCCTGGCCGGGTTGCGGCAGCAGCTGGCCTCGTGCCCGGCGGTGACCCAGATCGCGCAGCCGGTGCAATATCTCGACAGCCGTCAGTCCGACGGCCTGACGCCCGTAGTGCTGGCGCAGGGGGATACCTTGCTGGCGGCACTGGTGGTCGGAGCCGATGGCGCGCATTCCCGGGTGCGGCAGTGGGTT
>NZ_JAUOSC010001155.1:0-263 GCF_030548285.1 Gilvimarinus sp. 1_MG-2023
TCAGTGCCTGCTTGGCAACGGAGTCGCCATGCACAATCCGGATATCCAGCGGCGGATATCGCATCCGCCTGACAAAGTTGATCAAGTCTTGCTGATCCGCGTGGGCACTGTACCCTGACAAGGTCTGAATATTGGCTCGAATGGTTACACGCTCTCCATCCAAATCCACGTACCCTCCCTTCGGCCCCCAGTACTGGATATCCCGCCCAGGTGTCCCTTTGGCCTGATAGCCTACAAACAGTACATCTGTGCGTTTATCGGGC
>NZ_JAUOSC010001156.1:0-263 GCF_030548285.1 Gilvimarinus sp. 1_MG-2023
GGGATACCGTGGCCAGCTGGTCTTGCAAAGCCCGATCACCGCTATCCTGTTGCTGCTGCCGCTGACCCAGTGTATTCAGGGTTTGGCGATCAGCCTGCGTCTGTTGTGCCATGCCTTGCAACTGCTGTTGCAGCTGGCCCAGCTGTTGGCGCTGTTGCAACCCATACCAGACCACAGCCGCCGAGACGGCCAGTGACAGTAACACCAGAATAACCAGCAGCCAGATTGCCAATGACGATCGCCGTCCAGGGGTGTTTTCCTTG
>NZ_JAUOSC010001157.1:0-263 GCF_030548285.1 Gilvimarinus sp. 1_MG-2023
GGTTAACTCCCGGGTCGGGTGGTTCATCAAACAAAAGAAAGGACTTTGTTGCCAGGCACCCTGAGCGACATCTTGCTGATAACGTGGCAGTTGGCCAGCCAGTGACAGCATCAGCATCATGGTGTGCTGGGCTACCGAGGCGGTGCCGTAATTCTGGACATTCAATACTGGTACACCCAGCTGTTGGGCGGTCTCGAGGTCGACATTGTTAAGCCCGGTTGCGACCACCAGAATGCCCCGTTTCCCGGCCATCACATCGGCGC
>NZ_JAUOSC010001158.1:0-263 GCF_030548285.1 Gilvimarinus sp. 1_MG-2023
TGCTTCTTCCGGCAGGGTGAGGCTGACATCGATGCCCTGGGCCAGCGGAATCGCCGGGCTGGCGGTAACTGCGATCGGGTTCGGCAACGTGACCACGGCTCCGCTCGGCAGCACGGCCTGCAGAGTGTAGTTGCCGGCTGGGCGTGAACTCAGATCGAATGTGGCCGTTCCACTGGTCGGATCAAGAATCAGGTTGTGGGTGGCATCGATACTGTTTCCATTGGGCGGCACCAACTGAAAGCGGGTACCGGGCGGCATATCGT
>NZ_JAUOSC010001159.1:0-263 GCF_030548285.1 Gilvimarinus sp. 1_MG-2023
TTTTCACACATTGGGATCTCGGTACCGGATCTGGATGCCGCCGTTAAGTTTTACACCGAGGTGATGGGCTGGTATCTCATCATGCAACCCACCGATATAAAAGAAGACGACAGCGCCATCGGTGACATGTGCACCGACGTATTCGGTGCAGGCTGGGGCAGCTTCCGTATTGCTCACCTGTCGACCGGCGATCGGGTTGGTGTGGAGATTTTCCAGTTCAACAACCAGCGTAACCCGGACAACAACTTTGAATACTGGAAAAC
>NZ_JAUOSC010000116.1:0-477 GCF_030548285.1 Gilvimarinus sp. 1_MG-2023
TCACTGCCGGATGATGCTGGCCCTGATCCAGTGTCGCCAGGCCACCGGCTTGCCAAACCGTCTCCTCATTGGCCGCGGGTGCGGTGGTGGGATCCGGTGCCATCACCTGTGTACTGCTACAACCAGCCAAGCCTGCGAGCAGTAGTACTACCGCCAGCCACTCGATGCGCTGCTTTACATTCAAAACAACCAATCCAGCCATCCTTTCCGCTCTCCTTCTGTGGGTTTACTCACCGTTTGGCAAGGTTTTGGTACCTGTTTGATGGCACTGATCGGCATCGGCATGGAACGCCCGTCACAACCGTCTTCCAGAATCTGTCCATCCGCATCCACTACCACCGATGGCAAACCAGTGGGTAACAGTGGCTCAACACCAGCCTGAGCAAAGGTTTGCTGCCAGATAGGTAATGCCGCTGAGCTGCCCGCCAGCGGCATCGGTTGGTTGTCGTCCCGACCAACCCAGACGACGCCCAGATG
>NZ_JAUOSC010001160.1:0-263 GCF_030548285.1 Gilvimarinus sp. 1_MG-2023
TTCCTGCCCCTTATTACCACCAACTGCGCCGTTCTGGGCGTCGCCTTGCTGAACATCAAACGCGATAACAGTCTGGTTGAATCCATCCTTTATGGCTTTGGCGCTGCGGTTGGCTTCTCTCTGGTTATGGTGCTGTTTGCCGCCATGCGTGAACGTATTGCGGTCGCGGATGTACCCAAACCTTTTCAGGGATCGGCCATTGCCATGGTCACCGCCGGTTTGATGTCACTGGCATTTATGGGATTCACCGGCCTGGTCAGCAT
>NZ_JAUOSC010001161.1:0-263 GCF_030548285.1 Gilvimarinus sp. 1_MG-2023
TCACTAACATGAATCATAACAGGTACATGCTGTTCTCTTGCTATTTCTGAAGCTTTGGTATAAGTTTCTATCAAGTTAGAATAATCCCAACCTTTAACGTTAAAAATTTCAATTCCTTTTGTGTTTTTATCTCTTTGAAAACCTTTTAAAACTTCAGATATGTTTTCTTTAGTAGTGTGGTGTTTTTGATGTACTGAAATTCCATACTCATCGTCCCATATACTAGCAACCATGGTAATTTGCAAAACTCCAGCAGCATTGAT
>NZ_JAUOSC010001162.1:0-263 GCF_030548285.1 Gilvimarinus sp. 1_MG-2023
GACTTGCAGTCTTTTATCTGTCTGGCGTCGGTATTGCATTTGGGACGGGCTGCAGAACAGCTGCATATGAGTCCATCGACACTCAGTCGCAGGCTGGCACGAATGGAACAGGAAGTTGGGGTACCTTTGCTGAATCGTGACCGAATGCAGCTGTCGTTAACCCGTGCCGGAGAACGATTTGGCCAACATGCGGAACAGACCCTGTTCTCCTGGCAAACCCTGAGGCATGAAGTCAATGTGGGGGTCAGCAAGCTGTCCGGGCG
>NZ_JAUOSC010001163.1:0-263 GCF_030548285.1 Gilvimarinus sp. 1_MG-2023
CGGTCAGTCCGCGCAAATTGTTGCGCGTCCCGGGTGCGGGTAATGATCCACTGCAAGCCATCGAAAGCCTGCCCGGTGTTGTCTTCAGCGGTGGCCGGGAATCCGCCCCCGCAGTGCGTGGCTCGTCACCGGATGACAACGCTTATTACATCGATTTTTTCCCGGTTGGTTATATCTTTCATAGCGACTCGTCGAGCATTCTCAACGACAACGTCATTGATGGTTTTATTCTCGAAGCCGCCGCCTTCGGGCCAGAATACAAT
>NZ_JAUOSC010001164.1:0-262 GCF_030548285.1 Gilvimarinus sp. 1_MG-2023
GTGCTGTTGCAAGCAGCCAATACCGGCTTGCGCAGCTTGACAGAAGTGCTGGTGGCGGAGCTGATGGTGCGCAAAAAAGATCTGGTGGCGCTGGATTATGCCGAGCTGGATAAGTCGACGATTGGGAATGTGGTGAATTTCCTGCAAGACAATCACCAGCAACATTGTTTGGTGATTGATCAAGACAATCACACTATTCGTGGGTTGTTTTCCGCCAGCGATATCTCTCGCAAGCTGCGACTGCCGATTGATATTCATGAGC
>NZ_JAUOSC010001165.1:0-262 GCF_030548285.1 Gilvimarinus sp. 1_MG-2023
GGACTGGGTAAAATGCCAGTCCTTTGTAACTGAAAATTGCTGGTACGTACCGGTGGATGCAGTGCCTGACCGTTCTACCCGGCAGGCTCTGGATACCTTGCTGACAACCTGGGGAGAGAAATACCATGGATAAACAACTACTGGCGATGCTGGTATGCCCACTGTGCAAGGGCAAGCTGAAATACGATGCTGAAGCACAAGAATTGTTATGCACCTTCGATGGCCTGGCTTTCCCTATTGTTGATGGTGTGCCGGTTATGCT
>NZ_JAUOSC010001166.1:0-262 GCF_030548285.1 Gilvimarinus sp. 1_MG-2023
GTACTGCCCGGTGCTGCCATGGCCTGGTGGAACAGGAAGATCAGCCAGACATGACTGACCTGCTCAAGGCCATCGAATGCCAGCGGATCATCAAATGGTGGCAGCAGGGTGATTTCTCCCCGGGCAGCCGGTGCCAGCATGGGCTGCCTCGGGATGGCAAATTTTTCACGGAATGGCGTATGGGCAATGGCAACGGGTGATAAAGAATACATGGTGCTGTGATGTCTCGGCTGCAGCGGCCCCTTGCGGAGCAAAATATCAG
>NZ_JAUOSC010001167.1:0-262 GCF_030548285.1 Gilvimarinus sp. 1_MG-2023
TATACAAACTGAATCAAAACAATTGCTTGTTTTTTGTGTGTGGCAGATTGTAAAATAATTTTCTTTTTCATGATAAGTTTAAGATACTAAACTTATTACAAAATTTAAAGATAAAATTTCTGAAAGAAAAGTAAGAAAAAATCAAAGAGGGAAAGTTGTTTAAATATTCTAAAAAGAAACAGATAAGGCGTGTGTCTTTTTAGAATATTAAGAATGAAATTTTTTATATAAAATTTAAAGAATCAAAAGATTTCCCCATTAC
>NZ_JAUOSC010001168.1:0-262 GCF_030548285.1 Gilvimarinus sp. 1_MG-2023
GCGCTGAGCCACTAAGACTGATAACCAGGCAAGTCTTTGCCAGTTGACGTGTAAGTCTGGTCATACTGATTCCCTGTTAAGTATTTTGATTAACGTTTTTGATGTATTGCCATGGACATGATCAGGCCAAAGGCTGTCATCAGGCTGACGACTGACGTTCCACCATAGCTGACCAGTGGTAGTGGAACACCTACCACGGGTAAAATTCCGCTAACCATACCGATGTTCACAAATACATAGATAAAAAAGGTAACGGACAAGC
>NZ_JAUOSC010001169.1:0-262 GCF_030548285.1 Gilvimarinus sp. 1_MG-2023
CTGTGGTGGATGCCTCGGGGTAAAAGTATTTGGTCAGTCCTTCGATAATGCCCATCATCAAGCCGGTCAGAATGGCACCACCGATCGATCCCATGCCGCCAATCACCACAATGGCGAACACCACAATCAGGATATTGGCACCCATATCCGGGCTGACCGAATACACGGGGGCCGCCAGCACTCCGGCCAGGCCAGCCAGGCCAACACCAAAGCCAAAGGTCAGGGTAATCATCAGCGGCACGTTGACACCAAACGCCTGCAG
>NZ_JAUOSC010000117.1:0-476 GCF_030548285.1 Gilvimarinus sp. 1_MG-2023
CAGCAGTACAACGCCCAGTACCGGGCCTGGCAGCAAGGGCAACTGTCAGGGCTGGCCTGGCTACAGGTGCAAAACAGTATCTGGCAACTGCAGCAACAGGCTGACGAAGCCCGCCTTACTTACCAACAAGCCATCAGTGACTGGAACCAACTTCAGGGGGTGATACCACAATGACGTTTTTGAATATGTTGTCTGGCCATTCGAGCCAAGATCAATCCGCACACTGCCGAGTGGGCAACACACCACAACAGCAGGTTAATCTGGCATCCGCCACACTGATCGTTACCCTGACCAGTATCCTCGCCCTGCCGCTGCTAACGTATCGGGCCGAGGCATTACCTCTCGATAGCACCGAACAGCAACGACTCGGGGTCGAATTCAGCACCCTGACAACCCAGGCCCAACTGCCACTGGCGGTGTTGCCTGGCAGTACCGCCGTCAGTGACCACCAGCGCCTGCTACTGATAATGCCATTC
>NZ_JAUOSC010001170.1:0-262 GCF_030548285.1 Gilvimarinus sp. 1_MG-2023
ATAAGGCACCGGCCAGGGCCAGCAAAAATCCTTCTGCCAGCTCACGCGCTGGCAAGGTACCTTCCTGCATTTTCTGGCTGGCACGCATCAGTACATCCATGCCCTGTTTTTTAAGGATGTTGACACCAATAATGGCGGTCAAAAAGATGATCACCAGCGTCCAGATAACACCGATATAACCACCCACCTTGATTAAAACGGCCAGTTCCAACAGTGGTACTACGATAAACAATACTAAAAACGGCACAATTGCCTCCTGGTC
>NZ_JAUOSC010001171.1:0-262 GCF_030548285.1 Gilvimarinus sp. 1_MG-2023
GTGTGGTCGCTGCTCGGCGCGATTGCTTACAAATAAAGAGATTTTTTTGCGATTGTTTATGCGCAACCAAACGACGGACAAGCCCCGGGAGCAGAATATCGGCCTGCAGCCTGGGGTGCCACAGGGTGTTACGGTTCAGGTTGGCGCCTTTGTGGGGTAAGAGGGATGAGTATGGTGCAAGTCGGCTTCGTGATTCGAAACCATCCGGTGGCCCAGAGTGAGCTCCGGATTAAATAGATGTCCTCAGGACACTGCCCAGCCA
>NZ_JAUOSC010001172.1:0-262 GCF_030548285.1 Gilvimarinus sp. 1_MG-2023
GCCCGGTACAACAACGTATAACAGCGTCAAAGGTTATGTCAGCGCCTGCGAAGCCGAACTGAACTGAGTGATCTGAGCAGGGAGAATCAAGGTGGAAACAATCATTCGATTTTTCGACAAAGTGGCCTTCGTGGCCCTGGTATGCATGTTGTTTGTGGTCGTTTCCAGCGTTCTGGGACGTCTGGTGTTCGACATCAGTGGCGGAGAACTGCAACTGGTCATGCCTGGCTCGGTCGAGCTGGCCAGTTATTCCCTGCTCATC
>NZ_JAUOSC010001173.1:0-262 GCF_030548285.1 Gilvimarinus sp. 1_MG-2023
TCGCCGATGGATGTTGTCAAGTGGTTGTTGGCTGTTGCTTTTCTGGCAGCGGCTGTGGTTGGCAATTATATGTATGCCGATGCGCCTTTTCTGTATCGGATTCTCGCTGTCGTTGCCTTGATGTTGATAGGTGCAGGTGCTGCACTGGCAACAACGCAAGGCAAGGCATTTATGCAACTTCTGAAAGAGGCCAATGTCGAGCGCCGCAAGGTGGTATGGCCAACGCGTCAGGAAACTACCCAGATGACATTGATGATTCTGG
>NZ_JAUOSC010001174.1:0-262 GCF_030548285.1 Gilvimarinus sp. 1_MG-2023
GCACAAAGAACGTCCTTTCTACAAGGATCTGGTTGGTTTCATGACTTCTGGTCCTGTCGTTGTACAGGTTCTGGAAGGTGAAAACGCTATCCTGCTGAACCGCGAACTGATGGGTGCAACCAACCCTAAAGAAGCTGAAGCCGGTACTATCCGCGCTGATTTCGCTGAAAGCATTGATGCCAACGCAGTACACGGTTCTGATTCTGCAGAATCTGCTGCTCGTGAAATTGCTTATTTCTTCTCTGCTGACGAAATCTGCGCA
>NZ_JAUOSC010001175.1:0-262 GCF_030548285.1 Gilvimarinus sp. 1_MG-2023
GCCAGCAAGCGATAACCACTGCCATCCTGAGCATGGAAGTGACACAGCGCCTGATTGGCAAAAGCACCAATCACAGAGAGAATCTTGTTCGGGTTACGCCAGTCAAAGGCTTCGTGCTCCAGCAACTGCTGGATACGATTGAGTGTACCAAGATCGGCAGAACCGGCTTGTACCGATAACCACTGGTTCACCACCAGCGCATCGTTTTGCCATTGCTGGTAGAACGCTTCCAGGCTCTGTTGTGCCAGCTCGTCATCACCAC
>NZ_JAUOSC010001176.1:0-262 GCF_030548285.1 Gilvimarinus sp. 1_MG-2023
CTTTCATACAACAGACTCCTTATCAGGGTATTTCTGTTGTCAACGCAGTCGCTCAATATTGGTTGACACTTGCTGGCGCTAACATACCTATCCAGAAGTATCTTTGTGATGGAGTCGACAATATTCTATATTGGACAATCGTACCCGTGCAGGACAGTGGTGAGGACAGTGGTGGCCGCCGCTGTTGCCACAGTCTGTCTCTTTGGCGGGTAATTAACTGTCAGACGTTCTGGAAAAATAATGACAATAGCCACTGCGCAAC
>NZ_JAUOSC010001177.1:0-262 GCF_030548285.1 Gilvimarinus sp. 1_MG-2023
GCTCCAGACACGCTTGCGCCACCAGCCCAAAGCGCTCCGGATGACGCGGCACCAGCACCAACAACAGTTCTGGCCAGCGCTGCAACCAGGATGTCATGGCAGCCAACATCAGGCTTTCTTCACCATCGTGGCTGGACGCCAGCAACACCACCGGTCGTTGCTTGCCCCAGCCCTGCTTCAAGGCCGCGGCCTGCTCATCCAGCCCGGCCGGCACCACCACATCGTATTTGATACTGCAGCAGACACTCAGCCGGGATGGCGG
>NZ_JAUOSC010001178.1:0-262 GCF_030548285.1 Gilvimarinus sp. 1_MG-2023
GCTTGAGCTGGAATGCGAGATGGGCGAGCCTGATGAAGAAAAAACACAGAACCTGTACAGCCTCCGTTTACGTAATGGTGACGTACTGTTTCGCCTCGATGGATCGGTACTGACATCCCAGGCACAGGTCGCCAGTTGCTTGCCGGTTCAAGTGATTGAGCCCAATACCTTCCGGTTACTGGTTGGATCTCCAGAAGACCGCCGCCAGTTTCTTGATTGGGGAGTGTTCCATGTGGAACCTGGCTTTATCGAAGAATGGCGG
>NZ_JAUOSC010001179.1:0-262 GCF_030548285.1 Gilvimarinus sp. 1_MG-2023
GATGTGCAGGTACAGGGTTTGGCCCAGGCCTGGCAAGGCTGATGGTTCAGAACAGCGCGTATTTAAGGCCCAGTCCAAACAGCAGGCTGGCCAACAAGCTGCGCAAAACATTTTCCGGGATATGTCGGGCCAGACGGCTGGATACCTGAATCGCCGGGATGGAGCCAATCAGCAGAGCGCCCAACAGCATAAAGTCAACATGCCCCATATACATATGTATCAAACCGGCTGCCAGTGTCAGGGGGACAGCGTGAGCGAGATC
>NZ_JAUOSC010000118.1:0-476 GCF_030548285.1 Gilvimarinus sp. 1_MG-2023
CCAGGGCGAAGTCTGCACCAACGGCACCCGGGTGTTTGTGCACGATGCCATTTACGACGCTTTCCTCAGCCAGCTGCAAGAACGCACCGCCAGGCTGACCATGGGCGACCCCAGCGATCCAGCTACCCAGGTCGGGGCGCTGATCAGTATCGACCATATGCACAAGGTACTGGGATATATCGACGCCGCCAAAGAGGCGGGTGCCCGTCTGGTGATTGGTGGTGAACGGGCCATGACCGGCGACTGTGCCAAAGGGGCTTTTGTGCAGCCGACCGTCTTTGCCGATTGCCACGACGATATGCCTAACGTGAAAGATGAGATCTTTGGCCCGGTGATGTCGGTGCTGCGTTTCAGCGATGAAGCGGAGGTGATCCGCCGTGCCAACGCAACGGACTTCGGTCTGGCTGCCGGGGTCTTTACCCGTGATTTCTCTCGTGCCCATCGGGTGATTGCGGCAATGGAAGCCGGTATTTGCT
>NZ_JAUOSC010001180.1:0-262 GCF_030548285.1 Gilvimarinus sp. 1_MG-2023
TTTCCAAACAGAGTTAAGAAAAGACGTCCTCGATGAGTGCTTCAGAAGTCACTCATTAAGCATTGGTTATATCCATTCTGTATGCGGGTCTCCGGCCCGTCGTTGATACTGGGGTGACTGGTATCTGCGACGGGCAGTCTGCTCGTATTGGCTGACCAGCCTGTCTCTTTTCCCCGCATGACCCATAACCCGCCTGTCATTCGTTTGTTATCCGGCTTGTTATCCTGTTCGCTGTTTTTGGTTGCTCGATAAACTATTGGGG
>NZ_JAUOSC010001181.1:0-262 GCF_030548285.1 Gilvimarinus sp. 1_MG-2023
CGGTTCAGAAGATGCCTATCAGGCGGTAGAGCAACGTCAGGTAGAATTGGCTCTGACAACATTGGATAAACGTCAGCCGGATAAAATAACCGCCATCCCGCTGTGGCAGGATGATATGGTCTGCGTCTGTGCCCCCAGCCACCCGCTCGCACAGCAACAGGTCACTCTGGCCAGCCTGGCGGAGAATGCCGTTATTTTGCCAGAGCCAGATACCATTACCTACCGGGTGGTAGACGCAGCCTTCCGGGAAGCGGGGCTGACT
>NZ_JAUOSC010001182.1:0-262 GCF_030548285.1 Gilvimarinus sp. 1_MG-2023
TGCCAATACGGTCGGTAGGCTTGCTGATCTGGATAGGTTTGCGGTTCGGCGGCAAGGCAGTACCGTAGTAGATATCGTGCATGCCTTCCAGACCAGCACTTTGAGCGCTGTTGACTTCCAGAATGATGTGGTCAGCTTGTTCGATCCAGGTCTTGTTGTTACCAACCGCAGAGGAAGGGATCAGGCGACCATCTTCAAGTACACCAGTGACTTCGATGACGGCAATGTTCATTTTGCCAAGGAAGCCGGACCAGGCGTACTG
>NZ_JAUOSC010001183.1:0-262 GCF_030548285.1 Gilvimarinus sp. 1_MG-2023
GTACAACCAACAATGGCGACTCAGCAAAGGCATATTCCATAGCATAGCCCCTGTTTGTCGTTATCTTGTTGTCATCGTCCTCAATACCCGAACCTGCCTGTCCCTCGCGACCAGGTCGTGGCTTTTGAAATCACCATCACAACACTCTTACCTCGATTCACATAATGACAAGTTGCACAATTAACGTAGTTAATTTCCAACAAAAACCGACCTAAACTGACAAAATACTTCCATTGCCCATTGGTTGACACAGGGTAAACAG
>NZ_JAUOSC010001184.1:0-262 GCF_030548285.1 Gilvimarinus sp. 1_MG-2023
GTATATACTTGAATGCTAGCTATAGACTCGTAATTATACCAATGAATCCTTGCCGTCCTGCCTTTCCTGTTGATACCCAGCTCGCCAATATCTCTGCACAACTGGCCGACCACCCCGCCCTGCTACTGACTGCCGAACCCGGTGCGGGTAAAACCACTCGTGTGCCGCTGGCGCTAATGGATGCGCCCTGGCTGGCCGGGCAACAGATCATCATGCTCGAACCGCGGCGACTGGCAGCCCGTAACGCCGCCGTCTTTATGGC
>NZ_JAUOSC010001185.1:0-261 GCF_030548285.1 Gilvimarinus sp. 1_MG-2023
GGTACTGATAGCGGTCGTCAGACACCAGGACGGATGGCTTGTACTGAATGGAAACCCCGGCCGTGTATTGGCCAAAGAGCTGGAAATAGCGCTGGAATCCGGCGGGATCGACCCCCTCCGGGTACTCGGCCGACTTCGGTCTGGCACTGAACATGCGTGAGAACTCGCGGTCGAAATCGATCAGCGCCTGACCGTACTCACGTCGTTCGGCAGAATAGGTTTTTAGCAGATCCTCTTCGGCCAGCCCGGTCAGTACGTGAG
>NZ_JAUOSC010001186.1:0-261 GCF_030548285.1 Gilvimarinus sp. 1_MG-2023
ATGCTGCGGTGGTAGTCGATCACGGCGACGAAGTGGGCGTTTTCTTCGTCAACGAAAATGGCGGTGTGCTCGTCAGAAAAATCGTTGACGTAATCGATGAATGCCTGGGCAGTGTGCAACTGAACAGAGCCGCACAGCTGGCGCGGGGTTTCACGGAATTCGTCCAGTTCTGCCAGAGTCTGAAAATTCAGGTTCAGGTGATCCGGGCTGATCAGCACTGGCAGGCCGTCGATTTCCAGAACTTGCACTTGGTCTTTGCCC
>NZ_JAUOSC010001187.1:0-261 GCF_030548285.1 Gilvimarinus sp. 1_MG-2023
GTCTGGAGCTGTTTGACCTGGTGCGTATTGATCATTTCCGCGGTCTGGAAGCCAGCTGGGAAATTGCCGTCAGCGAGCCAACCGCCATGACAGGCAACTGGGTTAAAGCCCCCGGACACGCTCTGCTCTCGGCATTACAAGCCACCCATGACCCACTGCCAGTGATCGCCGAAGATCTCGGAATCATTACCCCGGAAGTGGTGGCGCTGAAAGAGGCCTTTGGTTTGCCCGGCATGTCGGTACTGCAATTCGGTTTTAATG
>NZ_JAUOSC010001188.1:0-261 GCF_030548285.1 Gilvimarinus sp. 1_MG-2023
GGGTGACAGCATGATGCGATTGTAATGGCATAGATGTTCATCACTGAGTACGTGGATGGTATCGAACGGGTGGTCGGTGCCCAGTTCTTCCAGAACCCGGTTGGCGGCCATGCCGTTACCAATAATAACGAGACTGTTGCTGTTCATATCATTTTTTTCGCATAAAAAAAGGCGCTCACCAGTCAACCTGGGAGCGCCTTTGCTATAGGGAATATGTGTGTCGATGTTGTGTGCCGTGATCTTCTTTGATCGGTCAGGAGG
>NZ_JAUOSC010001189.1:0-261 GCF_030548285.1 Gilvimarinus sp. 1_MG-2023
GATCCCCATGAACCTGCAGGATACCTGCATCCATATGCTGTCGTTGTCCGGGCACAAGTTGCACGCGCCCAAAGGCGTAGGCGTGTTGTATCTGCGCCGTGGTGTACGTTTTCGTCCACTGCTGCGGGGTGGCCATCAGGAGCGTGGTCGTCGTGCCGGCACCGAAAACACAGTGGGAATCGTTGGGCTGGGCAAAGCCTGTGACCTGGCGATGGAGCACATGGAGTATGAAAATACCGAAGTGGCCAAGCTGCGTGACCG
>NZ_JAUOSC010000119.1:0-475 GCF_030548285.1 Gilvimarinus sp. 1_MG-2023
CCACTAGGAGACACTCTGACTCTGAAGCCGTATCAGACCGTGTGGCTCACCAGTTGAAGCAAGCGTCGCTGGTGAGTGGTTGACTCACCAGCGACGTCGTGTTGTCAGGACTGGATATTATCTTCCTCAACGGCTTCGTAAAGACGATCGAGAATATCCGGGATGGCGGAAATAACGCGATTCCAGCTTGGGATAAACGGAGTTTCCATTGGGTTTTCGAGGAAATAATCACCGGCAGACATAATATTCTCTGCAAACAGTTCGACCGCGGCCTCTTCCTGGTGGCGGTCCAGTGTCAAACCGTTCATCAGAGCATCGTTGTAGTAGGTTTCAACAAAATCCAGTGCGACCCGGAAATAGGTTGCCTTGATGGTGCGGAAGGTTTCGTTGGTGAAAACCTCGCCCTGGGTGGCCAGTTTGCGGAAGATAGCCTTGCAGATATCGGTACTCATTTTGGAGAGGCCCAGCGCTGAAT
>NZ_JAUOSC010001190.1:0-261 GCF_030548285.1 Gilvimarinus sp. 1_MG-2023
GCTCAGCTCCCCAGTGTAAATAGTGATTTATGCCTAGCGGTTGGGAAAACTGGCTGCGCAGTATGTAGTCATTGGTTTTGACGTCAACAAAATTTCCCTGGCCGATAGTGAGCTGGAATTTCTCCTCCAGTTGGGAAAGGCCGCTCTGGTGTTGCAGGCCATTGCCATAAAACTTGTCCCAGACAATCGCCTGGCTGTTGAAGTAGCGTTCAGAGCTGATGCCACCCTCCAGACCCGGGTCTTGCGCCAGCTCGTCAGAAT
>NZ_JAUOSC010001191.1:0-261 GCF_030548285.1 Gilvimarinus sp. 1_MG-2023
GTTCCTGAATTGGCCGCCATGCCACCACGGCCGTTGCCACGACTGCCGTCTTCATCCCCCCGTGTTTCTCTGTCAGCCTTGCAACAACGGCCAGATGTGCAGCAATCCTGGTTTGCCTTGCAATCGGCGAATGCCGCGCTGGCGGCAGCCATTGCCAACCGCTATCCAAGGCTGACGCTGTCGGCGTCTTATTCGGCATCCGACGCCAATCTGGCCGATATCTTTGATAACTGGGTAGGGAATCTGGCGGCGGGTCTGGTC
>NZ_JAUOSC010001192.1:0-261 GCF_030548285.1 Gilvimarinus sp. 1_MG-2023
GTGTAGTGCATCACCAGGTTCGGGCGAATGGTACCGCCGTTACCACCAATCGTACCAAGACCAGGACCCCAGAAGTTAACCTGGGCAGCATCCATTGGAGCAGTTGCAAAGAAAGCACCACTCCAGGTTTGTCCCAGAGTAACCTTATCGAATTGCATATAAGCCTGACGCAACCGCCAGACATAAGTTGAAGAGCTGAAATAACCGCCGTAAAAGTCACCCTCAATCAAGGTCGTGATTATAAGGCCATCCACAACACGC
>NZ_JAUOSC010001193.1:0-261 GCF_030548285.1 Gilvimarinus sp. 1_MG-2023
CCGTAACCGTGAGCCAATACAGCTAGCGTAGGAATGTTGTTTTTTAAAGCTTCTAAATGAGCACAGATATCTACACCAAAAGCATATCCGCTTACAATAAGGGGTTTGTAGTTTTTTAAAGTATCAATCAGTTCGCTACAGAAACCTCTTCCGTAAGAAGAAATATTACGGGTACCAACAATGCTTACCGTATTTTGATATTCCTCTAATTTGTGTGCCCCATCATGAAAAAGTAACAAAGGAGAATCTGCACAATTCAAT
>NZ_JAUOSC010001194.1:0-261 GCF_030548285.1 Gilvimarinus sp. 1_MG-2023
GCGATGTCCATTTGGGAGAGTACCCAGCCTCCGAAAATGTCGCCAGCGGGGTTGGTATCGCTCGGCATGGCGATGGTGCGAGTGGTCAACCGACCACGGGTAACCTCTTTCATGGTGTTATATTTCCTCGTTCTGAATGATCACCCCTCTGTTGCCCGGAGGGTGTTGAAGCAGTCTTGCGATACAGGTGGTAGCAACAGGTAGGGAATATACACCGAATGTCGTATTGAATTATCAGATTTTTAAATAGCTCTGATAGTC
>NZ_JAUOSC010001195.1:0-261 GCF_030548285.1 Gilvimarinus sp. 1_MG-2023
GACAACTACCTCAGTCAGGAAGCGTTCCTGTCACAGGCGTTTGGCGAGCAGCCAGCAGCGGCCAAAACCCTGTGGCTCAAACCGGAACATAAAGAAGCCGCCACCGCCTTGCTCGGCCATTCTTACGTTGGTTTGCGGGTACGATACTGGCAAGCCGACACCACCAGCGCCTGGATTCTGCAAGAGATTGGCAAAGAGAAGCCAATCACCATCGGCGTGGTGATTACCGATAACCAGATACAATCGGTCGCGGTACTGGCG
>NZ_JAUOSC010001196.1:0-261 GCF_030548285.1 Gilvimarinus sp. 1_MG-2023
GTGGTGATGTTGTGCTTGCTGCCAGTGTTTTTAATCGCGCCATGTATAAGTTGTAATATGGCAAGCGCGTTTTCGGGCCGCTTGGACTCGCTGCGAATTAAAGCAGAGTATCCGTAAGGTGGCAGGCCGGAATGTTTGCGTTCTGCTAGCAGTTGCACTGCAAAGCTATTGTAGCCTTCCGCAATAAGCACACGCATTAACGGGTGATCTGGTTGGTGGGTTTGGATAAGTACTTTACCCGTTGACGATGCGCGCCCAGCC
>NZ_JAUOSC010001197.1:0-261 GCF_030548285.1 Gilvimarinus sp. 1_MG-2023
GTCGTCGTCAGCGCCTGGGTCGCATGGCCATTGGATGGAAACACAAAGGACAATTCTGGCGCTTGTGTATCGAGAATCAGCGTGCGGGTGTCGCTGGTGGTATTACCGGCGGCATCGGTAACGGTGATTTCCAGCTCGTTGTCACCGTCGGTCAGCGTTAGATCGACGCTGAAGCTGTCGTTATCCAATGTCGCAACCACATGATCGCCATTCAGCAACACGGTGACGGTACTGACCGACTCGTTATCGCTGACATTACCT
>NZ_JAUOSC010001198.1:0-261 GCF_030548285.1 Gilvimarinus sp. 1_MG-2023
TATTTACAGTGGTTCAAATCAAAGCTACGGTGGGGTGGTTTCTGGGACTGGCGTGTTTGAAAAGAGCGGCAGCGGCGTTTTGACGCTGAATTCCCCCCAGGACTACACCGGGCCTACCATCATTAGCGGAGGCACTTTAAAGTTGTCTGTCCCGATTTCCCTGGCCATCGCCAACCCCAGCTTTGAGAGCTATGGAACCCTAGGGGGAGGCTCCTACGGCTACCAGCCGGGTGGTGCAAGTTGGACATTTGTAGGTCAGGC
>NZ_JAUOSC010001199.1:0-261 GCF_030548285.1 Gilvimarinus sp. 1_MG-2023
GTACTGGCAGTGAAGTATCGCGAAGTGGATGAACAGGGCAATCATGTTGGTGGCCCCATGTATTACATCAAGAACGGACTGGGTGCCAAATGGGCCTGGATGGGCACCGCTTTTGCGGTTTTTGGTATGGCCGCCGGTTTTGGTATTGGTAATACGGTGCAGTCCAACTCGGTCGCAGCGGTACTGGAGAGCAACTTTGCTCTGCCGAGCTGGATAACCGGCTTGATTCTGATGGTGTTGACAGGCGCTGTACTGTTGGGT
>NZ_JAUOSC010000012.1:0-112154 GCF_030548285.1 Gilvimarinus sp. 1_MG-2023
GTTGCTGCTGCCATTGCGACGCACAGACGATTCAGTCTCATAGTCATGTTGCTACCCATCGTTATCTGATTTATTTATTTGTATATTGGGGCCTTTCCGTCCTCGGCCGGACTACAGCTAATACGGAATCAGCCAGCTATTGAATGGTATCGATACCAACCGATTATCACAACCTTTTTAAAGTTATGATTGACCCCCTTTGATCGGGAGTATTCTATTTTCACGCACCGTTCGTTAGAGGGGGTCGTTAACGATAACTGCGAAAGTTCCTGTAAAACCAGTAACTTAAGTGGATGATTTCGTTTGTTTCGGAGCTGCTCTTTATTATTTTATGTTCGGCTGTTAGTTATTTATATAATAAAAAAATATAAAGGCCCGAGTGAAAGTTCGAAGGAGATGGTGGTGGAGCTAACAAAATGCCTTGCACAGGCCACCCATCGGCTTGAAAATAGCAGCCGGCGCTACCAGCCGGGACTCACGAGGACGCTAACCTATGCCTTCAAAGAAGAAGCCTATTAACCCGCCTAAAGACAAAAAAACTAAATCATCCAAGCCCTCACGCAAACAGTCGGTGACTCTGCACGATGTCGCCGCCAAAGCCGGTGTGGGCTCGATGACGGTGTCGCGAGTGGTGAATGGCTCTACCTCGGTGAGCCCAGAAATGCGCGAGCGGGTAGAAAAAGTTATACGGGAGTTAAATTATGTCCCTAACTTAGCGGCTCGGGCTGCTCGTAGTGGACAGCAGCGAATTGGCATCATTTTTAGCAACCCCAAGTCCTCTAATCTCGGGGAATTTTTAATGGGGGCTTTCGCGGCCAGTGGTCAGCGGGGCTGCCAACTGTTGATTGAGCCGCTTTTGGCTCACTCTGAACCGATTGATGCACTAAAAAAGCTGATTGAACTGGGGGTAGAGGGGGTCATCCTCCCGCCTCCGATCTGCGATTCGCTGGAGGCGCAACAGTTGGCGGCTCAAAAAGATGTACTGCCACTTAGTTTTGCTTCGGGCAGTCCTCGCCTGCATTCGCCGGCTGTGTTGATCGACGATTTCTCTGGTGCTCGTGCCATGACGCATCACCTGATCAGTCTAGGGCATAAGAAAATCGCTTTCGTCAAAGGCGACCCTGCTCACTCGCCCGCCGAAAACCGGTTACATAGTTATCTGGCCGCTATGGCCGAAGCGGTTATCGAGGTGCCTGATCAGTGGATGCCGGAAGGTGATTTTAGTTACCGCTGTGGGCTTGAAGTGGGGAAGAGTCTTTTACAGCTCCCCGTCTCAATACGGCCGACGGCAATTTTTGCCTGTAATGACGAAATGGCTACTGGGTTAATTGCAGTCGCTCATGGTTTAGGGTTGAAGGTACCAGAAGATGTCAGTATCGCTGGCTTCGATGATACCGCCCTGGCGTCGGCTGTCTGGCCTCAGTTAACCACCATTCATCAGCCTATTGCGGAAATGGCTGAAACCGCCGTGACCATGCTTGCGGACATTCTTGCCGCTGGCCCCGGCGCCTCAAAGTATGATGGTGTGGTTAAGCACTATGTGGCCCCGTACAAACTGATAGCGCGAGGCTCTACCGGCCCGGTTGCAAAATAACATCGCAACTCTCCATGACTGACTCGTTGAGCTGAATAAATAACGCTTGCAAGTTATATTTGGTATCGATACCATTTAACTTGAGCGAAGGCTTAAGCCTTTGAGGTTATTTAGCAGTGGAGCAAAGCAGTGATTCGCATAGGGGTAGATTTTGGCGGTACAAAAATTGAGGTGGCCGCTATTGATGATTCGGGGGAGTTTTGCTCCCGCCTGAGGGCGCCCACCCCGGATACCTACGAGGAGGCGATTGCCACAATTTCCCGACTGGTGACGGAAACCGAGCAAACCTTAAAGCTTCGCCAGCGCGCCAGTGTGGGTATTGGCACCCCGGGCTCGGTCTGTCGAGTGACCGGCAAATTGCGCAATTCAAATCGCCAGTACCTTAATGGCAGCCCACTCACCCGGGATCTCGAAGCCGCTTTGCAGCGCCCTATACGAATCGCCAACGACGCCAACTGCTTCGCGCTATCGGAAGCTTATGATGGTGCGGCAGGTGGAAAGCAGATTGTGTGTGGGTTGATATTGGGTACCGGTTGCGGCGGAGGGCTGGTTATCGGTGGTCAGTTAATAGAAGGTGCTAATGGTATTGCGGCTGAGTGGGGGCATAATCCGTTGCCTTGGGCAGACTTAACCGAAAACAATGGCCCCGCCTGCTATTGTGGCAGAAAGGGGTGTTTGGAACAGTGGATTTCCGGAACCGCGCTTACTCGGTGTTTTAATGCTCGCACGGGTAAGCAGGAGTCGGCAAAAACGATTGCGCAGTTGGCGCAAGAGGGTGATACCGCCGCTATCTACGAAATATCCGCTCTTATTAATCGCGTCGGGCGTGCCATTGCTTCTTTGTGCAATGTGGTCGACCCTGACGTGGTGGTCATTGGTGGCGGTCTTTCGAATATTCCGATGCTTTATAAAGAGCTGCCGTCGGTCATTGAGCAGTATGTGTTTAATGACACATGGCGAGGTAGTGTGTTGCCGCCGCGTTGGGGGGACTCATCTGGGGTAAGAGGGGCCGCCCGTTTGTGGGCGACCCCGTAACGGGGCGCTCGCAGATTTAGCGAGCCAGCCAGCCGCCATCGACAGCGATGGTGTAACCGTGAACATAATCTGACGCCTCGGAGGCTAGAAAGACCACAGGCCCTTTTAGATCTTCCGGTAGTCCCCAGCGCTCGGCGGGGATGCGCCCCAAAATTTCCGTACTGCGCTGTTTGTCTTCTCGAAGTGCCTTGGTGTTGGATGTCGCCATGTAGCCAGGTGCAATTGCGTTTACATTCACACCCGCCTTGGCCCACTCGTTGGCCAGCGCTTTTGTCAGCCCCATAATCGCACTTTTTGAAGCCGTGTAGGCTGGCACTCGTATGCCCCCCTGGAACGACAGCATGGAGGCAATATTGATAATCTTCCCGCCGCTGTTCTGCTTTTGAAATTGTTGGGCGGCGGCCTGACTTAAGAAAAATACCGTGCGCAGATTAACGTTTAAAACGTCATCCCAGTCTTGCTCGCTAAACTCAATGGCGTCAGAGCGACGAATGGTGCCGGCGTTATTGACCAAAATATCGAGCTTGCCGAATGCTGATACGGCTGTCTCAACGGCAGTGGCAATGGCGTCGGTTTTGCGCAGGTCCGCGTGCACATTTTCAAAGCCGCGGCCCAGTGCCTGAATTTGCTCACGGGTTTCGGTGGGTTCACTGAAGTTGAGCCCAACGATATCGCAGCCCGCCTCGGCGAGCGCGACTGCCATCGCTTGGCCCAAACCGGTATTGCAGCCGGTGACTAAGGCAACTTTGCCGTGCAAGTTAAAATTATCTAAAATCATAAATACCTCCGTTCAGTCGTGGCGAGCCGCCCCCAATAGTGGGAGGTGTGCTAACTCACCACGAATTAATTGTTAATGGCGCCAGCCCCAACAAGTGGACCGGTACTTTTTCGGGCTAACAAATCAACACCAATCGAAACGCGTTGAGCTGGGCGATCGGGGAATACCACTCGATCTTGCAGCTGACGGATAGCGGCTCGCCCCACCTCTTGACGATCAATTTGCATTGAGGTCAGTGAGGGCGAAGCATGTTCGCCAACCGATAAGCCATCAAAGCCCATCACCGATACGTCTTCAGGTACGCTAAGACCGTTGGCCTGCAGTGCTTGTATAGTGCCCAGCGCTACGATGTCGTTGACGCAGAAAAAAGCGGTCGGGCGTTCATCTACACTGTTCAAATAATTCGTAACAATTTCCCGCGCGCGAATGCTGATAGCCTCTGGAGAGCCCAAATCAAGAAGATGGCTCTGTGGGTCGAACGTTATTCCCGCTTCTTCAATGGCATTGCGGAAACCATCCACCCGTCGACGAAATGACTCGCGGTAGGGGTGTGTAACATGAACGATGTTGCGATGACCCAAGTCGAGTAGGTAACGTGTCGCGCGCCAGCCCCCTAGGTGATAATCGGGTGAAACGCTAGGCAGTCGCATGTGTCGGTCCATGCCGTTAACGATGACCGTGGGGCGTCCGAGGGCATGAACTGCATCCACCACGGCGGGCTCGTCAATGCCCACTAAAAAAACCGCCTGAGGTGGGCCGGCGGGAAACAGAGTGTCGGGATGCGCCGCGCCTTCGGGCGAGCCGGTTACCGAAACGCTGACATTAATACCGGCTGCCTGCCCCTCGCGTACGATGCTATGAATGATCTCACCGTAGAAGCTGTCATTAGTGACATACCGGTCCAGCGTTACGATGGCCGCGGAGGTTAGTTTCTCCTCTGCGAGCCGCCCGCCTCGCCCGCGATAGCCCAACTCCCGAGCGATACGTAAAACCCGCTCCCGAGTTTCCGTGCTGACGCCTTTACGGTTATTCAGCACTTTGGAGACGGCCGCCACGGACACTCCGGCCTCGTCGGCCAGATCTCGTAGGGTGGGCTCGGTGTTTACATCAGATGTCACTTTTGTCACTCCTCGGTTACAGTTAACCGATTACTATGCACCGTTCATTGGTGAGAAACAACGCGCGCTTGATGAGTCGATCACCAAAAAAATTGCCGGTGTCCTAACGAGCGCATTAAGGCTTCCATAAAGTAATAGTCACCATAGGGCAGCATGGCGTCGTCTCGACCTGCCGGTACAAAAGCGGCGCCGTGAGCCAGAAGACCCTCAGCCCCCGGCGTGCGGGTGAGATCGCAGGTCTCAAGTAGACCATCGAGTAATCGGTCGGCGTGGGAGCGCCACTTCTCAGACTCATCGCTGTGCGTAAGATCGGCCAAAAGATACATGCCCGCCGCCATCACAGCCCCTGCGGAGCTGTCTACCGGGTGGGTGCCATCGGCTGGCAGGGCAAAATCCCAAACGGGCACTGAGGTTTCTCCCATTAACTCAATGGCTTTATCGGCAACGGCGCGGGCGCAATCCAAAGATTCGGGCTCACCCGTAGCCGCGTAGCAATTGGCAAAGCCGTGAATTAACCAGGATTGACCGCGAGCCCAACAGGAGTCGTCGGCGTACCCTTGGTGGGTTTCGCCGCGCAGTGGTCTTCCAGTCGAGGGATCAAATAAGAACGTGTGAAAACTGGTTGAGTCTTCTCGCACAAGGTGGCGGCGGGTCGTTTGTGCGTGCAGCATCGCCACTTCCCGAAAATCTGCAATACCGGTTTCTCGGTGTGCCCAGTGCAGCAGAGCCAGGTTTTGCATGGTATCGGCAATCATTCGCCCATTGGCGAAGACGGCTTGATCTGGGTCGTGCGGCCCTACGGGCGTCCACGCTTGGAGATAGCCTCCTTCTTCGCGAAAGCGGCTCAGCAGTGCTCGGGCCGCTTCCAGGCCCATGTTGCGTGCCGTTTCGTCGCCAGTCATTTGCCAGTCGGCAACCGAGTGGAGGGAGAACAGAAAGCCGATGTCGTGATCGCGAGATCGACGATCTTCTAATACCGCGCGAAACTGGGGACGGCGTAATTGCGCCGCTTCGCGCAGTGCGGGGTCACCGGTCACTTGATAGGCGAGCCAAAGCTGCCCTGAGTAGAACCCCATGACCCAGTCGTAGCCCTGACAGTAAGACCAGCGATTGCCTTCTTTGCCAATTTTGGGGTTGCGCGCTCCGGCCAGTACGCGGGATTCGTTCAGCCGGTCAACACAGCGCATCAGCGCTTCCCGGTGGGCGAGGGTCGGCGCGGGGTCGTCCTTCCGGGCGAAATAGGATGCTTTTTGAACCTGCATGACACTTTACCTTAGTAAAAATTAACGAAAACATTGTGCTTTAGAGAAAAAGTTTCGTCAATATCTATTTTTTCGTTGATATTTCTTGTTATATTTGCCACCATCAAAATCATAGGTCGTATCACAGGGGTAAGCCCCAGGAGGTTGAATAATGCGCTTTGGTTCTGTCGCGTTTAGTTTGCTGACCCTGTTCATCCTCTCGGGCGCTGCGCCGTCGTGGGCTGAAACCTACCGCATCGCCACCAGTGTCCAGAAAGATGGAACCGCCGGTCGCCTTATAGAAGAGGCCGCTCTGAACATAGAGCAACGCACCGATGGGCGCGTGCGTTTTAAAATTTTTCACAACGGTCTGCTGGGAGATCAGCTGCAGTATCTGCAGCAGGTTCAGCGTGGCGTTATCGACGCCGGATTGGTTAATAGCGCGGCTCTGGAAAGCGTGATTCCCGAATTCGGGGTGGTCAATATGCCCTACCTCTTCCGTTCGGCAGATGAGTACCGGGCCGTGATGAGCAGCCCACTGGTGCACGAGACATTGTTTGCCTCGGCTACCCGCCACCATTTTGCGCCGCTGGCGTTCCTTAGCAGTGATTTTCGCAGTATTTACACGACCGTGCCGGTGCGGGACATTAATGACCTAAAGGGATTGAAGTTGCGCAGCATTCCCAGCAAAACCTATGTAGAGATGCTGCAGCGTTTCGGCGCCACGCCTGTGTTGATGCCATTCGGGGAGCTTTACTCGGGCTTACAGCAAGGGGTAGTGGACGGTGCTGAGGGTGGGCTGGCTGGTCTGTATCAAGCAAAGTTTGGCGAGGTTGCCAAGTATGTTTTGGTGACCGAGCAAACACGTTTGACCGATTTTGTGGTCACAAGTCTACAGTTTCCCCAAAAAATGGCGCCAGAGGATTGGGCGATTGTTGAAGAAGAATTTCGCCACGTCAGTCTTAAGTCGGTTGATTTTGCCGAAGCCAATGAGGCGGAGACGGTGGCCCTCGCCAAGGAAGAGATGGGCGTTCATTTTATTCAGGTGGATAAGGCACCATTTATCAAAGCCGTTCAGCCCATGTACCGCGAAACGCTTCAAGACCCTAAGCAAGGCGTGATTTTGGAAGCAATCTTTCGTGCCGCCGGCCGCGATATACCCCAATAAACGATCATTGCGAGTGAGCCACCCATGACCACACCACAACCTGCAATCGGCACTGGCCGAACATTCACCGCTCTGATCAGTAAAGGGCTGGGGTACAGTCTCGCCGCTTTGTTGGCCTTAATGTCTCTGGCAATTTTTTATCAGGTGCTGTCCCGTTATTTTTTTAATGCTCCGAGTATGCTGACGCAGGAGTTTTTACGCTACGCATTAATTTGGTTAGGGTTGCTGGGCGGTGGTTATTGTTTCCTTCTCGGTCGGCACTTGAACCTGCCGCTGTTGATGGATGTCCTTCCCCGCAGGGGTGAGCACTTTGTCCAAGCACTGAACCATTACCTGACGCTGACCTTTGGGCTCATACTTGTCTGGGGCGGTTACGACTCTTTCTTCTTTAACGCCCTGATGCGGACGCCGATGTTGCAAGTGCCGGTGGGGACTTTGCAATTGGTGTTGGTGTTGGCGGGGTTGATAACGGCCTATTCTCAGCTGCGCAGCTTGGCCCTAATGTGGAAGCAGCCGGAAACTACGTCCTTACTGCTGGTGTTGCCGTTTGTGTTGCTCAGCGTCATCGTTGCCACCGTTTGGGCGATAGCCGATGCGGGCCTCTTCCAGCAATGGGGGGCGAAAAATCCTGCACTAAGTTCCTTGGTGGTGATGTTCGGGACTTTTTTTGTTTTCTTAATTATTGGCAGCCCTATTGCGGTGGGGCTCGCCTTCTCGGGCATACTGACGCTGTTTTTGCACGTTAATCCGGCTACGGTGATGCCCACTATCGGCGAAACTATATTCAGTGGGCTAGACAGCTTTGGTTTTCTGGCGTTGCCCTTTTTTGTTCTTGCGGGCAACTTGATGAATGAAACCGGATTGGCTCGGCGTCTTATCGATTTGGCCATGATGTTAGGGCAGCGCATACCCGGCAGTTTGTGGCAGGCCAACATCCTGTCCAATATGTTGTTCGGTACCTTGTCGGGTTCTGGTATCGCGGCCGCGTCAGCCATTGGCGGAATTACCAGCCCGGTCGCGCGCGAGAAGGGCTACGATATGCCCATGACTACCGCTATTAATGCGGCGTCCGCCCCGGCCGGAATGTTGATTCCTCCCTCCGGCGCGCTGATCGTTTACTCTATCATCACCGGCGGTAGCGCCTCTATTATCGCGCTTTTTGTCGCCGGCTATTTGCCCGGCCTGATCATGAGTGGCTGCGTTATGTTGGTCGCTTTGTGGTATGCCAAGCGCAAGGGCTACGCTGCGGAAAGCCATCGTTACGGACGAAGTGAAGTTGGGCGGATTATTCTGCGGGCGATCCCTAGTTTGCTGATGGTGGTGTTGGTTATTGGCGGTATTCTGGGTGGCGCTTTCACTGCCATCGAAGGGTCGGGCGTCGCTGTGCTTTACAGTTTTATTTTGGCATTGCTGTATCGTACTCTGAGCGTGAAGTCGTTAATGAAGGTGCTGCTCGATACGGCGGTGGTCTCAGGCGTTATTTTGTTCCTCATTGCCTGCTCGGGGTTGATGAGCTGGACCATGACGTTTACGTCGATTCCGGAAACGATTGGCCATCTACTCACGCTGGTCAGTGATAATAAGTACATTATTCTTTTGATGATTAATGCGATTTTGCTGATTGTCGGCGTATTTATGGATATGTCTCCGGCAATGCTGATTTTCACCCCGATTTTCTTCCCGGTGGTCACAGAGCTAGGTGTGGATCCCATCCATTTTGGCATTATCATTGTGTACAACCTTGCGCTGGGGTTAGTGACTCCGCCGGTCGGTACCGTTTTGTTTGTTTCCTGCAGTATTACCGGTGAAAAAATCACTCGAATTATTTCGCCACTGCTACCTATCTTTGCCATGCAGGTTGTCGGCCTGTTGTTGGTTACCTTTTATCCCCCCATCAGTCTCGCTTTGCCTAGACTGCTGGGTTTCTAAATTAACAATCGTCCATAGAAAGTGCCCAGTTTGGGCCTAATGACATAGGAGAAGTAAGATGAAAATTGCGTTGATGAACGAATTTAGTCAAGCAGAGAAAAACCCAACCATTCTTAACGAGCTTGAGTATGTGGGGAGTAACGGCGGTCACACCGTTTTTAATGTGGGCATGGATGGTCCGGATGACCACCGTTTGACCTATATCCATCTGGGGATTATGGCGAGTCTCTTGTTAAATTCTAAAGCTGTAGACTTTGTCATCAGTGGTTGTGGGACTGGGCAGGGTTCGTTGATGTCACTCAATGCTTATCCGGGTGTGACTTGTGGCTATTGTATTGATCCTTCGGACGCTTACCTGTTTGCGCAAATCAATAATGGTAATGCCTTAGCTTTGCCTTTCGCGAAAGGATTTGGCTGGGGAGCCGAGTTGAACATGCGCTATATCTTCGAAAAAGCCTTTGAGTCCGAGCGTGGTCAAGGTTATCCGCCCGAGCGTAAAGCCTCACAGGTTGAGAATGCGGGGATTCTTAATAACATTAAAGATTGGGTGGCTAAGGATTTTGTAGAAGCGCTCAAGAGTATTGATCCGGCTTTGGTAAAAACAGCGGTATCGGGTAAGCGTTTTCAGGAATGCTTTTTTGAGCACAGCCAGGATGAAACCTTGAATGCATTTGTACGAGAGGTGTTAGAAGCCTAGCGAATCATCACAGGCGGCACTGTTGTGTCGCCTGTGATTTGTTAATTGTTTGAGCCTTTACCTCTCAGAGGTATAGTCAAGCTGGATTGTGCAAGACTACAGTGCGATACAGTTGCCGCTTCGGGTCCACATTCTTTGCGACTTACCGGTCACTCCTAAGGCGATACTCTCGAAAAAATGATATTAAAAATAGAAGATTTTATTGCGTCTTTTAGTTTTATTTCGACGCCTTTATAGATATTTTTATAGTTGCTCAAATCAAGTGCGATGCATCAAAGAATATCCAGCTCATCCCACAGTGCGTCAATCTTTTCCTTAACGGCCGGATCCATTACGATGGGTTCACCCCATTCGCGGTCGGTTTCGCCGGGCCATTTGTTGGTGGCATCCATACCCATTTTGGAGCCCAGCCCGGAAACGGGAGAGGCAAAGTCGAGGTAATCGATCGGCGTATTTTCTACCAGTGTGGTGTCGCGCGCGGGATCCATGCGGGTGGTGATGGCCCAAATCACATCTTGCCAGTCGCGGGCGTTGACGTCGTCGTCGGTGACGATCACAAATTTGGTGTACATAAACTGTCGCAAGAACGACCAGACGCCCATCATGACGCGCTTGGCGTGGCCGGGGTACTGTTTTTTCATGGTAACCACAGCCATACGGTACGAGCAGCCCTCGGGCGGTAAGTAGAAATCGACAATTTCCGGAAATTGTTTTTGCAGCAGCGGGATAAACACTTCGTTCAGGGCCAGGCCGAGTACGGCGGGTTCATCCGGTGGGCGGCCGGTGTAGGTGCTGTGGTAAATTGGGTCGCGCCGGTGAGTGATACGGGTGACGGTGAATACTGGGAAGTTATCCACCTCATTGTAGTAACCAGTGTGATCGCCGTAGGGGCCCTCGGGTGCCATGTCGTCGGGGGCAATGTGGCCCTCTAATATAAACTCGGCCGAGGCGGGCACTTGCAGTTCGTTATCACCAGCCTTGACCACTTCCGTTTTATCGCCGCGCAAAAGTCCGGCGAAGGCGTATTCGCTTAACGTGTCGGGTACGGGGGTGACTGCGCCTAAAATGGTGGCCGGATCGGCGCCTAAGGCCACTGCTACGGGAAAAGGTTGGCCCGGATTTGTTTGCTGCCATTCACGAAAATCCAAGGCGCCGCCGCGGTGACTTAACCAGCGCATAATCAAACGATTTTTACCGATTTTCTGCATGCGGTATATGCCGAGGTTTTGTCGCTCTTTGTGCGGCCCGCGAGTGATAACCAAAGGCCAGGTAATGAGTGGTGCGGCATCTCCTGGCCAGCAGGTTTGGATGGGGAGTCGGTCAAGGTCAACGGCGTCGCCTTCTAATACCACCTCTTGGCAAGGCGCTTTTTTTAATACCTTAGGTGCCATATTTAAAACTTGCTTAAAAATGGGCAATTTTTGCCATGCGTCTTTTAAGCCTTTGGGTGGCTCGGGTTCTTTTAAAAATGCCAGCAGTTTACCGATCTCGCGCAACTCGGTTACCGACTCTTCGCCCATGCCCAGAGCGACGCGCTCGGGGGTGCCGAATAAATTACCCAGTACGGGGATGTCGTAGCCTTTGGGGTTTTCAAACAACAGGGCGGGGCCACCGGCACGCAGAGTGCGATCACAGATTTCGGTCATTTCCAAATTGGGGTCAATCTCGGCGCTGATGCGCTTTAGTTGGCCACGTGCTTCGAGCTGTTGAATAAAATCGCGAAGGTCGCTGTACTTCATGGTAAATCCGGATGCGGGTTACGGGTTATGAAAAGTATAACGAAAAACGGGGAACATTTTACGTTCCCCGTTTTTCGTCAACCATTCACCGATTTATTACTTTCTCTTCATAGAGAGGAAGAACTCATCGTTGGTTTTAAAGTCTTTGAGCTTGTCGACCAAAAACTCAGTAGCCGAGACGTCTTCCATGTCGTTCAGCAGGCGGCGCAGAATCCACACGCGCTGTAGCTCGTCGTCTTTCATTAGTAGGTCTTCGCGACGGGTGCCAGAGCGGCGGACGTTAATGGCCGGATAGATGCGTTTCTCGGCGATCTTGCGGTCCAGGTGCAACTCCAAGTTACCGGTACCTTTAAACTCTTCGTAGATGACTTCATCCATCTTCGAGCCGGTATCGACCAATGCGGTGGCGATAATAGACAAGCTGCCGCCCTCTTCAATGTTGCGCGCGGCACCAAAGAAGCGTTTGGGGCGCTCCAGAGCGTGAGCGTCGACACCACCGGTGAGTACTTTACCGGAGGAGGGGATGACGGTGTTGTAGGCACGGGCTAAGCGGGTGATGGAGTCGAGCAGAATAATAACGTCTTTTTTGTGTTCAACCAGACGCTTGGCGCGCTCAATGACCATGTCGGCCACTTGTACGTGGCGGGCCGGTGGCTCATCGAAGGTTGAAGCTACCACCTCACCGCGCACCGAACGCTGCATTTCGGTTACCTCTTCCGGGCGCTCGTCGATAAGCAAAACAATCATGTGACACTCGGGATTGTTGCGAGTGATCGCCTGAGCGATGTTCTGCATCATAATGGTTTTACCCGCCTTGGGCGGTGCGACAATCAAGCCGCGCTGACCTTTACCGATAGGAGAGATTAAGTCGATGATGCGACCGGTCAAATCTTCGGTAGAGCCATTACCAGCTTCGAGCTGTAGACGTTGATCAGGGAAGAGCGGGGTGAGGTTTTCAAACAGAATTTTGTTGCGGGAGCTTTCGGGCTTGTCAAAGTTAATCTGATTAACCTTGAGCAAAGCGAAATAACGCTCGCCTTCTTTAGGGGGGCGAATCTTGCCCGCAATGGTATCACCGGTGCGCAGGTTAAAGCGTCGAATTTGGCTGGGTGATACGTAAATGTCGTCGGGGCCCGCTAGGTATGAACTGTCTGCCGAGCGCAGGAAGCCGAAACCGTCCTGAAGGATTTCTAATACCCCGTCGCCGTAGATGTCTTCACCGCTTTTGGCGTGACGTTTAAGGATATTAAAGATAATGTCTTGCTTGCGAGAGCGAGCGAGGTTTTCTTGACCCGTTTCGCGAGCGATATCAATCAGTTCTTCAATGGGTTTCTTTTTTAGATCGGTTAGATTCATACAGTTGGACTTGGTTGTGAATGAATAAGTTGCAGGAATTTGCGGCCCAGCAGGCTAAGTGACAGATACCATCGGTTTAAGGATTTAGGCACCATCGGTAAAGCCGGCGCGTATATTGTTGTTTTGCGACGCAAACTTCAATTAAATTTCTATTACAGTGCTCAGGTTTGATACTCCTAGCTTGCGAATACCCACAGATTTAAACTCTGGAAAGTAAAGAAGGTAGCAGGGAGTCTTAATTTTGCCCAAATCTGGCGGGTTGGTGGCGCTGATACCGGGCTGAACTAATGAGAGCTGTAACAAGTGATTCGGAGTATAGCGGCAAATTTCAAAAAGTGCAAAGCCCTGAAAAATTATCTGGAATGATTAACGCCGCGGTTTCGCGGCGTTAATAATGGGTAGTGTATCGCTGAGCTGTTAAAGCACAGATTCGATAAACTCAACCAGTTGCGGGCGTGACAAAGCGCCCACTTTGGTTGATTCAACACTGCCGCCTTTGAAAATGATCAGTGTGGGAATACCGCGAATACCAAACTTGGCCGGAGTCTCCTTGTTGGCATCAACATCCATTTTGGCAATTTTAATCTTGCCTGCGTATTGATCCACCAGTTCGTCGAGCACGGGGGCGATCATTTTACAAGGGCCACACCAAGCAGCCCAGAAATCGACCAATACCGGTAAGTCGGACTGTAGTACGTCGGCATCAAAGGAATCGTCGGTAACGTGAACAATAGCGTCGTTACTCATAATCAAAAAGTCTCCAAACCCACTATTGGGTAATTAGTGTTCAGTGCATTGTCATTGGGAATGCACCTGATATGGGGGCTGAGAACAAAAATTAAAGCCCTCTGTCCGCCTGAGCTGGGTAAATAATAAGGATAGTCCCGCTTGCGTTCAAGCGAGCGCTCGCTATGACGGTGATTGTGAGCAGCTATTTTACGCGAAATTCAGCCTTTGGGGGGCGAATCAACGCTCGGCAATGCGGTTGTCGACATTGATGCCGGGTGTTAAGCCCAGTTTGTCCAGGGCATTGGTTAGGTCATCCAAAGTGATCGGTTTGCACAAAAAATGATCCATGCCGCAGGCAAATACGGCCTCGCGGTGCTCTTGCAGGGCGTGGGCGGTGAGCGCGACAATGGTTGTGGCGGTTAGATTATTGCGCTTTTCGTAATCGCGAATGGCTTCTGTGGCCTCAAAACCATCCATTTCCGGCATTTCACAATCCATCAATATAAGATCGTAACCGCCCTCACTGGTGCGAAGCGCCTCCAGGGCTTGGCGACCATTCTCCGTCATCATAGGTTCGATGGATAATTTACCCAGCAGGCCCTTGATGACCATGCGGTTAACGGCGTTGTCTTCGGCGACCAGCACTTTTAAATGCGTCAGCGAGTTGTGTTTACGGATGGGATCGGTTTGATTGCGCTCCCCTGTGGCCAGTGTGACCCCCTGAGTTGTGCATAAAGCGGCGTAAAGCTTCTTTTCAATGATAGGTTTGCGGAGAATATTGGCGATCGCCAAACGCTCCAATGCGCCAGTGGCCAGTGCTTCATCTGAACTACTAAGTAAAATAATGGGCAGTTGCTCGGCGGTTTGCTCGCGCCGAATTCGCTCGGCGAGCTGTAGGCCAGATAAAATAGGCAGCTGTTGGGATAGCAAGGCAATATCAAAGTGCGAGCCTGCCTCGAGTGTTTCCAGAGTCTCGCTGGCACTGCTGAGGCTCACAAGCTCAATGCCCCAATGGCTGCAGTAGTGAGATATCAGCGTGCGTATGGCTTGGTTGGGTTCGGTTAGTAGCAGGCGCTTACCTGCCAGTGCTTGATGTGCCTCGGGTATGTTGGCAACGCTATTAGACGGCGCAAAGCAGGCGGTAAACCAGAAAGTGGAGCCCAGACCTTTGCGACTGAATACGCCGATTTCCCCGTGCATTAACTCCGTAAGGCTTTTGCAAATAGCCAGCCCCAGCCCCGTGCCGCCGTAGTGGCGGGTGGTGGAACTATCGGCTTGGTTAAAGGCGTCGAACAGAGTGTCTTGTACGGTTTTACGGATACCAATACCGGTGTCGCTGACACTGACTTTGATTTTGGGAGCAATGTCGGTACTGTCCTCTTCCAGCGCCACATCGACCGAGATTACCCCTTCGCTGGTAAATTTGAATGCGTTACCCACCAAATTAGTAATGATCTGTCGCAACCGGGTGGGGTCGCCGCGCAGTTTGGTGGGTATATCGGGAGCAATATAGCAATACAGTTCTAGGCTGCGCTTGTTGGCCGTGGCCCCAAACAATTGAATGCAATCCTCCACCAGCGAGCGAATATCGAACTCTGCGGTTTCCAGCTCCATTTTGCCCGCTTCAATTTTGGAGTAATCGAGAATATCGTTAATGATGTCGAGCAGAGTTTCACCGCTGCGGTGGATTACCTCTAAATAGTGTTTTTGGTTATCGTCCAGACGTGTGTCGCGTAGCATTTCCACCATACCAATCACCCCATTCATAGGAGTGCGAATTTCGTGGCTCATGGTGGCCAGGAACTGACTTTTGGCACGGTTGGCATCTTCGGCGATCAGTTTTTGCCTGCGCGATTCTATTTTCTCTTCTTTTTCTGATAATAAAGCCAGCTCCATAGAGCGGCGACGCTCAATATCGTCGAGCAGTGTCTCACGCATGTGGTTGATGGCGTTGGTGACATTGTCCAGTTCATCCGGGGCTTGGTCAGTCTTAATGCGATTCAGTGTTAAGGGAGTGGACAATTTTTTAAGATTGAGCTGGTTAGCGTATTGGGCAATGGTGACCATATGACGGGTCAGCATTGTGTGGATTAGCCATAAAATCAGCAGTGAAATAATCAGTGTTTTACCGCCTTGAATGGCAGCAATAAAGAAGGCGCGTTCAAACAGTTTATCGTAAATACTGGTCAGGTTGGCAGTGACCGTGAGCGTGCCGAGGTGCTGGGCGCTGGTGCTGGCATCTTGATAGATTAGCTCGTACTGCTTGATCAGGTAACGGTTGGGATTGCTCTTTATGGTGCTGTTGTTAATGTTGGGATGAGCGGCGGTCAGAGTTTGGGGTTGATTGTTCCAATCGTGCCAGTCGACTTGTACCTGCACCACGTCGGCCACTTCTAAAACACCGTCTACCTGGATTTGCAGTTGCTCTTGATCGAAGCCCCACAGGCTTTTGGTGATGCTGGCCAGAGTGCTAACTCTAACTTGGTCGAGGCGCTTCTCCAGCGAAGAGACGTCATCGTTAAAGCTGGCGTAGAGCTGAAAAATAATGGCGATCAGGGTAATTAGGGAGCTGCATATAATAATCAGCCCGAGCAAACGGGTGGCGATTGGGTTCTCGCGGGCGTATTTAAAAAAGGACAGCATGTAAGTGGTGTCACATCCGAATGGTCTGCTTTTAGTAATTGTAGCAGTGAACGCAGGAAAGTCAGATGTTTAGGTCCGATTCTTTTGCAAAGGGCGATGGTGGCGAAACTTGTCGCGCTGTTAAGGCCAAGGTTTAATGGTCGCTTAGGTGTAGGCACCTAAGACATCGTTGAGAAATCGCATGCCGAGCTCAGTGGTGCCGATACGTAAATGGCGCGGGTGTACTAAGCCTTTATCGACTAACCCTTGCCAGTGCGGTTCGAGTGCTTGTGAGGGGAGGCCGGTGCGGGCCGGGAATAGCTCGGGAGCGCAGCCCTCGTTTAACCGCAAGGTGTTGAGTAAAAACTCCAGCGGTAGAGCCGTGGGGTCAATGGCCTCGCGGCCGGCAACAAATGGGTTGCTATAGCGCCCCGGGCCTTGTTGTGCTGATAAGTAAGCCTCGGGCTGACGAGTCTTCCACTGGCGGAACACATGGCCCGGGTTGGGCTGAGTGATTTTACCGTGGGCCCCGGCACCAATACCTAAATAGTCGCCAAACTGCCAGTAATTGAGGTTGTGTTGGGCGCGTGCGCCACGGGCGTAGGCCGATACTTCGTAACGCTTAAAGCCGGCCTGTTCAAGCCTGGCGTGACCCTCATCCTGAATGTCAGCCAGGGTGTCTTCAATCGGGAGTGTGGGAGGCTGACTGTAAAACACGGTGTTGGGTTCGATGGTGAGCTGGTACCAGCTTAGGTGCTCGGGCTCAAGCGATAGCGCGGTGTTTAAGTCGTCCATCGCCGCACTCAAGCTTTGGCCCGGCAGGCCGTGCATTAAATCGAGATTGAGGTTATCAAAGCCGGCCCGGCGTGCGGTGTCCGCTGCTCTGAGGGCCGAATGGCTGTCGTGAATGCGCCCCAGTGCTTGCAGTTGTTCGTCTTGAAAGCTTTGAATGCCGATGGACAGGCGGTTGACGCCCGCGGCGCGAAAGCCTGTGAACTTGTCTTGTTCAAAGGTGCCCGGGTTGGCTTCCAGAGTAATTTCTATGTCGTCGCTAAAACCGAGAGTGCGTTCGGCGTGGTCGAGTATCTGACCGATCGCGCCGGCGGAAAATAAGCTGGGGGTGCCGCCGCCGAAAAAGATACTGGTGAGCTTGCGCCCTTGGGCCAGCTCGGCATCGGCGAGTAAGTCCTGCGCTAGGGCTTGGACATAGTCCCGCTCGGGCAGCGTCGTGTCACTTTGGTGGGAGTTGAAATCGCAGTAGGGGCATTTGCGAACACACCAGGGAATATGAATATACAGAGACAGCGGTGGAAGCGTGAGCACAGAGGTTAAGTACCAGGTTAAGACATTGCGCCGCTATTATCGCATGTGTGAGATAAAAAAACGGGCCCATTTGGGCCCGAGGTAAGGAGAATAAAACGAGCAGTGGTCATTAGAAGCTTAGCTGCACACTCACCCAAAAGTTGCGGCCGGCATCTTTAACGTTGTAGTTATCGGTAAAGACCACTTCACTGACCGCACCGCGACCCGTGGCCAAGGTATAGACACCGTCGTTGTCCAGGTCGACATATTCGGTGGTGTAAGAGGTGAAGTCTTCATCTAGCAAGTTATTAACACGGCCAAAGACGGTGATGTTGTCGGTCACTTCATAGGTAATGCCTAGGTGCAGCAACGCGTAATTTTTATAGTACAACGGCTTGTCGAGCACGCTGTCCCAACTGCGGTAGCGGTCTGAGCGGAACTCTCCCTGTAGCATCATGCTGAGATTGGGCAAAATGGTCCAGTTGATAGAGGCATTGGCCATGTGCTCGGCGGTGTTGGTCAGCGGCTGACCTTCCTCAGGGCCGCTGGTCTGTTCGCTGTCGGTCCAGGTGTAGTTGGCATTCAGCGACCAGCTGTCGCTCAGAATATAGCGCCCGGCGATTTCTACGCCCTGAATATCCACTTGGTCGATATTAATTTTTTGACTGTAGGTGTCGTAACCGAGACTGTCGTAGGCACCCAGATTGACACAGGGGCGTTGGCCGCCGGTGGTCTCACAGCTGTAAATGGTATCGCCACTGGCAATTTTGTCGTCAAAGCGAGTGTTGAAATAGGTGGCATTAAAGTTGTGACCATCATTGCCGGTCCAGTAGATGGCAATTTCGCTGTTGACGCTGGTTTCTGGCTCCAGGTCTGGGTTGCCGGCAAACGGCGAGGTGCCCTGGCCGCCAAAGCCGGTGATGCCGTCGTACAGATCCGTAGTTTGCGGCGTTTTATAACCGGTGGCCACACCGCCTTTAACGGTCCAGTTGTTGTTAATGGTGTACACCCCGTACAGGCGCGGCGATACCTGACTGCCGAACACATCGTGTTCGTCGTAGCGCACGCCGGCGGTGATGGTGAATGGAGTGGCTAGAGTCCAGCTGTCCTCTACAAACAGAGAGTACATTTCTTGTTTTTGAATGCCGCCGGGGTTATTGGTTTCTAAACCGAATACGCCATCTTCCAGCTCGCCGTCAATGACCTGGCCGCCGAGCACAAATTTGTGGCTGCCGGCAGCTTCAAAGGGTATGTCGACGCGGGCATCGAGTGTGTACTGGCGGCTCTCCAGTGGGCGGTCGGGGCGCGGTAGGAAGGTGGTCTCGGCCAGATTGCGGCGCTCCTCTTCGCTCATGCCGGCATATTCGCCGGTGCCATCGTACATCTCTTGTAAGTGCAAGCGCTCTTCTACACTCAGTGGCAGGGTGCGACCGTCGTTGGCAGTGTCGACGTAAGACAGTGACAGGCTGCTGGTGCCGAAGCTCCAGTCGGCGTCGTGGCTCAAGGACCACCAGGCGCGGTTAAACTCTTGATCAGCGGCGTAACCGGCACGAGGGTTTACCTGTCCGCCACTGGTTTGCCAAAGTGCTGCGATATTGTCTTTGGTGCCCAGTGGGTAAGACAGTTCACCGGTGTCCGGGTTGGTAAACGGTGTGTTGTCGTAAACCTGCTCGGAGTAGTCGTAAGCAAGACGCAGAGTGTGGTCGCGGTTTGGTGTCAAAGTTAAGGTGGCGCCGTATTCCTGACTTTCGCTGTCGACTGTGCGTCCGCCGCTGCCAAATCCGAGGCTGCGATAATGCGTTGTGCCATTGGGGTCGACGGCAGGCTCAAACTCAGGCGATGAGGCTTCGGTATCGTACAGACTGCCGCGCACACCAAGGGCGAGCGTGTCAGCAATCAGTGGTCCGGCCACGAAAAAATCCGCTTGGGTGGCATTGCCAAAGTCGCTGTTTTGCTGAATATTACCGGCTAGGTTAACGGTGCCGAACCAGTGGTCGATATCTTTTTTGGTGATGATGTTGATGACACCACCGAGCGCGTCGGCGCCGTACAGGGTGGAGGCCGGGCCGCGAATCACTTCAATTTGTTCGATGGCTTCAGCCGGAGGCATATGGCCAAACGCGTTGCCGCCAAAGTTGTTGGGGTAGATGTCGCCGTGGTTGTTTTGGCGTTTGCCGTCAATCAAATACAGGGTGTATTCGCCGGTTAAGCCACGCATACTGACGCTGCCCTGGCCGGTTTTGTCGCGCGTAGTGCCGATATCAATACCTTCTTGGTATTTGAGCATATCCAGTAAGTTAACGTGGGGGCGGGTGAGAATTTCGGTTTGATCGATTACCGAGATACTGGCTGGCGCATCCACAAGCTTTTGTTCAAAGCCCGAGGCGGTTATCACCATTTCTTCTACTTTTTGATTGTTGTGTTCGGCGTTGGCGGCCATTGTGGCTAATAACGCTGTGGTGCTGGCCGCTCCAATCAGTAGTTTATGGTGTAGCGCGGTACCTTGTGACATATCCTGTCCCCCAATTGGTGTGATAATGAAGGTGAGAATTATTCACATTTACGGATGATAATGCAAGAGAAATCTATTCGCCGCTTGCTAATGTCCGTAAATTCAGTGGTGGGTGGGTCTTTTAGGGCGCGCCAGACTTGGATATAGAAGGAGAAGCTAAGCTTTGGGTTCTTATTGCGTTGATTTCTTGGAGGGGCGATAAATCCCATCAGGCCCAACTAAGTGTTGTGCCTGATGGGGCGATGTTTAGGGAGTTACGGACGAGGGTCGTCCAAGACCCAGCGTACATTATCCACTTGCAAGGTGACGCCGCCTTGCTCGCCAGCCGGCAAAATAGCGAAGGGAGTATTGACTGAGGTTAGGTCTAGCCCGCCTGTGACAAAGTCTGCCACCGGAATAACAACCGTTTCCCAATCAGCACTGCTGTCTAGGCTTATCGGGCGGTCACCAGAGGTGCAAGGGTGAACGCAGTCGGCCTTGACGATCAGCTCAGTGGTTTGCGGGCTGTAAATATCAAACACTAGGTAGCCGTTGTTAAAAGCGCTGACATCGCGCACGGTGCCCGGCTCGGTTTGGATAAACATCAGGCCGTTGCCCCCGGCTTCGGTGAACTCGCCCTGAAATACTTGGCCGCGAGCGACGTCAACCGCATCAATAATGCTGATCTGTACATGGGAACCGCTGGCGCTCCACTGGCCGATATTGCCCCAAGCCATGTCCACGGCATCAATAAAGATATCAAAATCTTCGGTGAGTGCCAGCGGTGGCTCCACCGGTTTAACATCGCAGTTGGTGGCTCCACCCAAACAGGTAAGGCGGATGTTTTTCAGTTGCACATGAGCGGTGCCGTCGATCGGCTCAATGACAAACGGGTTGGTGATATGCGTGTAATCTACCGTAGGGCCCCACCATTCGCCATCGTTGGCCTTAAGGGACCAAAGGCGTACAGCGACCTCGGACCACTCGGCGGCTGCACCGACATCGGCGGGTATCTCAATTTCGTGAAAGCTAAGATCGGGCCAGCCGCTGTCGAGTTTAATACGCAGCTTGGTGCCGGGCTCAATATCCAAAACTCGTAAATCAAAACGTAGCTCACCCAGATTTTTAGCACGGCTGTGTAGGTTGTCGCCAAAGTTAAGACCCGTCTCGGAGGTTAAAAAAGCCGCTGCAGGCAGGGCAAAAAAGTCCAAGTCCCATACGGTTTCACCATCGGGGCCGGTGGCACTGGGCATTGAAGTGATAGTGCTGGCATCCTCGGGGTAAATGCCGGGGGTAAGGCCAGAGGATACCTCACCTGCATCACCTTCTAGGGTGAGTGTTTGAACGCCGTCTTGATAGAAATACAGTTCATCGCGGCTGTCGGCGGGTGGTACGTGGCCGCTGATTGACTGTGGCGCTTCGCCAATGGTGGCGCAGCCTCGGCCAGTGACCGGATCGGCCGAACATTGGTAAACACGAACATAGTCAACTTCCATCGTTTGTGGAAAGCTAGTGCTTCCGTCCGGGTAGGGAAGCCAATCGGCGGCCCCAATGGCGAGATTTAAAATCATATGAAAAGGTTGGTCAAACGGTTGAGCACCGGAGGAAACTCGATAACCCGCTTCTTGCCCCGCCCAATGGTAGTTAAACCAGTTGCCGCTATTGGTGGCGAAATGTACGTCGTCCACATACCAGCGTATTTCACCTTCTTCCCATTCAACCGCATAGGTGTGGAATTCATCCCAGATGTTGGTCGGTGGTATATGGGGCGCACCGCTGTTCTGGTTCCAGGGCCATGAGAAACCGTAGTGCAATGTGCCGTGCACGGTGTTTGGGTCTGAGTCGTGGTCGGTGGTGCCGGGAGCAAAGGCTTCGAAAATATCGATCTCGCCACTTTGTGGCCAGCCGCCGTAGGCTTGGTCGGTAGGTAGCATCCAAATTGCGGGCCACATACCGCGTCCCATGGGCATACGCGCGTGGATTTCCATGCGGCCGTATTGCCAGTCGGCTTTGCTCAGCGTGCGTAAGCGAGCAGACGAGTAGTCTTTACACGCGGAGGTATCGTTAGGGTCATAGGCAGGGTCTTCCTGACTGACAGAAGGGCCGCAAATTTGACTGGGCTCTTCGCGCGCTTCGATAATTAAGTGACCGTCTTGTAGGTAGCTGTTCGCGGGATCGTCGGTATAACACTGGCCCTCATTATTACCACCGCCCCAACAGTTGACCTCGTGTTCCCACTTTGCAGAATCAATACTGACACCTTCAAATTCATCCTGCCAGACCAGATCCCAGCTCGATTCACTGCTAGTCGATGACGAGGAGTGGCTGGAAATAGAGCTGAATGCGACAGAACTGTTGGAACTTGTCGAACTTGATGAGCTTGAAGAACTCTCGGAGCTTGAGGATTCTTCGGAACTAGAAGAGCTCTCAGAGCTAGAAGAACTAGAAGAACTAGAAGAACTAGAAGAACTAGAAGAACTAGAAGAACTAGAAGATTCCTCGGAGCTGCTGGACTCTGATGATTCAGAGCTTGCAGAGCTAACAGCGACTACTGAACTTGCCGAAGCCTCGCTGGAAGCTGCCTCGGAGCTGGCAATACTCGATTGCACGGAAGAGACAGCCGTAGAGCTTTGTGAGCTCTGAGCGGGGGATGAGCTGGAAGAAGCCTCGGAGCTGATCGCCGCATCACTGGACGCGACGCTAGAGGCCTCGGAGCTGGCGAGGCTTGATTGCTCGGATGAAACTGCAGAGCTCTGTGTGCTAGACGTTGACGATGAGTTGTTGTTCTCAGTGCCGTCGCTAGTACCACCACAGGCGGATAAGGCAAGCGCTAAGGCACTCACCAGTAAGGGTAAGCCAAAATTCGATGACATGTTGACCTCGTTATTATTGTTTATAGAGGGAGCTGCTCAATAAAAAGCGCAGCCGCAAATTGTGATTGCCGATACCTTTAATGTAACGGTCTGGGCACGAGGGTAGTGTGTCTGGCGGTACGAGATCAGTCGTCCCAGTTTACTGGAGCTTTTGAAGGTGGGCGGAGTGTCTTGTTAGCGAGCAATAAGTGACCATTCCCACTTTTATAGTGGGGCTGATACCAAAATAAAACCCCAGCCGGGGGTTAGTGGAATATAAAAGAGGGGTGTTGGGTTATTGTGTGAGTTGCGCCAATAGAAGTTTTAGCGCCGCCGCCCGGTGGCTGATTTTGCCTTTTTCGTCTTTCGATAATTCGGCTGCAGCACATTTGTGAGTCGGCACATAAAACAAAGGGTCGTAGCCAAAACCGCCATCACCCGCTGGTGCCGACAGGATTCGGCCCTCCCAGCTGCCTTGGCAAATAATGGGGGTGGGGTCTTCGGCGTGGCGCATATACACCAACACACACTGATACCGTGCCGTGCGGTCTTGCTCGGCGACGTTTTCCAGCTCGCGCAGGAGCTGTTCATTGTTGCTGGCATTGCTGGCGCCGATTCCTGCGAAGCGGGCAGAATAGATACCGGGGCGGCCATTGAGGGCGTCCACCTCTATGCCTGAGTCGTCCGCAAGAGCCGGCAGGCCGGTTGCGCGGCAGGCATTGCGAGCCTTTAAAATGGCATTTTCCACAAAGCTTAAGCCGGTTTCATCTGCATCACTTACGTTGTAATCCGACTGCGGCTTGACGGCAAAACCGACACCGGCTAACAATTGATTAAACTCTTTCAGTTTGCCCGGATTGGAGCTGGCAAGAACGATAGTCTGCATAATTATTGACTGTCCTTAACGTAGAGCGTGCGAGAAAACTTGAGTGGCAATGGCTGCTCGCTACCCTCGGGGGTAACGTCAATGGCGAAATTAAAGACCTCTTCGTTCGTGTGTCGCAACGGGGCAATAAAATAGGTCGCCTTGCCCTCGTTAATGGTTTGGAATTTGAGTGTTTGCATTTGTTGAATCAGGTTAGTGGCTGTGCCCGTTACCTGTGCGGGCAGGCCTAAGTGAGAGGCATCTCCGCCGGTTTTGGTAACGCTAATATTGATCAGCACCTGATTGTCGGCACGGCTGATTTGATAAATATTGGCAACATCGACCGGCACAAACGCACTGTTAAACACACTGAAATGGACGGTGTGATCTTGAAAAACTTTACTGCGTTCGCTCTGCTCAATAACCCGCGCGTCAGGGATTTCGCGTGGCGCTGCGATGGTTGTAGAAGCCCATAACATGGAGAGTAAAGTGGTTAAGACTATAAAAAAATTGACCAGTAACTGCATAGGTTGTCGCCTATTTTGCAAGGTGGTAAATGGCTGTCTCGCCGAAAAAATTAGGCGCTAAGTCGCCCAGCATTTGGGCTGACTGTTCGTTGACTACCCGGCGGTGCAAGACGCTGATGTGTTTTTCGCGGCACAGAATTTCGAAATCGGTAAAAGTGCAAAAGTGAATGTTCGGGGTGTCGTACCACTCGTAGGGCAGCAAATCTGATACAGGCATGCGTCCGCGAACCGCCAAGTGGAAGCGCGCCTTCCAGTGGCCGAAGTTGGGGAAGGTAATAATGCACTCTTTGCCCACTCGCAGCATTTCATCCAGCACGATATGGGGGTAGCGCATGGTTTGCAGTGCTTGGGTCATCACTACAGTGTCAAAACTGTTGTCTTCGAAGTTACTCAGGCCGCGGTCGAGATTTTGATTGATCACATTAACGCCGCGGCTGATGCAGGTCTGAATATGAGCTGGGTCAATTTCTAAACCGTAGCCCGAAACCTGCTTGCTGTCGGCCAGCAGCTTTAACAAGGTGCCATCACCACAAGCGAGATCCAGCACCCGGCTTTTCTCGCCTATCCAGTTTTGCAATTGATTAAAATCAAATCGCATAATTACTCCGTTTCGATTCTGGCAAGGTAGCGGCTGAAGGCTTCACGGTAGTGCTCATTGGGGAGCAAAAAGGCGTCGTGGCCGTAGGGCGACTCAACTTCGGTGTAGCTGACATTTTTTTGTGCGTCGATTAGGGCGTCGACAATTTCGCGTGAGCGTTCAACCGGGAACCGCCAGTCGGTACTGAACGAAGCCACGTAAAAGTCGCACTGGGCGCGGCGAAAAGCGACGCTGGCATCGTCGCCATATTCGCGTGCTAAATCGAAGTAATCCAGCGCGCGGGTCATAAGAATATAGGTGTTGGCGTCAAAGTTTCTAGAAAATGTGTCGCCCTGATAGCGCAAGTAACTCTCGACCTGAAATTCCACTAAATCTTCCAGCCCCTGATCGAAACTGCCAGTGCGCAACTCGCGGCCAAACTTTTCACCCATCACATCGTCCGACAAATAGGTGATGTGGCCAATCATGCGGGCGATAGCTAAGCCGTTTTTGGGGTAGGTGTCATGGCTTTGATAATCGCCGTGATAAAATTCCGGGTCTTTTAATATGGCCTGACGGGCGGTTTCATTAAAGGCAATATTTTGCGCACTTAATTTCATGGCCGAGGCGATCACGATACAGTGGCGCAAACGATCGGGGTACTCCAGTGCCCAGCGCATGGCTTGCATGCCGCCCAAGCTGCCGCCAATCACAGCCGCCCACTGATCAATACCCAGCGAGTCGGCAAGCCGGGCCTGGGAGTGAACCCAATCGCGTACCCGCAGTTTAGGGAAGTCCGCCCCCCAAGGGCTGCCAGTGGCCGGGTTAATACTGCGCGGGCCAGTGGAACCGCTACAGCCGCCGAGGTTATTAAGCGACACGACGAAAAACTTATCGGTATCGATCGGCTTGCCCGGGCCAATATAGCCATCCCACCAGCCGGGTTTGCGGTCTTCCTCGCTGTGAAAACCCGCTGCGTGATGATCTCCTGAGAGTGCATGGCAAATCAGTACGGCGTTCGACTTGTTGGCGTTAAGGCTGCCGTAGGTTTCTACCACGAGCTCGTAAGTCTCTAGAGTACGGCCGCTGGCAAGGCGCAGCGGTTCATCGAACTGCACGGTAAACGGGGTTACCAAGCCAACGGAATCTGGAGCGGAGCTTTGGGTCATTGATGTCTCTTGATCATCACCGGATAAGGCGGCAAAAGCGCAAGTCTAAAGTCGCGCTTGCCTGCCTGCAAGTGTCGGGCCTCATTTAGCCCGTAAAGCGGGGTTAGATTAGGCTTGTTTTCGAGCCGCCTGTAAAGATACCACTTTGGCCTCTGGGGTGGGTTTGGCAGCGGGGGCTCGGGTGACTTCTAAGAACAGGGGCTCCAAGTCGCCGCGTGCGGTGGCCAAAGCGTGCAGGCCTTGCTCTAGCGATTGGATCTGTTCGTGGTGCGAGCGAGTTTGCGAGCGCATTTCACCCAAGCGCATCATGTGGTGTTCCAACAGTTTTTTCTGGTGTTGGTTGTGATGGGTTAGTGGTGTTAACGCATCTTGCAGCCAATCGTTAATATCGCGGCGCAAATCACTGAATAGGTTGTTGACCTCTTTAACCAGTGTACCCAAAAAGCGGCTGATCAGAGTGTTCTTGGTGGCCAGGACGCTGTTGAGTGAGCGGCGTAAACGGTCGGCATTGTTTTCCAGATTACGGAGACGGCGACGGTGGCTGGTGATATTGAGCTTATGGCTGTGGGCCATGGCTGCGGCCTCTGTGCCGTGCTCTGGGCGGTCGTAAATACTGGCCAGTACTTTGTTGGCCCGCTCGATTTCACGCACTAAGTGATTAACGCTGGTATCGACGTTGTCGAAAAAATCGCCAATGGCTTGCGATAGGCCCACCGTGGTCCAGCTTTGCATCATACGTTCTTGAGTCTCTTCGCTTAACCCTTGAACTTTGCTTTGGGTTACTGGTGCCATTAAGGCGGTGCGCTGGTTATTGAGCAAGCGTTGGCTGGTTTTTAGTGACAGCGATTGTTTATGGAAGCGGTGGTGCGCGTTGCGAATTTTGTCTCGCTGACGGGTCAGTTCGTTGATAGCATCCTGATCGGTGGCTTGTTGTAACGCATGCAGTTCGCTCTCGCTCTCATCAATGCGGCGAGTAAGGCTATTGTATGTATTGACGATCATCTCGTGGCTGTTGCTGACTAGCCGGTGACTGATGATCTGCTGCTGCGAACGCAAGATGCACTCGGCCAAGCGTTGTTCCAACTGCGGGAAATTACTTTGCAAAAGATCGGCACGACGATTTTTGACTTTGGCCAGCAGTGCTTTTTTGGCAGAAATGGGCAGGATATATTCCGGCGCCAGCTCCAACAGCTTGGCCGTTTGCAAGCGCACGCGTTCTATATTGGCGGCTACTTCTGCCTCGGGCGTGAGTTCATCCCAGAGTGTATCGATTTTGTTGAGTAGCCCCAGCACAGCGGTGCAGCGGTCGTCGCGCAAGCCGGAAATATGGTCGCGCCAAATGGTCATATCGCTGGCGCTAACGCCGCTATCGGCCGCCATTAAAAACAAAATTGCCTGGGCCTCGGGCAAGGTTTTTAAGGTTAATTCCGGCTCGTTGCCCAGCGCGTTCAGCCCCGGTGTGTCGACAATACGCAGGCCTTCTCGCAACAGGGGGTGGTCGAAGTTAATTAAGGCGTGACGCCAGGTGGGGACCTGCACCAGACCGGTTTGTTCATCGACTTCCAACTCGCTGGCACTGAAACCGAACTTAATGGCTTCTTTGCGGGTCACCATTTTACTGGCGGAAACCTGGCCGATTGCCTCGGTGACCGACTGGAAGTTGTCCGGGTCAAAACTAATGGTAAACCAGTTCTGCGGAATGCGCTTAAAGCTTTGCATGCTGGTGGCGCTGCGGCGGGTTTCGATCGGCAATAGGCGCACGCAGTTTTTGGGTTGTTTGGCGTCCCAGAAGATCTCGGTGGGGCACATGGTGGTGCGCCCGGGCTGGGAGGGCAGAAAGCGACCGTTGTTTTGGTTGTACAACAGGGCGTTAATCAGTTCGGTTTTACCGCGTGAAAACTCGCCCACGCAGGCGATCGTGAATTGATCGCCGCCGAGTAGCTTGCGGGCTTTGTGCAGGTAGTTTAAGGCATCTGAGGTGACCAGCTGGTGTTTTTCACTCCAGTGGCAAAAGCCTTGTAGGCGTTTGTCGAGAGCTTGCTTCCAGGCGCTGTACTGCGCCATTTGCCGATGTAATGCCTTAATGTCCATGTTATTAGTGTTTTCCCGTGGTTTCGCCCAAACGTGACCGTGTTCGCTATTAAAGCGCAAATTGCCCCTGTCAGCCAGTTTTTAGCCTAAATGACAGGACTGGCGGGACAATTTGCGGGATTATCGGTCTATTATGGTGGCGTTAAAACCCCAGCAATAGACCTCTCACGCCCAGAAGGCCGGCCAGTGCCGGAATCAAAAACTGGTTAAACAGATTGAGAATCAAAAAGAAAAAGATCGGTGAGATATCAATCGGCCCCATGGCGGGGATGATTTTGCGCAGCGGTGCCATGGCCGGCTCCACCAGTTGGCGCACTAATAAAAGCGCCGGATTCTGGCTAAAGGGCGCGATCCAGCTGGCGACGATATAGACGATCATGCCAACAAAGTAGATTTGCACCAGCATTTTTAAAATGCCAATTAGCCCCATAGGGATGACCACCAGTGGGTTAAGCAAACCCTGACCAGCCACTAAGTAAATTAACTGCCCAGCAACCCACTGCAACAGCATGGCTAACACTAAAGATGCCATGTCGATGCCGTAAATGCCGGGAATAACCCGGCGCAATGGCAGTAATAATGGGTTGGTAGCCTTACCGATGCCCTGAGAAATTGGGTTGTAGAAGTCGGCGCGTGTCAACTGCAGCAAAAAGCGCAGTAGTACAATTAGCATGTACAGCGACCCCAGAGTTTGAATTAGGTAGACCAGCATTTCCTGCATGGTGTTCATTGTCTCTCCTCAGTGATTGGGCACGGTTTAAGTGATATTGGGGCAAAATCTTATTTTGCCAGCTCATCGGATAGGCTTTGTGAGCGTTTGGCGCAGTCGTTCATGGCTGTATCAACCAGTGCGGATAAATGGCCCGTCTCAAACGCATTTATGGCCCGCTCGGTAGTGCCGCCGGGCGACATGACTCGTCGTTTTAACTCACCCACCGGCACATCAGCACGGCCGGCCAAAGTGGCGGCCCCCAATGCCGTTTGTAGGGTGAGTTGGCGCGCTGTTTCAGGGCTGAGGCCGAGCTTTTCGCCGGCGTCGATCATCGCCTCCATAAACAAGAAGTAATAGGCCGGGCCCGAGCCCGAAACAGCGGTGACGGCGTGCATTTGAGCTTCATCTTCTACCCACACACACAGCCCAGTGGCATTGGCGATTTGTTCGGTAAAGGCTAAGTCGTCGCGGTTGGCCTTGGCATTAGCGAACAGGCCACTGGCGCCGACGCCAACCTGAGAGGGGGTGTTGGGCATGCTGCGCACAATGGCGAAATCACCGTCCAGCCAACGCCCGAGGGTGGCGGTATCAATGCCAGCCGCGACCGACATGATGAGTTGTTGATCCAGCGCGCCACGCAGGGATGCACAGGTCGCTTGCAGCATTTGCGGTTTAACCGCGAGCACGATTACATCGGCCCACTGGCAGGTGCTGAGGTTGTCGGTAGAGGTGTGAATCCCCAGTTGCGCGGCGGCCCGCTCGGCGCTTTCGGCGCTGCGAGTGGTGGCGCGGATAGACTCGGATGGGTATTTCTGTGCCAGTAAGCCTTTGATAATAGCGCCGGCCATATTGCCGGCGCCGATAAATGCTATGTTTTTAATCATTAGGTATAACCTATTTGTGCGGGGGGTTGGTTGGGGGTGTCGCGCGCGGGCCAAAAATATCGGTGCCGATACGGACCATTGTGGCGCCCGCGCTAACGGCGGCCTCTAGGTCGGCGGACATTCCCATCGATAAACTGTCTAGTGGCCCCTTGCCGGTTGGGGCTTCGGAGCTGGTCTCATTCAGCGCTACCAGCAATTGATGCATGCGGGTAAAGCTTTCCCGCTGTTTGTGAGCATCTGACTGGGGGGCGGGAATCGCCATAAGGCCGCGCAAGTGAATATTGGGCAGAGCGTTCACCTCGCGGGCGAGGGCAGGCAGTTGTTCGGGCGTCACACCGGATTTGCTGTCTTCACCGTCTATATTAACCTGCAGACAGATATTCAAAGCTGGCATAGTGACCGGGCGCTGTTCGCTGAGGCGCTTGGCGATTTTGAGTCGATCGACACTGTGCACCCAAGCAAAGTGCTCGGCAATGGCGCGGGTTTTGTTGGATTGTATGGGGCCGATAAAATGCCATTCGATATCGGGTAAGTCCGCCAGTGCCTGTTGTTTGTCTAGCGCCTCCTGTAGATAATTTTCGCCAAATCGGCGCTGGCCGGCTTGGTAGGCTTGGCGTAAACACTCGGCCGGTTGTGTTTTACTGACCGCGATCAGGGCAATATCCGCATCGCTGCGATGGGCTTGCAGAGCGGCTTGTGTTAATCGAGCGGTGACATTGGCGAGCTTCTCGTCTATCTTGTGCATTTGGTTCCCGACATTTGCCCGCGCTTGGCATATCATAATAATGTGCGCAGCATTAACAACAATTGAACAATATTAAGGGTTTAGCTGTATGGATATCACGGAGCTCCTCGCCTTCAGCGCCAAACAAGGCGCCTCAGATTTGCACCTCTCGGCCGGCTTGCCGCCCATGATTCGTGTCGATGGGGACGTGCGGCGGATTAACCTGCCCCCCATGGATCACAAGCAGGTGCATAGTTTGATCTACGAGATCATGAATGACAAGCAACGCAAAGACTTTGAGGAGTTTCTGGAAACGGACTTTTCATTCGAAGTGCCAGGCGTCGCCCGCTTTCGGGTAAACGCTTTTAATCAAAACCGCGGTGCCGGCGCAGTATTCCGTACCATTCCTTCCAAGGTGCTCACCATGGAAGAGTTGGGTATGGGGCAAGTGTTTCGCGACGTCAGTTCGGTTCCGCGCGGCTTGGTTTTGGTGACCGGACCTACCGGTTCTGGTAAGTCCACCACCCTGGCGGCGATGATGGATTACATCAATGACAACAAATACGAACATATTTTGACCATTGAGGATCCGATCGAATTTGTTCACGAGTCAAAAAAATGCTTGGTCAACCAACGTGAGGTGCACCGCGACACCCACGGCTTTAGTGAAGCCTTGCGCTCGGCGCTGCGTGAGGATCCGGATATTATTCTGGTGGGTGAGCTGCGTGACTTAGAAACCATTCGGTTGGCGCTCACAGCGGCCGAGACGGGCCACTTGGTGTTTGGCACCTTGCACACCACCAGCGCGGCTAAAACCATCGACCGGGTAGTGGATGTATTCCCTGCCAATGAAAAGGCCATGGTGCGTTCCATGTTGTCGGAATCACTGCAGGCGGTGATCTCGCAAACGCTGATGAAGAAAAATGGCGGCGGTCGGGTTGCGGCTCATGAAATTATGCGTGGCACCCCAGCTATTCGTAACTTGATCCGTGAGGATAAAGTGGCGCAGATGTACTCGGCTATTCAAACCGGGGCATCGGTCGGTATGCAGACCATGGATCAATGTTTGGAAGACATGGTGGCGCGCCGTATTATTTCCCGCGAGGCGGCTAAAGAAAAAGCCAAGATGCCGGAAAATTTCTAAGAACGCAGGAAGCTCAAGCGTTGTGCAAGGTACACCGCCAGCGCTTAAGTCGTTGAGAAAACATAAAATATTTGGGTTCCTATTATGGATTTCGATCGATTATTACAATTGATGGTGGATAAGAACGCATCGGACTTATTTGTGACCGCTGGTGTGCCGCCATCTATCAAGCTGCACGGTAAAGTGGTGCCGGCCACCGCAACGCCGCTGGCGCCGGAAAAAGCGCGCGAGCTGGTGCTGTCAGTCATGAACGAAAAGCAGCGCAAAGAATTTCTAGAATTTAAAGAGCTTAACTTTGCCATTAGTGCCCGCGGTATTGGTCGTTTCCGGGCCAGTGCTTTTTATCAGCGCAATTTGGCAGGTATGGTGTTGCGTCGCATTGAAACGCAGATTCCTAAGATTGATGATTTAAATTTGCCTGAGGTTATTAAAGAGCTGGCCATGACCAAGCGCGGGTTGGTCATGTTTGTGGGGGCAACCGGTACCGGTAAGTCCACCTCGCTGGCGTCGATGATTGGCCATCGCAATCGCAACTCCAAAGGGCATATTATTTCAATCGAGGACCCCATTGAATTTATCCACCAGCACGAGGGTTGTATTATTACCCAGCGCGAGGTGGGAATTGATACGGACTCGTTTGAGGTGGCACTGAAAAACACCCTGCGTCAGGCGCCGGATGTGATTTTGATTGGTGAGGTCCGCTCGCGCGAAACCATGGAGCACGCCATCGCTTTTGCCGAGACTGGTCACTTGTGCCTGTGTACTTTGCACGCCAACAATGCCAACCAGGCGCTGGACCGTATTATTCACTTCTTCCCAGCCGACCGTCACCGTCAATTGTGGATGGACTTGTCGCTTAACTTGCGCGGTATTGTGGCCCAGCAGCTGATTCCAACGCCGGATGGCAAGGGCCGCCGGGCCTGTTTGGAAGTGCTGCTCAATACACCCTTGATGTCGGATTTGATTCGCAAAGGTGAGGTGGGCGAACTAAAAGAATTGATGAAAAAATCCACCGAGCTGGGCATGCAAACCTTTGATCAGGCGTTGTACAGCCTATACGACGGCGGTGAAATTACCTACGAAGACGCCTTGGCGCACGCCGACTCACCCAACGACCTGCGTTTGATGATCAAACTCGGTTCAGAAACGGATGCCACCTACTTATCCAACGCGGCCGATAGTCTATCCATGGAGGAAGAAGATAGCGGGCGTGGGGGGCGGATGTTTTAAGGGGGCTTCGTCCTTAGCGGAACGCAGTACGCAGAAGGCCAAAGGGTGCCCCTTTAAAGGGGCGCCCTTTGGTTTGACGATCAGCGGTAAGTTTCTTGGCTCGTTACAAGAAGCATTAATATAACTGCATTCTGCATTCTGCATTCTGCACTCAGTGTTCAGTGTTCTCGCCCAGCCACGTCTCCAATATAATCCTCGCCGCGATGGCGTCTACCGGGTCGCTGCGAAAGTGGGTGGAGCCGCCTGCGGCGAGGTGTTCTTCTTTGGCGGCCACGCTGGAGAGCCGCTCATCAACCATTTCTACCCGGTGGCCGAAGCGGCCGTGAATACGATTGGCGAATTTGCGTGCGCGCGGGCAAAAATCATTTTCCGTATCGTCCATATTCAGCGGCAAGCCCACCAGTACTAAATCCGGTTGCCATTCATCGAGCAGTTGTTTGATCTCATCCCAGTTGGGGATGCCATCGCGGGCCCGCAGTTCGGTTAGGGCGGAGGCGTTGCCGGTGGCGGTTTGACCTACGGCCACACCGATACTGCGCAGACCATAATCGAAGGCCATAAGACTGATATTGTCTGCCATTAGGCGTGACCGACGCTATTGGAAATCAGGTTAAGGTCAATGCCCAGATCGCGAGCGGCGGCAGACCAACGTTGTTCGGCGGGGGTGTGGAATAAAATTTGATCATCTGCGGGCACGGTCAGCCAGGCGTTTTCGGCAATCTCTTGCTCTAGTTGGCCCTGCTCCCAGCCCGCGTAACCCAGCGCCACGATATAGTGCTCGGGCCCTTCACCGCGACTCATGGATTCGAGAATATCTTTTGAGGCGGTCAGGGCGATTTGGGGTGAAATGGACGTGGTGGATTGCCAGCGCTGTTGTTCTAAATTGGGGTGCAGTACAAACCCGCGCTCAGCGCCGACTGGGCCGCCGGCCAGAGCAGTACTCTGGGCGGATGTGTCGTCACAGGATAGGCCTAATTGTTGATAAATTTCCGCCAAGGTAATGTCCATTGGCAGATTGATAACCAAGCCCATAGCGCCATCGTCGGAGTGCTCACAAATGTAAGTCACACTGTGAATAAAGTTGGGGTCTTCCATGCCGGGCATGGCAATCAAAAATTGATTGCGCAGGGAGCCTAGCTCGAAGCTTGAGGTGTTGGGGGTGTTGCTTGATGTTGTATTCGTCATGGCGTGAATATGGGGGCTGTGGGTTGGAAACTCAAGGGATATCTAGGCCCGGGCGGCGGCGAGAAAAGAGCCGGTCGCTTATTAGTCGGAGGTTGCAGCCGTCGATAGGCCATTGATCTCAAAGCTCCAGGTGCGGATGATTTGCAGCTGGTCAAACTTTTCGCGCACGCTGGCAGGAATGGGATCAAAGGGCGCGGCCAGTCGAATGATTTGTAAGGCGGCCTGGTCGAGCATGCTTACGCCAGAAGACTCAGATAACTCTAAATCGCGAATCGTGCCATTGGCGTTTAGCGTGACAGTCATGCGCAGCTTGCCGGTGATGCCCTGACTGAGGGCCTGCTGGGGATAATTGGCGTTGCCCACCTGTTCAACCTTGCGGCCCCACTCCAATAAATAGGCGGCCTCGGGGGCGGTTTTGGTGGCTACCGAGGTGAGTCGACGTACGCGAGGGCGCTTGGCGTACTCTTGGCGCTGACGATCCAGCTTGGCTTGCAAGCTGGCGATTTCGGGGGTAATCATCGGTTGCTCTTCGGGCAGCCCTTCGCGCGCCTGTTCTTGTTTCTCGCTGATATCATCATTGTGTTTTTGTACGTTGCGAGAAGACTCACCCTGAGTGGTGATGACTTGGGTGAGCTGATCGGCGGTTTGATCGGCGGCCTGTACTTGCGCCATGGGATTGATGTCATTCACCGTGGGGGCGGCAAAATCAGCCTGCTGATCGGTCGTAAGTTGCTCGTTAGCAAGCTCGGTACCACTGGCCTCTTGGTTGTGCTGAGCGAGAAAGTTGGCGTCTTCCGGGGCGATTTCGGTGCTGTGGGTGGCCAGTGTAATTTCCAGCGTGGGGGCCGCATCGCTCGGTTTGGGGATGGTAAAGCTGAGACCAAAAATCAGCATGGCATGTGCAATAACCGCAATAAAAACGGTAAAGCTCAGCCGATCCGCTGATTTAACACTGGTGTCGATGCCAACCGCAACCTGGGCTTGACTGCTCATGTGTGCGGGATCGCTTTAAGGCTGTTTTCAATCGACTGGATTAACTTCTCGCCAATGCCTGTGTCGTAGGCCTGGTCAATCTCGCGAGCACAAGTGGGGCTAGTGACATTAATTTCGGTTAGGTAGTCACCGATCACGTCTAGGCCAACAAAATACAGGCCGCGCTCTACTAAGGAGTCTTTGACCTGATCGACTATCCAGTAATCACGTTCGGTTAAAGGCTGTGCCACGCCGCGCCCGCCTGCAGCAAGATTGCCGCGGGTTTCGCCTTCGGCGGGGATGCGCGCCAAGGCGTAGGGGACGGCCTCGCCATTTACCACTAGTATGCGTTTATCGCCGTTGCTGATCTCGGGAATAAACTTTTGCGCCATGGTTAGGTGCTGGCCGTGATTGGTCAGTGTTTCTAAGATAACGCCGACATTGGGATCATCACCTTTACAGCGGAAGATACTGCTGCCGCCCATGCCGTCTAGAGGTTTGAAAATGACGTCACCATGCTCGCGATGAAAGGCTTTTAGCTGCTGCATTTGCGCGCTGACAATCATCGGTGGGCAGCATTGAGGAAATTGGGTGGCAAACATTTTTTCGTTGCAGTCGCGCAGGCTTCGTGGGTTGTTGACCACCAGCGCCCCTTGTCTTTGGGCAGCCTCAAGCAAATACGTGCTATAGATATAATCAGTGTCAAAGGGCGGGTCTTTACGCATCAAAATGGCGTCTAATTCACCCAGTGGGCGATCGGCTACTGGGCCTAGCTTGTACCAGCAATCGCCGTTGTCGAACACTTCGATCGGGCACATGCTGGCCCGGGCTTGCTCTTGAGACTGATAGAGATCGGTGATCTCCATGTAGTAGAGTTTGTGGCCGCGCGCTTGAGCGGCCAACATCAGGGCGAGGGTAGTGTCTTTGTAGTAGGCAATATTTGCGATGGGGTCCATCACAATGCCGATCGATAAGCTCATGGTGTTAATCCGGCTGGTTCAGTCCGTAGATGGTCAGGCAGTCGTAAGTTATCCCCTTGGCGATGGTTGCGCAAGTCCTGTTTCATCATAATTGTGTGGAATATCAAAACGCTTAAAAAGTTAATTTACGTATATATTCAGGCGGTTATAGATTAACCCTACAAACTATGTTAAAAGTTGAGCATAGAATAAAACAATAGAATTTATTGCGGCCGGCTTAAATGCGTATTAAGGTGACAGGCGTGAACCAGATCGCATTTTGGGCCTCAACGATACTAACCAGCGTAAAGGTCAGCAGGTATGGACGTGAGTTTGGAAAGTCTAAAAATAATGGTCATCGACGATAGCAAAACGATTCGTCGAACCGCGGAAACATTGTTAAAAAAAGCCGGGTGCACCGTGATTACGGCCACCGATGGTTTTGATGCATTGGCAAAAATAGCCGATACGCGTCCGGATATTATCTTTGTGGATATTATGATGCCTCGTCTTGACGGTTATCAAACCTGCGCGTTGATTAAAAACAATACCGAATTTAAATCTACCCCAGTGATTATGCTGTCCAGTAAGGACGGTCTATTCGATAAGGCCAAAGGTCGCATCGTGGGGTCGGATCAATATTTAACGAAACCGTTTAGTAAAAGCGAATTGCTAGGTGCCATTGAAGAGCACGTAAAGCAAGCGCAGGCTTCGTAATTATTAACCAATAACAACTTCTCTTTTTGATACCTCGGGGACGCTATGGCTAGAGTATTAATAATCGACGACTCGCCGACTGAGACGTATAAATTAACCACCATGTTGGAAAAAAGTGGGCACGCTGTCTTGACTGCACCCAATGGCGAAGAGGGTGTGGCCTTGGCCAAAAAAGAACTACCCGATTTGGTATTGATGGATATCGTGATGCCGGGCTTAAATGGGTTTCAGGCTACACGCCAGCTGACCAAAGCGCCGGAAACTGCTGATATTCCTGTGATTATTGTTACTACCAAGGATCAACAAACTGATCGTGTGTGGGGCATGCGCCAGGGGGCTCGCGCCTATTTGGCCAAGCCAATCACGACAGATGTGTTGATGGATGCCATTAGCGAAGTGATGGCATAAGTGGAATGAATCCGCACCGGATTAAAAACAATAACGGATCATAACTATGGCAGAAGCATCGAGCGCTTTTCATGCTCTGGCTCAGTTAGCGAATCAAAGTCGGCAGGCCGCACAGGGATTGCCGGCGCAGATTGATGCTCGCGAACAATGGAGTGGAATTGGTTTTTCACTGTTAGGCAGTTACTTTATTGCCTCAATGGATGAAGTCTCTGAAATGCTAGAGGTACCGCATTACACCCACTTGCCGGGTGTCCAGCCTTGGGTGCGGGGTGTTGCTAATGTGCGCGGTCGTTTACTCCCACTGTTTGATCTCGCCGCCTTTTGCGGCGGTCGGTTAGTGGGGGGGCGTAAGCGGCGCAGGGTGCTAGTTCTGGAGACAGAAACTCTGTACAGCGGCCTCATTGTTGACCAAGTCTTTGGTATGCAGCATTTCCCTGTGGATGAGTTCCAACAAAAAAGTGGCGATATCGTAGATCCTATTCGCCCTTATGTGCAGGGCAGTTATATCGGTGAACAGCAGCAATGGAATGTGTTTTTGTTGTCTGAGTTAGCCCAAGATCAAAGATTTATCAGTGCGGCGCGCGACTAGCGTGCATTAAAACGAATATCAATGGATAAAGAAGAGTGGGCCTTTAGTGTCAGCTCTTTCTCAATTTACGAACAACAAGCTAAAAAAGTCGGTCGGGAGTGAGTCAATGAAAACTGAGTCCAGAACTATCGCTGCGACGATCAAGGGTAATCCTGTGATTGTTTTTGCCGGCGTCTTGCTGGTGGTGTTTTTGATCGCAGCGGCGGTCGTATTCACCATCGTACAGCGCAATGCAGATAACGATCAGCGCTATCTTCAACAGGCGGCCGAGCTTCGTGCTCAGGCGTTCCGGTTAACAGGTCTAACGCGGGACGCCACCGCGGGTGATGAGGAAGCCTTTGGAGAGCTTTCTCAGGTTGTTAGCACGATGGATGCTACCTGGGCCAGTTTGCGTGATGGCAGCGCCGAGCTGCGTTCGGTGCTCACCGCTGAGTTTGATGATTTTGGTGGGGTTTGGAAAGAGCTGAAAGGCCAAGCCTCGATTATTCTGGACAACCAAGAAAACATTGTTTTCATTAATGAAAAAGGTCGCGAGCTAAACGCCAATCTGCCAACCCTGCAGGCACAGCATAATATTATTGCTGAAATTCTGCTGGAAACGGATGCTCCAGCCGAGCAGCTATCGCAAGCGCGCATGCAGTCATGGCGAGCCGAGCGTATCGGGCGCAACGTTGACAAAATGCTTCGTGGTGGTGACGAAAGCGATGTTTCGAAAGTGGCGGATCAGTTTAACCGCGACGCCAATATCTACCAGCGTGTACTGAACGCCATGCAAAGTGGCGATGACATGATGGGTATTTCTCAGGTAACGGATCCCGACGCCCGTGCCAGCTTAGAAGAAGTATCCACTTTGTTTGATGGCATCAGTGGTTCGATTCAAACAATATTTGATGGTGCTCAGCCGCTGTTTGCTGTGCGCTTAGCTGAAGAAATTATTCTCGATCAAACCCCTGCTTTGCTGCAGGCATTGAGTGAAATCAGTGACACCATTACGGCGCAGGAAACCGAGCGTCCAATCAATGAAAACGTGATGGTAGTGCTGGTGGCTGCGGCTATTCTGGCTCTTGGTGTTATCGGCTTCTTGTTGTATCAAGGTACGCGTAAACGTCTTGCGGTGACCGCCGAAGCCAATGAGCGTAACCAAACAGCAATTTTGCGATTACTTGATGAGTTGGCCGACTTGGCCGATGGTGACTTAACTACGACCGCTACGGTAACCGAGGATTTCACCGGTGCGATTGCTGACTCGATTAACTACACCATTGACCAGCTGCGGATCTTGGTGGCGCGCATTAACGAAACGGCTGTAAACGTATCGGCTGCAGCGCAAGAAACCCAGCAAACCGCCCTACATTTAGCCGAGGCATCTGAGCACCAAGCGCAAGAGATTGCCGGGGCATCGGCTGCGGTTAATGAAATGGCAGTTACCATTGATCAGGTATCGGCTAACGCCTCTGAATCGGCCGCGGTGGCAGAGCGAGCGGTATCCATCGCCAGCAATGGCGCCAAGGTGGTACAAAACACCATCAATGGTATGGATACAATTCGCGAACAGATTCAAGATACCTCGAAGCGTATTAAACGACTGGGTGAGTCATCTCAGGAGATTGGAGATATCGTATCTTTGATTAACGACATCGCCGACCAAACCAACATTCTGGCACTTAACGCTGCGATTCAGGCCTCGATGGCCGGTGATGCAGGCCGTGGTTTCGCGGTGGTTGCGGATGAGGTGCAGCGCCTTGCGGAACGTTCGGCTGCTGCGACTAAACAGATTGAAGCGCTGGTTAAAACCATTCAGAACGATACCAATGAAGCGGTTATCTCGATGGAACAAACCACCTCTGAGGTGGTGCGCGGTGCGCGTTTGGCACAAGACGCCGGTGTGGCACTGGAAGAAATTGAAAACGTATCCACCAGCTTGGCGGAATTGATTCAAAACATCTCCAACGCCGCCCGTCAACAGGCATCGTCGGCCGGTCATATCTCGAATACGATGAATGTTATTCAAGAGATTACAACTCAAACATCCGCGGGTACCAGTGCAACGGCACAGTCGATTGGTAATCTTGCTGCCATGGCCATGGATCTACGTGAATCGGTAGCCGGTTTCAAACTACCGGAAGAGGATTCCGGAGAAATGGACTTGTCTAGCTTTGGGCAAACGCCTGCCATCGGTACTGATGTAACTCCACAAGCAGAGATTGAGCTTGATGATGTCGTCGACCTGGATGATAACGACGTGGTCGATTTGAACGACGAAGTGGAAATCGACATTGACGGTGACGACGATGATGACTTGGATATTACTGGCAGCAGGAAAACGGTGTAACTGACAGCTTCGGCGCAGTCAGTTAGGCAGGCTATACGATGGGCTGGTCTTTACGCACCATTGCAGATCTAAGCGACGCTGAGTTTGGTCAGTGGGCGACGTTGCTGGAAGAGAGAGCGGGTATTCATCTTTCTTTTCCGCAAAAGTCGCTCCTGCAATCTCAACTATCCATTCGCATGCGCGAATTGGGTTACGACAGCTATGCCGAATATTATTCTCTGGTGACCGATGGCTTACAGGGCCGATTAGAATGGTCTATTTTAATCGATCGGATAGCGGTCAAAGAAACCAGTTTTTTTCGTCATCGTGCCTCTTTTGAATTCGTTAGACGCCTACTGCAAGACAAAATCAATAATCAACAACTAACTGAAAGCTTCGATGTATGGAGTGTTGGCTGCTCTACCGGTGAAGAGCCTTACTCGCTGGCTATGGTCATTAATGACTGCTTTGAGCTGGCTCAGCTTGAACCCTACTACGGCGTTACCGCTCTCGATATCAGCTCTACTGCACTGGCTAAAGGGCGACTCGGGCGCTACTTGCCCCGATCATTGGAAAACATGACGGGAGAAGAGTCCAAGCGTTATTGCACTTTGTGTAGTGATGGCAGCTATGAAGTGGTTCGTAAGCTGCGTGACCGTGTATGTTTAACTCACGGTAATGTATTACAAATTCAGGATATGCCAGCGGTGCAAATGGACGTTATATTTTGCCAAAACCTGCTAGTGTATTTTCGTCGCTGGTTGCGACGCGATATTTTGAATTCGCTGGTGGATCGTTTAAAGCCCGGCGGCGCATTGATCATTGGTGTTGGTGAAGTGGTGGAGTGGGATCACCCTCGGTTGCAACGCGTTGCCAACGAAGAAGTTCAGGCCTATGTCCGTCACCAGTAAAAAAACAACGAGGAAGGCGTTAGATGGCAGATAATCGCAACTTCGCGGCCCTAGATTGGGTAATTAACGAAATTGCCGAAACGCTTACCCAAGCAAGGCAGTCGCTGGAGTCCTATGTGCAGGATACCAACGATAAGTCACGCTTGCGCTTTTGTCTGACGCACATTCATCAAGTGCGCGGCAGTTTGCAAATGGTCGAGTTCCACGGCGCCGCTATGCTGGCCGAAGAAATGGAACAATTAACCCAGGCCATGATTGGCGACAGTATTGATAATCCTGGTGAAGGCGCTGAAGTTTTAATGCGCGCCATATTGCAATTTCCTATTTATTTAGATCAGGTTAAATCTTCGCGCCGCGACAACCCACTGGTTGTTTTGCCTTTGTTAAATGATTTGCGCACCGTGCGCGGCGAGTCATTGCTGTCCGATACCAATTTATTTATGCCAGATCTGTCGCCGGCGAAGAAAGTCAGCGGTGAACCACTCGATCTGTTAAAAGATAACGCCCAGTTTAAGGCGACTGTACTGAAATTACGACAAATGTATCAGTACGCTGCGGCAGGTTTTATTAAGTCCGTGAATGCCGATGAAAACCTAGCGTATTTGCAAAAAGTCTTTCAGCGTTTATATCGATTGACCTCGGGTACCGCGCGTCAAAGTCTCTGGCAGATAGCGGTGGCTTTAGCTGAAGCGTTGGAAATGGATGCCGTCGAGTCGAGTGTGTCTATTAAAAATCTTCTACGGCGCCTGGATCGTGAAATAAAAGTTTTGGCTGTGCATGGCACAAAAGCTTTACAAGTGGCCAACGACGATGAGCTGCTGAAAAACTTACTTTACTACGTGGCTCGCTCAGGTAAGCATGCCCCGGGATTCGCCAGTGGCTCCTTTCTTAAACAGGTCTATGAGCAGTATCAGTTAGAGTCAGCCCTGCTAGAAGGCAAGGAGGAGGCCAGTGGTGACAGTTCTCTGTCTAGCCCCGATCCTGAAGCCATGCGTTCGGTGGTCACTGCATTAAAGGTTGAACTGGACGGTGTTAAAAAAGCATTAGATTTGTGTCTGTCGGGTGCTGACAAACAAAAACCACTGAGCGATGCAGTTGCTATTATTAGGCGTGTAGCCGATACCATGGCGGTGTTGGGTATTGGTGATTTGCGTCGATCCATTCTTGATCAAGGCGCTGCATTAGAACTTGCGGTTGAAGGGCAGACAGAGCTGACTTCAGATCAACTAATGGCCGTTGCGGGTCAAATCATCGACATTGAAGGTGAGCTAGATGTGCTCGCCGCCAATGCGGGCAAAAGCCCCGATAAAGTCGTTAAAGACCAGGCAGGTATTACACTTTCCGATGCCAAAGCCTCCGTTATGCGTGAGTCGCGCAATGGCTTAGAGCATGCGAAAGACGCTATCGTTGAATATATTGCTTCGCAGTGGAATCGAGAACATCTTGTTAAAGTGCCACAAATGCTGCGCGATATTCGCGGCAGCTTAGAAATTGTACCGCTGCCTCGGCCCGGTCGTATTCTCAGTGCTTGTGCGCGTTATATTGAAGAGCAGTTATTGCAAAAAGAGCTGACGCCTGAATGGACAACTCTGGACACACTGGCCGATGCGATCACCAGTGTGGAATATTATTTAGAACGGCTCAGCGGTGAAAGCAGCGAAGAAGAAAATGATCTGCTGTTATTAGTGGCTGAAGAGAGTGTGGCGGAGCTGGGTTACGCGGTTACTAAGTTTTCCGGATCTACATCGGCAGACGACAAGGCCGGATCGGACGAACAAGCGTCAGTTGATTTCAGTGATGAACAGGAATTACAGCAGGCCTATGCTTCTGTGGTTGATGCAGATAGTGCATCGCCCGATGATGTCGATTTAGAAATCGATACAGACTCAGAAGTGGAAGTTGGCTCTGATGGTTCACTTGAGCCTGAGCTGGACAACAATGAAACGTTAATCGAAAGCGAAGAGGAATCTGCGCCTCCAGTGGTTCAGGTTGAGGAAGCTGCGCCTGACGAAGACGAAGTTGATGACGAAATTCTCGAAATATTTATTGAAGAAGCCGGTGAAGTTACCGAGGCAATTACCGAGTATTTTCCTCGCTGGGCGCAAGACTTTGAAGATGGTAATTCATTAACAGAATTTCGCCGCGCGTTCCATACGCTTAAAGGTAGTGGGCGCATGGTTGGCGCCCATGATTTAGGTGAGTTGGCTTGGGCTGTGGAGAATATGCTCAATCGTGTTATCGATGGCACAATCAACCCCGGCACGGACCACGTCACTTTCATTGAAAATGTGCGCCTCAAGCTGCCTAGCTTGATTGACGCCTTTGCCCAGAAGCAACCTACGCCAGAGCCCGATGTGATCAGCCGCATGCGAGAGCAGGGTGAGCAGCTCTCTCGTGGGGAGACTCCGTTTGATTTAATGCCCCTTGCATCGACTGAGTCGGGTCAGGCCTCTGAGGCGCCAATCACTGAAGATAATGTAAGTAATCAAATAGAAGAGGATCAAGAAGAACCCTCAGCTATTGACCCTGCCGATGATGACGCACAGTTGTGGGACATTTTTAGTAGCGAAGCGCTCACACATCTGCACCTTGTACAAGAATATATCGATCGTATGGAAGCGGCCCGCCCCTTATTTGAGCCACCCAGCGATGACATGCAAAGAGCACTGCACACGTTAAAAGGCAGTGCGCATATGGCCGATATTACGCCAATTGCCGAGTTAGCAACGCCGCTGGAAAAATTTGTCAAAGAATTGCGCAGCTATCAAATTAATATCAATGACGATATTTTACAGCTACTGCGCGACGGTGTTAGCTATACCCATGAGGCGCTTGAAGAGCTCAATCACGGCACCAGCGTTGTTATTCCCAAGCTAGATCAATATCTGGCACGTGTCGCTGAACTTAGGGAAATATACGTCGCGCCTTTGGCAAAAATGCAAGAGGGCGATGCTAACGGTAAGCGACAAGTCGACCCTGAACTATTGGCAATCTTTATGGCAGAGGAGATGAATGTCCTTCTCGATGCCGATGAATTATTGAATGCTTGGCAGCAACAGCCAGAACCCGTTGACCAGCTGTCGCCTGTTATCGACGAGTTGAAAAATTTAACCCGCGGGGCTGCACATGCCAACCTGCCCCCTATGGCGAGCTTGGGCGATAAACTGTATCAGGTGTACCTGCGCATTATTAATGGCGAGCTACAGTGCCAAGCTGATTTGTGTGCAGACTTGATTCGAATGCACACCGCCCTGCTGGATATGGTCGACGCGGTTGCTGCAGGGCAAAACCTGACGCCAATACCACCGGCCATAGATGCAGCGCTGGCTCAATGGCTTGACGGAGCTTCACCTGGCGCTAGCCTGTTAGCCGAAGCCGAAGCCGAAGCCGAAGCCGAAGCCGAAGCCGAAGCCGAAGCCGAAGCCGAAGCCGAAGCCGAAGCCAGTATTAGTGAAGAAGAAATTGAACTCTCTGCTATTCCCGCCCCCGATGTGGAAGAAGTTAACTTAGGTGAACTCGACTTAGAGGGCTCAGATAATGTTGAATCTTTGCCCGTTGCGGGCATTGATTCAGATATTGAAGCTGAGCTAGATATAGAAATTGAGCTTCGTTCGGAATCAGAGTCAGAACCAGAAGTAGAGTCGGAGCTGGAAGTAGAGTCAGAGCCGGAAGTAGAATCAGCAGAGTTAAATGTCAGTGAAGAAACTGAAGCACCTGTTGAACAAATTGATGATAGCGCCTTTGCTGAAGATGTTGAGGTGGAAGACGAACTCGATGAAGAAATTTTAGAGATTTTCATGGAGGAGGCCGACGAACTCAACGAAGATATTGAGCGCTCGTTGCACGACTGGCAAGAAGACTGGAACAATCAAGATTGTGTCGAAGAGCTTAAGCGTAGCTTGCACACCCTTAAAGGTGGCGCTCGACTGGCGGGTTTAACGGAGTTGGGTGATCTTACCCATGAGTTCGAAAGTAAAATCATCGAACTTAATATCGCCGATATGAACGAAACCATCCATAAGCAGTTGGTCAGTTATCAAGATCGTATCCACCATGGTGTGCAGGTGGTTCGAGCAAAATTGAATGGTGATACTGCCCCTACAGCGCCAAATCCCGTTGGCTCGGCAGCACCAGTTGACGGGTCGGCGGATGTAGAACAGCAGCCGTCAGCGACAATACCGGGTCCAGCTGAAACTGAAACAGTGGAGCAGGGAAAAGTATTGCCGTTTGCCCCCAAGCCTAAACAAAAGCCACAAGCATCAGGCCCTGGCGGCGGCTCGGGACAGGTCGCAACCACCGGTGCGCAGGCACAGCATCTAGCGGCCAAGCGAAGTGGTCCACAAGAGGTTGTAAAAGTATCGGCAGAATTGTTGGAAGAGCTGGTTAACCTAGCCGGTGAAACATCGATTGCTCGTTCGCGTGTAGAAGAGCAGGTAGGTGATGTCGGTACGGCTTTGGATGAAATGGACTCGACCATTGAGCGTCTGCAAGAGCAGTTGCGCCGTTTGGATATTGAAACCGAAGCACAAATATTGTTCCGCCAAGAGCAGTTAGCTCAGCACGAAGATTTTGATCCGCTGGAAATGGACCGTTACTCGGCCCTACAGCAATTGTCGCGATCGCTGGTGGAGTCGGCCTCCGATTTGTTGGATTTGCGTATGACGCTGGCCGACAAAACTCGGGACACCGAAACTCTATTGCTGCAACAGTCGCGTATTAATACCGACTTGCAGGAAGGGCTAATGCGTTCGCGTATGGTGCCCTTTACACGTCTAGTACCTCGCTTGCGCCGGATTGTACGGCAGGCGGCCACTGATTTGGGTAAAGATGTCAGTTTTGAACTCGACAACGTTGAAGGTGAGCTAGACCGGTCGGTGCTAGAGCGCATGATTGCACCGCTGGAGCACATGCTGCGTAACGCCGTTGACCACGGTATTGAAACCAAAGAAGAGCGCGAACAGGCCGGTAAAAATGAAGCCGGCCGAATATCGCTTAATCTGTCTCGCGAAGGCGGTGATGTGGTCTTGCGTCTGACCGATGATGGTCGGGGTATTAACCTTGAGCGTGTGCGGGCCAAAGCCATTGAGCGCGGTCTGATGAGCGATGATGCTCAGCTGTCCGATCAGGACATTATGCAGTTTATTTTGCATGCCGGTTTCAGTACGGCCGATAAGGTTACCCAGATTTCCGGTCGCGGTGTGGGCATGGACGTAGTGCACTCCGAGATTAAGCAGCTAGGTGGCGCTATGTTTATCGCCTCACGCTGGGGTGAGGGCACCGAATTTACCGTTCGCTTGCCATTTACCGTATCGGTGAACCGCGCTCTGATGGTGCAAATCGGCGACGATTACTACGCGATTCCACTCAATACCATTGAAGGTATTGTGCGGGTTAGCCCGTTTGAATTAGAGCATTACTACCAAGATGAATCGGCCCGCTTCGAGTACGCCGGCGAGCAATATTTGGTGCGTTATTTGGGTGCCTTACTAGACAGTGAGGCACTGCCGAAACTGGACAGTCAATCGCTACCTCTGCCCGTTGTGTTGGTGCGCAGTGCAGAAAATACCGTTGCACTACAAGTTGACCGCCTTATGGGTAGCCGCGAAATTGTGGTAAAAACCTTGGGTGCTCAGTTCAGTGCGGTGAGTGGTGTTTCAGGCGCGACCGTAATGGGGGATGGCTCGGTGGTTGTGATCCTCGATCTGCACGCGCTGATTCGTGAGCAACTTGCTCTCGGCTTGGCTGAATCCACGTTGCTCGAGCCGTTTGCTATTAAAGAGGTAGCGCAAGAAGACGACGTAGAAAAAACCGTTATGGTGGTGGATGACTCTGTAACCGTACGTAAAGTTACCGGGCGCTTCTTGGAGCGTGAAGGTTACAATGTAATCACCGCCAAAGACGGTGCCGAAGCCATATTACTGCTGCAGGACCATATTCCTGATGTCATGCTGCTGGATATTGAAATGCCGCGTATGGATGGTTTTGAGGTCGCAAAAAACATTCGCACCAGCTCGCGATTAAAACATTTGCCCATTATTATGATTACCTCACGTACCGGTGACAAACATCGGGAGCGAGCACTGGGCTTAGGGGTGAACCGCTATATGGGTAAGCCCTACCAAGAAGATATCCTGCTGACCAATATCAAAGAATTGGTTGATGGAAGTGAGGACGAATAGATGAGCGCACCGCTGCGACTGGGAGTATTGGTCGATAGCGAAGCGAAATTATCCCTGTTGAAAACCGCCGTGGGTCAGACAGGGCAAAAAATTGAATATTGCGCCTTGGTGCCGTCAGTGGATGACGATAAGCAAACCGAAGTACCCATACTGTCACTGGATGATTTAGATCGTATCAGTGGCTTGGATGCTTGGCTGGTGGACATTATTCACGCCGAAGACGATGCCGGATATGTACCCGGCGCGCCTATTTTAAACGCATTATTGTCGGCTTCGCAGCCGGTGATACTGAATGACAGCAGTGAACTTGGATCAACGCCGGCCGATCGCCTAGCGTGGATTAGGAAAATTAAGTCGCGCCTGCAGCGGCTGATTGGCGAGGTTAACCTGCAACATCAACAAGCCGCGCCAGAGGTCTGGATACTGGCAGCCTCCACCGGAGGGCCGGCAGCGGTGTGCAATTTTTTGCAGGCCTTAGAGCCTAATCTAGGTTTGGGTTTTCTTTATGTTCAGCACATTAATGAGGGCTATTCGCCCACATTAATGAACATGGTGAGTCGCGCTGGAGAGTATCCTGCTGTGATGGGAGAACAGGGTTCGGTCATTCAGGCCAATACCGTTACCTTGGTTGACCCTATGCAACGAGTAGAGGTGCAAGAAAATAGTACGTTGATTTTGCACGATGAGCCATGGGGTGGCTGTTACCAGCCCTCGATTGATCAGCTGGCGGCAAATTTAGCCCGTTCCCACCGCAACCGCTGTGGCATGATTGTGTTTTCAGGGATGGGAGAAGACGGCTCGGCTAGCTGCCGGTTTATCAAGCAGCAAGGTGGCGCGGTTTGGGCTCAAGCGTTGGATGATTGCGTGGTAGATTCCATGCCCACCGCGGCCATCGCAACAGATTGCGTTGAATTTAGTGCAAAACCGAATGAGCTCGCTCAGGCGCTGGCTCAACGTTTGCACAAGCAAGAACCATTTACTGAGGAACCGTTCGCTCATGAGAGCTCAGCAATACATCGAATCTGATTCACATCAGGAAATCGCGAGCTTGTTGATCCCTATTGTCGACAAGTTACTGCTGATGCCCAACGTAACCGTGGCAGAAATTGTGCCGGTCGCGCAAATTTTACCCGTGGCCAATAGCCCCGAATGGTTGCTGGGCGATTTCCCTTGGCGCGAGCGCAATATACCGCTAATGTCCTATGAGTTACTCAATGGCCACGCTAAACCAACGATTAACTCGCGCTCGCGTATCGCCGTACTCAACACATCAGGCAAAGATGAAGATCTTGGCTTTATCGCCATTTTAACTCAGGGGTTACCTCGTTTGGCGCGGGTTACACCCGATGAAATCGCAGAAACCAAAGACGCGCCTCACGACACATACGACGATATGGCCGTGAGCTGGTCGGGTGAGTTGGCTGCTATTCCATCGATTGTTCGCATGGAACAGGCCTATCTGAAGGCACGCCATAATTTCTAACACAGTATGAATAGCAGGAAATGTATGCAACCCAAAGGGTTAGTTGTTTGGTTGATACTGGCACTGCTTGCCAGTGCTTGTGGTGCAGAGCGGGATGAACCGTTCGATCCAGGGGTAACAGATGATGACGACGAAACGGTAGAAAGCATTAGTGTGCGCCGTGTTATCAGTGACGAGCAACCCTTACTGGCTATTGATGGCCAAAAGCAATTGTTAGTGTTGCGCGATGAAGACAATTACTTTTTGTTTCTCGATCGCTACACCGATCAAGCACTGGCTTTCGATCCTGACTTTGATGAAGGGCAAGTTGTACTCATCGACATGGGTGATCGCGACGATAATAATTGTGACTACGCCCTTGAGTTACAGTCGGTGTCGGCGCAGGTAATCGATGACGATGCCGCGCAGGTTAATGTCGACTATGCGCCGCTTAGTGTAGATACCTCCGAGGCCTGTCCCGAGGAAGACGCGTTAAGCATTCGCCCGTTCTACTTTTACTTTGTGGAAACTCGCAGTGAGTTAGTGATTCACGAAACCGTTGATGACTGATCAGTCACAGCTCAATTTTGTAAGTCGCCCCAGAGATACTGCAGTATAGAGATTGCGGAGAGTGGGGCGGTCTCGGTACGCAAAACCCTCGGTCCCAAGGTTAATGCTGCAAAGCCTGCCCCTTGAGCTGCAGTAATTTCTATATCGCTTAAGCCACCCTCGGGGCCCACCAGTAAGGCTGCCGATGAGGGGGGCGAATCACCAATGGCTAAACTCTGGTTGTCGCGATGGTGTAGTACATATTTGTGATCCCCTGCGGCTAACGGCAGGTAATCAGTCAGCGCTGTAAGCTCGGCTAATTCGGGGGGGTGATTGCGCTGGCATTGCTCACAGGCACTGATGGTGATTTGGCGCCAGTGCTGCCACTTTTTAGCGAGCCTGTCGCCTTTCAGTTTTACCTCAGTACGCTCGGTTAGTAGCGGTACGATACGTTTGACACCCAGTTCAGTGGCTTTTTGTAATACCGTGTCGAAGCGCTCCCCTCGAGACAGCCCAATCGCCAGTTCAATCGCCAGAGGCGATTCACGATCGCCGGGTAAAAATTCACCGAGAGCGATAGTCACACATTTTTTACCTACCTGACCCAAAGTGCCCCGATATGCACCGCCCTGGCCGTTAAACAGTTCCAGCACTCGCCCTTCGCTCATGCGCAATACGCGGCTGATGTAGTGAGCTGTGTCACCCCCGAGTTCGAGAGTTGTGTCAGGGGTTAAGGGTTGCTCGGTATAAATTCTGGGTATACGCATACTGTAACCTGTACCAGAAAGGAGTAAGCTGGGTTTGGCCGCTGAGATACCAACAAGGAGGCTATAGTAATGATTGTATCGGGTTTAAAGCACATGATTTACCTATCGAGAGTGCTTTATCACTTGTATTGCTCGCCTTGAGATTGTTAATGGTCAGCGGATCATAACCCTAAAATTTTGAATGCGTATTTTAACCCAAATAGCGACCCTTGCGAGTTTAAGCTGGGAACTTGAGGGATGGATATGAGCCAAAAAACTCGTCACAGGAGCGGAGTATGCGACAATTTGCATTATTTGGGCTGTTGTTATCATTGGGGATGAATGCCCTCGCCGAAAGTTGCCCAGAGCACTTGGGCGGAGAGTATCGCAAGCTTCATGCTTCCGAGTCAGTGAATTTATGTGACGTTATCAATAAAAAGCCCGCTCTAGTGGTGAATACCGCCAGTCACTGTGGTTATACCAAACAGTTTTCGGGGCTCGAAGCGCTGCATCAAAAATACCAAACTGAGGGGTTGGTGGTGATCGGTTTTGCCAGTAACGCGTTTAAGCAGGCAGCAAAATCGGAAGCCGAAGCGGCCGACATCTGTTATACCAATTACGGGGTGAGTTTTACCATGCTGGCGCCCACCGAGGTGACCGGCACTGAGGCCAATGCGTTATTTCGCTGGTTGGCCGAGCAAACCGTAGCGCCTAGCTGGAATTTCAATAAATACCTAATCAACCCAAAAACGGGTGCGGTGAAGCACTTCGACAGTCGAACGGCGCCTAATAGCGAGGCGCTGACCAAAGCAATAGAAGCGGCGCTATAACAAGCCGATTATTCTTGTTCCAGAGAAATATCCCAGTGGCCGTCACTGTCCTGATGCAAATGTATCAAGATGGGTTGGCAGCAGACGTGGCAATCTTCGGTGTAAGAGTGGTCGGCCCCAGCTGATGTATCAATTAATAATGTCAGCTGGGCGTCGCAAAAAGGGCAGTGCGCGGAATGTTCTAATAAACCATTCATCGCTGGTATCCGTTATAAAACCTTAGAAGCGATAGTCTAAGGAGGTAGTAATGGTGGTGAAGCGCTGGTCCTGCACGTGGATTAAGCTTCGATATTCAAAATTTAAGTTTATTTTGGGCGCTATTTTAAAGCCTGCACCAAGCCCCCAAGAGAAATCATCTTCTGAAATAGTGGCCGTGGCGCCATTGCCCACAACGGTGTATTCCAAGTCGGTGTAGCCGAGAAGTGCGTAAAAACTACCGGTTTGGTTTACGGCCTCGGCGCGGTAGTAAACACTCATCGAGTTATCGATATCCATTTTTACTGTACTGGGTACATCCGCTTCTAGCCTTAGCTCTTCATTGCCCAGCCCTTCACTGTAACGAACTTCACCGCCCAGCCAAGCATTGTGTTTGTAGCCGCCAAAGATCTCTGCAGTCCACAGGTTGGCTTTGTGAAACGAAGGACTGTCGTCGACATTCACCGCTGAGGCGCCAACCCCGGCAAAAAAACCTCGATTGCTATCGGCTAAAGCAGAGCCACAAAACAACAATGCAGTGGGTAAAACTAGAGCAGAAATCATTTGGGACAGTTTCATAATCGTTTAACCTTGACGTTAAAAGATCCAGGCAATCAATAGCCAGATCACAATAAAGAAGGAGAAGAATCCTCCCAGTATAAATTGCAGCTCACCGATCAGACCATCACCTGAACTAATGGCAAATACAACCAGCAGCGCCATGGTGACGAAAAATGAAATAACAGCGGCATCTTTAAGACCTACACCAGCACTAAAAATGCCGTCGGTCGCTTCCCCTAGCAAAGGTAGCGCCAGTACAGTGGCAGCCAGGGCGAGCAAGCCTACAACGACGAGGGCGACTAATGTCGCCCGTGCTTGAGTCTTGTCTTTGTCGTCGCTGCTCACGGTGGCGCCTCGTTAGTCGTTGGCTTTAATAATATCGCGCACGGTATTCGGATCGGGCAGTCCTTTGGCGACAATTTCTGGTGAGTCACCTGCGGTATACAGCTCGATAGTGCCAGTACCAAAAACGCGATTCCAGAAGGACTGTTTGACCTTAACCGTGCGAATACTCTTGATATTGAGCTCGGAGCGCTCTTTGCTGAGCAGGCCCTGCTCAAACAAAACGTCTTCGTCGGTAACAACCAGACGCGATGATTTGTTTTTTAAGTGCCACACCAGAAAAATGATGAAGCCGATGCCTACTAAGCAAAGAATTAAAGTCGCAATAAACCCTAGAGGGTTGTTTTTGAACATTACCGGGTTGGCTGCGTAAAGCTCTTTCATGTAGTTAGCCTAGCTCGTGAGTTTTAATCCAACAATGCCCACGAGTATAAGGGCAATACTACCTAGGCGCAAAGCACCGAGCTGCTCGCCGAACAAGAAATACCCCGTAATAACCGTCCCCATCGCGCCAAACCCCATCCAAACCGTATACGCAGTACTTAGGGGCAGTTGGCGCAGGGCCAGAGCCAGCAACGCTAAGCTGCCCACGACGGCAATAAGAGTGAACAAGGTAGGCCACAGGCGGGTAAAGCCATCGGTATATTTGAGCCCGGTCGCCCAAGCAATTTCCAGCAAGCCGGCAAAAAACAGTAATATCCAGGACATAATGGAGCAATCTCGAGGTGGGGCCGTCCCCTTATGCAGGTAGCCTGTGGGTCGTCCCACAGGGCGCTGTTGGCTAAGTCGGGTTGCCCCGCAGCCGACAGCGGTCGGTATCAAGCTATAGCATCGACTAATCTAAGGTTGATATAGTTAAACTTCAATAGGGAAAAGAGACTTTAAGTCATTATGTTAGAAGCCGTGTGGATTGCCTTTGCGTTTAGCTTGGGGTTGTTAGTGCGGGCAGTGGGCTTGCCGCCACTGGTGGGATACCTTGCCGCAGGCTTTGCTATCAGTGGGCTGGGGTATTATACCACTTTGCCGGAACACGGTGATGAGGTGATCTCACACTTGGCGCACTTAGGCGTGTTGCTGTTGCTGTTTACGGTCGGCCTCAAATTGCGCGTACGCAACCTGGTTCAGCCGGAGGTCATTGGCGGTGGTTTACTGCATTTTGTCGCCTCGGTAGCGCTATTAACCCCCGGTATCTATCTTCTGCTCGATATTACTGCGTACGAGGCGCTGCTGCTCGGGGTGGCGCTGTCGTTCTCCAGCACCGTACTGGCGGCTAAGGTGCTGGACAGTAAGCGCGAGCTGCGGGCCTTCCACGGCCGAGTGGCTATTGGTATTTTGGTAATACAAGATTTGTTGGCGCTGCTGGTGATCAGTGTGGCCGGGGGCACCTCTCCTTCGGTGTGGGCGCTATTGGTGTTTGCGCTGCCGCTGGTCCGCCCCCTGTTGTTTAAGTTACTGGATGTTTGCGGTCACGATGAGCTGATGGTGCTCCTTGGCTTGTTGTTAGCTCTGGTTATTGGCGGCTTGGGTTTTGAGGCGCTGGGGTTAAGCTCCGAATTGGGTGCGCTGGCGTTTGGGGTTTTGTTAGCCAAGCACAAGCGTGCCACCGAGCTGTCCAACTCCCTGTGGAGCATCAAAGAGGTCTTTTTGGTCGGCTTCTTTTTACAAATTGGCATGAGTGGCTTGCCCGGAATGGATGCGCTAATACTGGCCGGAGCAGCCACCTTGGCCTTGCCTTTGAAAGGCCTGTTGTTTTTTGTGCTACTGATCGTGTTTAAACTGCGCGCTCGCAGTGCTTTTCTGACATCGCTGGCGCTCACCAATTACAGTGAGTTTGGTCTGATTGTGGCGGCGATTATTTTGCCCCAATGGCTGGTGCCCTTAGCACTGACGGTTGCTGTATCGTTTGTGGTATCAGCGCCGTTAAATCGTATTGCCCACCCATTTTACGAACGCTTAGCCAATAAGTTGTTGGGTTTTGAGCGCAACCTACATCACCCAGATCAGCAACCCATCTCCCTCGGCGAGGCTGAGGTGCTGATCTTTGGTATGGGGCGCACGGGAACGGCGGCGTATGAACAGCTTAAAGACAAGGTGCCGGGCTTAATTGCGTTGGACTCCGATCCAGGTAAGGTCGATCGGCACCGGCGTGAAGGGCGCTCGGTGTTATTTGCCGATGCCGAGGACCAAGTCTTTTGGCAGGGGTTGAAAATGGACAGTGTGCGTGCGGTCATCCTTAGTATGAGCGATATCGAGGCTAAAATGATTGCGGTCAAACAGTTGCGCCAGCGCGGCTTTACCGGCTTTATTGCCTCGCATACTCTGTTTCAGGACGAAGCCGATAAAATTAACGCCGCCGGCGCCGATGAAACCTATTTAACCATGTCGGAAGCTGGTGTCGGCTTGGCTGAGCATGTGCAAGAGGAAGTGTACTCGCGTTCATTGGCAGACGGTTAATCCACAGTAAGGAGTGCTTATGAAAGTTACCGAATTTATGTCGTCGAAGGTGGTCGTGGTCGAGATGGATGACACCCTGAAAACGGTACAGCACTTGTTTGATAAAACGACTTTTCATCATCTGTTGGTGGTGGACAAACAGCAATTGGTCGGCGTTATATCCGATCGTGACCTGCTGCGGGCGTTGAGCCCGAATATTGGCACTGCGGCAGAAACAACCAAAGACTTGGCGAGCTTAAACAAAAAAGCCCATCAAATTATGACGCGCAATCCAGCCACCTTGACGCCCGACGCAGGCCTACCCGAAGCGGTGCAAGTGTTTAACGAGCAATCGGTATCGTGCATCCCCATTATCGATGATGAAAGGCATGTGAAGGGTATTGTCTCTTGGCGCGATATTATGCGGACCTTGGGCGCAGCCTATGCCAAAGCCCGAGCGAAAACCTAAAGCCATTCAAAGCAACAGAGATTAATATGCAAGCTATTGGATTTACTGCAGATAAAACACTGCGCTATCTCAACTGTGAAAAACCTGTGGCAAGGGGCCAAGACATACTGGTGCGAGTAAAAGCCGTTGGTATTAATCCGGTGGACGAAAAAATCCGTAGCCGTGTTACACCGGCGTCGGGCGAGCAGCAAATATTGGGTTGGGATGCCGCTGGTATAGTGGAAGCTATTGGCGACCAAGTACAGGACTTTCAGCCGGGTGATGAGGTTTGGTACGCCGGTGCTATCAACCGGCCCGGCTGTTTTAGTCAGTGGCACTTGGTGGATCAACGTATCGTTTCTCATAAACCGCAAAGTTTAACGTTTAACGCGGCTGCGGCCATGCCTTTAACCTCGATAACCGCATGGGAATTACTGTTTGACCGCTTTGGCGCGAGCAGCGATAGTGAGGGCTATTTATTGGTGATCGGTGGTGCTGGCGGCGTGGGCTCCATGTTAATTCAACTGGCGAAAAAGCTCACTGATCTTAAAGTGATTGCCACCGCCTCGCGCCCCGAAAGTCATGCCTGGGTTAAACACATGGGGGCCGACATAATCATAGATCACGGCCAGCCTCTTGATGTCGAGTTAAAAAAGCTAGGCATTGGTGCCGTGCCTTTGGTGGCATCCTTAACCCATACCGAACAACATTTGCCAAGCATTGTTGAGCTTATCGCCCCTCAAGGTAAGCTCGGTGTCATTGACGATCCATCGGCGCTGGATATCATGCCCTTTAAGCGCAAGTGTGTATCGGTACACTGGGAGTTTATGTTTACCCGGTCACTGTTTAATACGTCCGATATTAAACAGCAGAAGAAAATCTTGCATCAGGTGGCAGCGGCTGTGGATAACGGTGTGCTGCAAAGCACTTTGGCACAAGATTTGGGCCCTATGACGCCGGAAGTTGTTACCCAAGCGTTGAATGAAGTGGCGAGTGGGCGAATGTTAGGTAAGCTGGTTATGGCGGGTATTGAGATTGAGTGATCAGCCTGCGGTTTAACTTAAAGGATACGCCAAAAAGATAAAATGGCCGATATTAACCGTGGCATGAGTTATCACCGCCATGGCAAAACGGCGAGTGTAGGTAAACACCGCGCAATATAAGCTGCCGGCTAACACATAGAGGGCAAAGTAAGGGTGATCGGGCGGTAGGTGTGCTAATGCAAAAAAGATCACGCTAACGATGGCTGCCGCGCCAATAGACAGGCGGCCATCGCCCCATAACTGAGTCAATTGTTGTTGTAACTGTAAGCGAAAAAACGCCTCTTCGGCGAGTACTGTAATACCGATATTAATCAGTAAGAACCACACAATACCTGCGGGCAGCTTGACTTGCCAAGCTACGCCTAAGATGTAAGCCGCCGCTAAAATTATAATCGCCGCCAGTAGCGCCAGCACAAGGCTTAAGCTGAGGCTTTTAGCGCGGCCGGTCACGGGCCATAGCCAGGTGATTACCAGGATTCCTGCTAATCCTTTGCCCAAGTTTGCGTACAGCGTAAAATCTAAGCTGATAAAGTGATAGAGCAGCGGATAATGAAAACCTTCTGGTCGGTAGAGCGCAATAAAAAATCCGAGAGTCAGGCCGAATAGCCACAGCCCCACTTTGCCCGGCTTATGCCAGCGATAGTCTGGCGATGGGTGCCAGGCCGTTAAGGCAAACAGGCAGGCATTAAAGACAAACAGCATTGCCAGTATAGCCAGGGGCAAGGCATCGCAAAGGTAAGCAAATAGCGCCGCCGCAAGTAGGGCAGCACTAAGGTTGGGGCGGGTTAGCAGTGGGTGGGGCATATGCATTCCTTGCGGTGCTGCAATAATTTATACCGTGCGCTGGTAAATTAAATCCCACACGCCGTGGCCCAGCTTTTCGCCGCGCACTTCAAACTTGGTGATCGGGCGGTAGTCGGGGCGCCCGCTAAAACCGCCGGCGCTTTCGGTGTTGGCGTAACCATCGGCGGCCTCCATCACCTCTTGCATATGCTCAGCATAGTTTTCCCAGTCAGTGGCCAAATGCAGAACACCGCCAACGGCTAATTTTTGTCGAATTTTTTGCACAAACTCTGGCTGTACAATACGCCGCTTATTGTGCTTCTTTTTATGCCAGGGGTCGGGGAAATAAATTTGTACGCGGGCTAAACTGTTGTCGGCAATACAGTCGTCCATCACATCCGTGGCATCGGCCATGTATACCTTGAGGTTTTTCACCTCTGCCAGACCCGCGGTCTGAATTAATCGGCCGACACCCGGGGGGTGAACTTCAATGCCGATAAAATCTTTGTCGGGCTCGTTTTGGGCCATCTCTAGAAGTGAGGCGCCCATGCCGAAGCCAATTTCGAGTACCAGTGGTGCCTCCCGGCCAAACGATTGCTCGGTATTTAAGGGGCCTTCGAACAGGCTGGCGCCGTATTGGGGCCAATAGGTTTCAAAGGCTTTTTTTTGGCCGTCGGTCATGCGGCCAGCGCGGATGACAAAGCTGCGAATGGATTTTTTTTTGTATTCGGGGCGAAATTCTTCGGTCATGGTGTGGGTTACTTAAGGTGTTTAAAAGCGGCGATAAACAGGCAAATCCAGCCCAGCATAAAGCACAGGCCGCCAATGGGAGTTATGGGCCCCAGCCAGCGGGCGCCAGTGAGTGCTAAAGCGTAGAGACTGCCACTGAACAGCAGTGTACCTAGTATAAACAGCCCGGCGCTGGCCGTGAGCCAATTGCCCGGTGTTAGTTTAACTAAAATAGCCAACGCTAACAGCGCCAACGCATGGTACATCTGATACTCAACGCCGGTCTGAAAGGCTGATAGTAAGTTGTCCGCAAGCTTATGTTTGAGCCCGTGTGCAGCGAATGCACCGAGGGCGACAGCGATTAAGCCGAAGGCGGCAGCGGTGGCGAGTATCAGCTGTGGCATGGTGGGTTATCTTTAGGTTAAAACAAAAAAGCCGCGCAGGGCGCGGCCTTCCGGTGACAGTGGGCGGGGTTTAGGCAGCCGCTTCCATCATGGTTTTTACTTTTTTCATGGCGTTTTTTTCCAGCTGGCGAATGCGCTCAGCGGATACGCCATACTCGGCGGCCAGATCATGCAAGGTGGATTTACCATCGCTCAGCCAGCGGCGTTGCAAAATGGTACGACTGCGATCATCCAGCTGAGCCATAGCATTTTCAAGCCCATTGACGTTGGTCGCTTCCCAGTCGGCCGCTTCTAATTGCACTGCCGGATCTTGGCGCTTGTCTTCTAGGTAGTGGGCTGGGGCCACAAAGTGGCTGTCTTCGTCTTCGTTTTCCGGTGCGTCGAAAGCCGCGTCGTAAGAAGACAGGCGGCTTTCCATTTCGCGTACATGCTTAACTTCAACGTTTAAGTCTTCGGCCACGGCCTTAGCTTCATCGTTGGTTAGCCATGCTAAGCGCTTCTTCGCACCGCGTAGGTTAAAGAACAATTTGCGCTGGGCCTTGGTGGTGGCCACTTTGACAATGCGCCAGTTCTTTAGAATAAATTCGTGTATTTCGGCTTTAATCCAGTGCACGGCAAAAGAAACTAAGCGCACGCCTTTTTCTGGGTTGAAGCGTTTTACCGCTTTCATAAGGCCGACATTACCCTCTTGGATTAAATCACCCAAGGGTAGGCCGTAACCGTTGTAGGAACGGGCAATGTGCACAACAAAGCGCAAATGGGCCATAATTAGGCGCCGCGCCGCGTCGACATTGTCGTTGTAGTAAAGGTCTTCAGCGAGGTCTTTCTCTTCCTCTTGGGATAAGACGGAAAAACCGCTGACAGCCTGCACATAGGCGTTGAGGTTCGCCCCTGGCGATAGATTCCCCAATGGCTGTAGGCTAGTGCCCATACTCGTAAACTCCCGAAATTTAACCTTAAGTTGTCCCCAAACCGTTCGATCTGGGGTCGTTTAGTCTAGCATTACTACTTGGAGACTGCCAATAACCAAAAGTTCCCATCTTTTGGTAGTCTTTTCAAGGGCTTAGTACATCTTTACCCAGTTGAGTGGGTGCGGGGGATAAAACCGGCTGTTTACTCTGGTTTTATGGCGCGTAAATGACGCCCCACTGCCAACCAGGCGCCAGCGAGGCCTACTAAGCCGGCCAATAGCACCAACTGTAAGCTGGTGTAAAAGTTAAGCCCCTGCAGGTGAAACTCACTGTGATAAAGGTTGGCAAGTTTTGCCACCGGTACCGACAGCCATCCCAAGCCTAAGGCCAATAAAATCAGCGCAATCACTCCGCCGCCTAAACCGTACCAGAGTCCGGTGTACAAAAACGGGCGGCGCACGTAGGCATCGGTTCCGCCGACAAGCTTCACTACCACGATTTCATCGCGGCGATTTTCAATCGCCAAACGAATGGTGTTGCCAATGACCAGCAATAGACCTAGCACCAAGAGCAACGCTAGAAAGAATACGCCACGCGAGGCGAGATCGATCAATTGCTGCAGCCGTTGTACCCACATCATGTCCAGTTTGGCTTCATCGCTCAGGGCGTGATCGTTAAGTGATGCCAGCAGTTGCTCCAGTGCGGCCCCTTGGCTGGCCTCTGCCCGCGGCTGCACCAGAAGAACCGGGGGCAGAGGGTTTTCCTCTAGATCATTTAAAACCTCACCGAGCCCAGAATGCTGGCGAAACTCGGCCAGGGCATCAGAGGGGCTGATGTAGTCTACCTGCTCAATACCCGCCTGTTGGCTCAACTCCGTGCGCCAACGCTCTATGGCCTCGGGGGCCGTCTGGCGCTTGATAAACACGGAGATTTGGCTGGAGTCCTGCCAGTTGTAGCCCAATGCCTGTACGTTTTGCAGCGCTACATACAAGGTGGCGGGTAGAGCAGTGGCAATGGCGACCACCAGCCAGGTCAGCAAGCTTTGCAGGGGGGAGCGGGTTAGCCGGATAAGGCTTTCAATGGCGCAGGTGCTGTGGTGTGCCTGCCAGGCTTCTAGCCGGTCGCGCCACTGGGTTTTACTGTGAATGGCGCCCTTGGGGCGAGCGGGTACTTGGTTGGGGCGGGCCATTATACGCCCCCGCCGGAGACGACCCGGCCCTGCTCTAGATGCAGTACTCGCCGGTTCATGCGTTCGATGAGGTCGATGTCATGGGTGGCGATTACCAGCGTCATCCCCAGCTCGTTAAACTGGCGGAACAAATTCATAATCTCGGCCGACAACTCGGGGTCGAGGTTGCCGGTGGGCTCATCGGCCAGTACCAATGCGGGTTTGTTGACCACCGCGCGGGCGATACCAACGCGCTGCTGTTCCCCGCCGGATAGCGTTATGGGGTTTTGTCGCTCTTTGTGTAGAAGTCCGACTTTGTCCAGAGCGGCCCGCACCCTGCGGCCAATGTCGGCGTTTTGAAAGCCCGCCACCTGCAGGGGCAAGGCGATATTGTCGAATACACTGCGATCGAACAACAATTGATGGTTCTGAAACACGACGCCGATATCGCGCCGGTAGTGGGCAATCTGTTTGGCGCGGATACGCTCAGTGTTGCGCCCGCCCACCACGACTTGGCCGCTGGTGGGGCGTTCCATCAACATAATGAGCTTCATCAGGGTACTTTTACCGGCGCCGGAGTGGCCAGTTAAAAATACCATTTCGCCGCGCTCGATATGAAAGTCCACCCGGCTTAAGGCGTCTTGCCCGGTAGCGTAGCGCTTGCTGACTCCGCTGAATTGAATCACCGGTTAAACAGGGCCTCAACAAAGGGTTTGGCGGCGAAGGGTTGCAGGTCGTCAATACTTTCACCCACGCCAATAAAGCGCACCGGCAAATTAAATTGCTTAGTTAGGGCAAAAATGACCCCGCCCTTGGCGGTGCCGTCGAGCTTGGTTAAGACTAAACCGCTGACGCCCGCGGCCTCGGTAAAGTGCTTGGCCTGGCTGACGGCGTTTTGGCCGGTACCGGCATCCAGTACCAGTAGGGTTTCGTGCGGGGCACTGTCATCGAGTTTGCCCATCACGCGACGCACCTTAGACAGCTCTTCCATTAGGTGGTCTTTATTGTGCAGACGGCCGGCGGTATCGGCGATGACGACATCAGTGCCGCGCGATTTAGCCGCTTGTACCGCATCGAAAATAACCGAGGCGCTGTCAGCGCCCGTGTGCTGGGCAATAACGGGTACCGCATTGCGCTCGCCCCACACTTGTAGCTGCTCCACCGCGGCGGCGCGGAAGGTATCCCCCGCGGCCAGCATCACCGACTTGCCCTCGTTTTGCAGGCGTTTGGCCAGCTTGCCGATGGTGGTGGTTTTCCCCACCCCATTGACGCCGACAATCAAAATCACAAACGGCGAGTGACTGGTATCGATACTCAGTGGTGCCTCAGCCGGGGCGAGTAGCTCGCCCAGCGCTTCTTGCAAGGCGGTGAACAGCGCTTGTGGGTCAGATAATTGCTTGCGCGCTACCCGGTCGGTGAGATCGGCAATAATGGACTCGGTCGCCTCCATTCCCACATCGGCCACCAACAGCTGGGATTCAATATCCTCCAGCAGCTCGTCGTCGATTTCTTTTTTACCCAAAAATAGATTGCCGAGGCCCTCAGAAAACTGCCCGCTGGTGCGCGACAAACCGCGTTTAATACGACCGAAAAAGCCCTCTTTGGCGGGTTTTTCCGGTGGCTCGGAAGCCTGAGTGGCAGGCTCTGGAGCGCTGGGCTCTTGTGTGTTGGGCTCAGGCTTTTGGCTGATGTCGGTTTGGGGCTCTTCAGGAGCGCCTTTTTTAAAGCGTTTGAAAAACATGGGTGCAGGTAACCCTTATGGAGAATCAACAAAGGCGCTATCCTACCACTTCTCAGGAGTAGGGAGAGACCGTTGTGTCCAAATCGCGGGCAAGAGCAAAAAAAACCATCGTAAAGCCGCAAGTTTTGCGCATTATTGGCGGTCGTCACCGCGGCCGCAAGCTACCCGTGGCCGATGTGGACGGGCTGCGCCCCACTGGGGATCGCATTCGCGAAACACTGTTTAATTGGTTGGCGCCTTGGTTGCCGGGTTCGCGCTGCCTGGATTTATTCGCCGGTACCGGCGCGTTGGGGCTGGAGTCGCTCTCGCGCGGGGCCAGTTTGGTGGAGTTGTGGGAACAGCACCCCGCGGCGGCCAAAGCCATCGCCGAGTCTTTGCAGCTATTGCAGGCGCCCGAGGCACACTTGCGCCGAGGCGACACCTTGGCCGCGCTGGCCCAAGCACCTAAAGAGCCCTTCGATGTGGTGTTTCTCGACCCACCCTTTGCCGCCGATTTGTGGCAAAGCTGCATTGACGCGTTAGCCCCTTGGCTGGCGTCAGAGGCTTGGGTGTACATTGAATCTCCGCTTGAGGCGCGTTATCAGGTGCCAGTTAATTGGCAAGTGCACCGGCAAAAGCAGGCGGGCCGGGTCTGCTATGCTTTGTTTCGGGTGCTATAAGACTGAATAACCACCCGGCGAGTGGTCGGGCTGGTAACGCGCTGATGATTTTTGTAGTATCCGCCCCTTAAAACCCCAATTGAGAATAATGCTATGCGCAAGGTCGTCTACCCGGGCACGTTTGACCCGATCACCAATGGCCACAAAGATCTGGTAGAGCGCGCTTGCCGCCTGTTTGATCATGTCGTCGTCGCTGTGGCAGCCAGTACCCGAAAGCAACCTTTGTTTGATCTGGAAGCTCGGGTGGCGCTAGCGCAAGAGACGCTGGCGCACTTGGATAATGTCGAGGTGTGTGGTTTTGATAACTTGTTGGTGGAATTCGTTAACGACCAGGGTGCCCATGGCGTATTGCGGGGTTTGCGTGCGGTGTCGGATTTTGAATACGAATTTCAGCTGGCCAATATGAATCGGGCCCTGGACCCGGAAATGGAAAGTTTATTTTTAACTCCGGCGGAGCACCTCTCTTATATCTCCTCTTCCATTGTGCGCGAAATCGCCGCCTTGGGTGGTGATGTCAGTAAGTTTGTCACCCCCGAGGTTGAGCTGGCACTTAAATCTAAATTCCAGGGGCGCCGCTAGCGTCTCGTGCTGGCTCGGCCGGCTTGTCTTAATAAATATATTGAGCTGGCAGCAGCGAAAGCTTGCCAGCTGAGAGGAAAAAACGAGATTAAGTAAAGTTCGTTAGGTGATAAAAGGTTAAGGCTTGTTGGCAGGAACCGTGGTGCTTTTACGAATCACAAATTCCGCCGGTAATACATTTTCTTGTTGTACCAGCTCTTGCCCGTCGAGCAAACGCAACAGTATATCCATCGCCAAGCGGCCCATTTCATCTGCCGGTTGAGTCACCGTAGTTAAACTCGGGTCGCAATAGCGCGCATAGCTAATATCATCAAACCCAGTTACCGAAATATCTTCCGGCACTTTTAGCCCTTGCGCTTTAAAGGTTTGGATCGCCCCAATTGCCATTTCATCATTCATACAAAACACCGCTGTTGGCAGTGGCGTCATGTGGCAAAACTGCTTGGCGCTGTTGAGACCCGACCAAGCGGTGTAATCCCCTTCGGCAAGTAATGCGTGATCGTGCTCTATGCCAGCGACCGCTAGCGCCTCATAAAAACCCGCTAAGCGGTCTTTGGTGTGAGGGTTTGTGCTAGGGCCGGAAATAACCCCAATTCGGCGGTGACCGAGGGAAATTAAATACTCCACCACAGAGCGCGCTGCGCCGCGGTTGTCGATTCGCACTCGCGGTCCGGAGCTGGCTTCGCAGTCAGACACTTTGACATAAGGTATGTCCTCGCCAATGGCGAGAGGTGAGCTTGGGTTATCGGGATGCAATTGAATAACGCCATCGGCCATACGCGTTTCTACCCGCTGCACATAGGCTTTCTCTCGCTCGGGCAGGCCGTGGGTGTTGCCCAACAAAACCGCATAGCCTTTTTGTTGGGCGCGCTCTTCGATTGCCCGCACAATTTGCGCTGAAAACGGGTTGGTGATGTTGGGTACTAAAACCACTATGGTATGGCTTTTCGCTGAACGAAAGCTGCGTGCCAGCATATTCGGCCGGTAGCCCACCCGCTCAATGGCCGCATGCACTTTGTCCAACCGAGCCTGCGACACTTTATGGGGGTCACTAAGCGCACGCGAAACCGTCGCGACGGAAACCCCAGCTTCTTTGGCTACATCTCGAATGTTGGACACGGCAGGCTCGTTTGGTTTTTTGTTGGTGTGGTGGGATATTAGCATACTGGTGGGAGTGGGTTGGCCTTGGTGGCTCTTAGGTTTATACGCCGGGCCTCAACCATCTGGCTTTCTCGGCAACATATTATCGCTGGGATGAAAATAAGATTTCGACTTTTGGAGTAGGTGCTTTTTACTGCAAAAGGTAACCAAGTCGCTCATGCGCAAAATTCAGGCTAGCTTGTGGGCGTTTTCAGTGCATTAACCTTCTTTATACAAGCTGACCCACTGAAATAAACCTGAGCTTGCCTCACTTTAGTGGGTACATTAGGTCAGGCATCTGGAGGTGAAAGTGCTGAACTATACAAACCCATGTAAAGCATGGGAATATTCAAGAGAGTTTAACGTTCGGACGGTAAAAATGAGCTGCTGTACGACTGTGAACTTGCCCCCATTTTAGTAACATCACCTAGATGATGTTCGTTTGATTTTTGTGACAGGCTGTAAGGGACGTTATGAATCCGGTTGATATTGGCAAGGCCTACGATCAAATCACGCACTTATGGCAGAGTGAGAAGTTTAATCTTTTAAATGGTATAGAACCTCACAAGAAGGCTGTTTCTTTTGTTAAAACCACCGGTACGGCGTTGGATATTGGGTGTGGCTGTACGGGCAGATTTATCGATTTGTTATTGGCTGAAGGCTTTACCCCAGAAGGGGTGGATATATCTGCAAAGAAAATTGCTCTGGCCCAAAAGAAGCATCCAGAACTTACCTTTTACCATAAAGATATTTGTACGTGGGCTATACCTCGAAAATACGATTTTATTACAGCGTGGGATAGTCTTTGGCATATTCCATTGAATGAGCAGAGACGTGTTCTTACCAAAATCGTCGAGAGTTTAAACAAAGGCGGGGTGTTTATCTTCTCTTTCGGAGGAACGGACGAGCCTGATGATCACACGGACAGTTTTATGGGCCCGGAGGTCTACTATTCAACCTTGGGCACGAGCGGCTTCTTATCTGTATTAATGGAGCTTGGGTGCATATGCAAGCATCTTGAATTTGATCAACACCCAGAATTTCATGCATACATTATCGTACAAAAAGCCTAAAAGGCGTACGTTGATAAGGGTAAAAACGAAGGTGTTTATCTTATAGGTGTTTGTCTTCAGTTCCATAACTTAGATATTTTGAGTCGCCCTATAATAGTGGTGAAAGCCTCGATTCCCAGCTTTTAATACGTTTTCACCAGTCGTCCAAGTATTGTTCGACCATCCTGTTTACTCCTGCTGGAGCTTCCATTTTATCTCCCGATTCGTTTTGGCCTGAGCCGTCGTGGCCCTGAATAAGGACTGAAATGTCAGTGGTTTGAGCGCTCCATATCTTCCTCGGTGGCCTTCTTTGTGGGTGTTGAAGCATGTTCTTCATGCCTATTGATCTTCCTTTGTCGATTTATATATACAATTATTTGGCTGAAAAATGGCCTTGACTTTAACTCCCAAGCTGTTAATTTGTCTGATAAATCGATTTAGTAGAACGTTTTAGTAAATCGATTTATAGGGTTGCCATGGATGAAAGCCAATTATTTATATAAAAACCAATACGGCACCACGCCGTAAAAGGGGAGTTTATGAAAATTAAATTAAATAAAATCAATAAGGTACTGCAAAGCCATAGATCCCAAGCCTTGATTTGTAGTACGGCTTTAGTTGCTGTTTTAACAGCGCCAACTGCAATCGCTCAAGAGAGCCAAAGCTCGCAAGCAGACGGTAAGATTGAAGAGGTTGTGGTTACCGGGATGCGAAGCTCGTTAACCAATGCGCTCGCCGAAAAGCGCGAGTCGAATAATTTAGTTGAGGTGATTCAAGCGGTTGATATCGGTAAATTACCCGATCAGAATTTAGCCGAGGTGCTGGAAAATGTTTCCGGTATCCAGATTACCCGAACCGCCGGTGTGGGTACCGGTGTTCAAATACGTGGCACCAATGCTAACCGAACCGAGATTAACGGCGTATCGACTGTGGGCTCGGGTGCCGGGCGAAGCGGCATCAGTTTTGATGATGTGTCAGCCAGTATTATTTCAGCGGTTGAGGTCACAAAAGCGCCCGATGCAAAAACGATTGAAGGCTCTGTTGGTGGCACTATAAATTTAAGAACCATTCGCCCGCTTGAGCTAAATGAAACTCTGGCGGCGGTTAGAATTCAAGGGGAGTCAAGCAGCCTCTCTGATGATGGTATGACGCCACGTTTCTCTGGTACCTATGGCGACAACTGGGAGACAAGTGCTGGTAACTTTGGTGTTGTGATTAGTGGTAGCTATGCTGAGCAAGATGTTACTGCATTCCGACCGCGCGTAGACCGGGATCATGTTGTCACCTCCGATGGCGGCACCGCCAATGCGCAAGATTTCGATTTTCTTGGCATACAATTCTTAAATCAAGATTACGATAATTTCGAATATGAAACCGTAAATTTTTCCGGCTCACTTGAGTGGGAACCCAATGATGATATGCGTTTGTATTTTGACAGTATCGTCAATGATCAAGAGCGATACTCAGAAAGTGTCGCCGTGCAAGCGTCGGGCGTCAGTGATCTGATTGGCGTGTCGGTGCCTAGTGAATTCGAAACTGTAGACTTTGGCTCTTTAGGTGGTCAAGACCTTGGCAGTATTCAGGCGGCAATCAAGGGTGTTATTCCTGTTGAAGACGGAGGGGCCGATCCGAACTTACGTTTTGCCGGAGATACCATCTCGCGTGTTACTAAGAGTGAAATTTTTAGGCTCGGCGGTGATTGGAGTGGTGAAAACTTAAAGACCACCGTAGAGTTGTCATCCTCGAGATCGGAGTCGACCAAACCTCAAATTAACACAACGCTTAACTTCATAAATCCTAATGCAGCGGTTAATTCATCCAATGAAAACGGAACTCCGTTTGTGTATGATTTAACAGGTGGATCCTTGGCTTTTGACATTGCATTCGATGAGGCTAATGCTCCCAGCGCTGAAGATATGATGAACCCGGCTAACTATATGCTGCGTTCGGTAGACACCGCGCGGGATCTCACCGAAAACACAGAAGATGCGTTCCGTACCGATTTCGAATACAACCTTGACTGGTCTGTATTCACCACGCTGGATTTTGGCTATCGCTACAGTAAAGCCACCAGTATGACGGATCAGATCCGTGCTAACGTCAGCTTGCGCAACTACGACGACAGCCCAACAGGCGATCTTTTCGCTGAGTTGCTTACCGCCGGCCCTGATAACTTTGGCGATGCTGACGGGCGGGATTTGTTTGTACAAGACTTCCTTATGATCAACCCAGATATGATCGCTGCCGATCAGGATAACGTGTTGAGTTTGCTCAATGATGCCGTAACCGCTCATGGCGGCTCAATACCAGTTACCGCACCAACCTCGGAAGTCGATGCCTTCTTTGATATCGAAGAAACTACCAACGCACTTTACGCACAGGCCAATTTTTCTACTAACTATATTCGCGGTAATATCGGTCTGCGTTATCTGGAAACGGAAGTTGCCTCAACCGGAAACTCGACCACAACCGATGGTGATGGAAATCCGACGGTTTCACTCGTTACGACTGTTCGCGATTACGACTTCTTGCTGCCCAGACTTAACATTGTGGCTGACCTGACTGATGAAGTCGTACTGCGGGCGGGTTGGGGTAAAGACATCCGTCGTCCGGACTTTAACGACCTCTCAACGTCAGTGACTTACCCGCTGAGCCCTAACACTTCTGTGGCGGTGGGAAATCCGGGGCTGACTCCAGAAGAGGTTACCTCGTTCGATATTTCTGCTGAATGGTACTTTGCTGAAGCAAGTGTATTAAGCATCGGCTACTTCCATAAAACCCGTAAAGATTTGCATGTAGGTCAGCAAAATAACCCCTACGAAGATCCAGAAACTGGTTACCGGGATATTGTCGGGCCTGAGTGTGAAGAGGGGGGGATCTGGAATCCTATCGCGGATATCAACGTATTTGGCCCTGTAGGTGTCGGTGTATGTGTGCCATGGGCCACTACTATCAACGACACTGGTGAGACAACTCAGGAAGGGGTTGAGTTGGCAATACAGTACGACCTAGCAGGATTTGAGGATCAGCTTGGTTGGGCGTCAGGGTTCGGTATATTGGCAAACTACACCTTTCAGGAATTTTCTGGCGGCGAGGCTGTTGATACAGCGACAAGCCGTGCCAGCGCAATCTTTGCAGCATCAACGGGCAACGATGATATAGACGTTTCCGCAAAACAGCAGTTGATAGACCTGTCTGAGAATGCCTATAACTTTACGCTCTACTATGAAAAATACGGGCTGTCGGCTCGTATGCGTTATACCTGGCGTGAAGCATATCGCTCAGAGGACTTCGGTAGCACCTTTAACTACCCGTGGGGCTTTCCGGTAGTACAAGAAGACCGCGGTCAGCTTAATGCTAGCGTGAGTTACGATGTAACTGACCAGCTCAATATAGGTATTGAAGCGGTCAATTTAACGGAGTCTAAAGTGGAGCAGTCTTGTGTTAATGAAGGCGCATTGTTGTGCTTCCAAGGTCTTACTGATCGTCGTGTGACCGTTGGTGCTAGTTATCGTTGGTAGGCCTTTAGTGTTACTGCGTTAATGTTTTAAATGATCAATGCAGACGCTTAGGTTGTGTACAAATCTTATTGGATGTTCGTGGACACTATGCCGTATCCAGTACGGCATAGTGTTTTTGAGCCACTTATTATAAATTTGGCTCCAAAGCTGTCTGCTATTACTCAGAATGTGTTTGGGAACTATAGAGTATGAAAATTTTTAAAGTACTGTTGAGTGCGGTGATATTTGTTTCGCTTGCCGTTGATGCTAAAGAACAAAAACATTATAGCCTCACCGATGCTGACGTGACGGTTGTCCGTGGTGTTATTACCGCCTCTACGTTGACCGATCAAGCCGGTGAAAATTATCGGCCAAATATTGTTATTGCCGGTACATTGGATGACCAGAAAATCACTGGGATTGGCGATAGAGTTTTTCAAGCTAAAGGTTTAGCCAGTGTGAAGCTCCCTGCAGAGTTAACCTCTATTGGCAACTTTGCCTTTCAGAATAATCGTTTAACCGAGGTGGATTTGCCCGATAGTCTTACCACTATCGGAGAGGGAGCATTTGAGTTTAACGGCATAACCCATGTGGATTTTCCCGCGGGAATTACCCGTATTGCTGATTGGGCTTTTGCCACGAATAGTGTTGTTGAAGTGACTTGGCCGGATGGACTAACCGCTGTAGGCGATAGTGCTTTTCGCGACAACAGTTTGATTGTCGTTGATTTACCGTCGGGGGCGACTTCTATTGGCGAGTTTTCTTTTCAGAATAACCGTATTATCCAGGTTGATTTTCCCGCTGGGCTGACAACCATTGAGCACAGTGCGTTTAATGTGAATTTTCTCACCCACGTAGACTTGCCGGCCGGCCTTAAAGTTATTGAGGATAGTGCTTTTCGCGATAATCGCTTAACCAGTATCGAATTACCGGAGGGGTTAGAGTCTATTGGCTATAAATCCTTTCTCGCCAATCGCTTAACTCAGGTGGAATTGCCTGCGAGTCTTAAATATATTGGCGAAGAGGTTTTCAAAATTAACGAAGGATTTGAAGGGTTTGCTCTGCCTGAATCTACAATTGATGGCTCTGAAGTGAAATGGCAAGAAGGTAGTGGTGTTGTGGTACAGGGCGGCTATTTTGTTAAACCTGAGGATTTTGAAAAAAGCTATACCGTAATCGTGAAAGAATAATCAGGTTAAAGGCGGTTTTATGGGGCGGCGATATAGTCTATTTTAACGCCGCTGTTTGTTAAAGATTGTATAACGCTGTCTTTATAAGCCGAGCCGCCTATATCTGACTGAATCACAAATCTGTAATCAGTGTCGTTGTTTAATAATCGCGCTATCTCGGTAGACAACGCCTCGATACTCAATGATTCCTTGTGTATTGAAGTAAATACTTCGCCGCTATTATTGATGGCAATCATTACCAGCTCTGGCTTATCGCCAGAGGTGTATAAGGTGGTGTCTTTATCGCATGCGCTGAGTACCGGCGCGAGCAATACCCAAAGTGTTAGAAATCTAACGTGTCTGCTACGCATTAATAAATTTTATGTGTTCGTTAAGGCGCCAAAAAATACAAACCTGTATTATTGACCCAAAGACAAGCATCAGCCAGTCAAAGGAGCTTGCAGAGATTGATAGAGCTTGGCTCAATACTCCAATGATGACGCCAAAGGCTAAAGAGATGACAAATGCTTTGACCGAGATAGGAAGTGCTAGGGCCGTCATTCTTGCTATATAATCAGTACCATCGTCACCTTTATTAGAATGGTAAGTAAAACTTACCCCAAAAATAAGAATTCCGATCATTACAATCGCTTCAATCAAAACCGCCATTAGGCTAGCGTGAGGTGTCAATGCAGTGAGATAAATGGCAATTGTCACAAATATTGAAGCTGCTAAGTAGTATTTACGCCATTCGTTTTGATTGACATTATGGTTTTTAATGTCTTTAGAGAGAGCGGCAGTTTTCCAGATGTACATAATCATTCCTTATTTTAATTATTCTAGAGTTGTCGACTGTGTAAGTTCTAGCAAGCTTCTGCTACCGATTTTCCTGATTATTATGAAAATAATGACATTGATTCATCTGTGTGGCAAGTTGTTAGCGAGCCAGGTCAAATTATAAGCATTATCAAATTATGGGTAGCGTTAACCCCGAAAAATGTAACTAATTATGCTCGGCAGTTGCAAAAAGATCTAATACTTACCGCAGGTCAATATCTTATTTTGTTGCAATAAAAACTAATGCTGCAATCGCCATTGCCCAGCCCGCTAATGCCGCGACTTTCCAAACACGCTCCGGGTGTCTTTCAATTAAGGGCTTGTGCTTGGCGGTCAGCCAGTTAGGGTTGGGGCGTTTGATATCACGCAACCATTCAGAAAGTGCTTCGTAGCGCTGCGCGGGTTGTATATAAAGAGATTTTTCCAAAGCTCGGTCTAGCCAGACAGGAACAAGGGGGTTAAATTGTAGGGCGGACCGGTAAGTAAGCTTTTGAAATTGTACTAACGACATGGCTTTGCCGTAGGCGTCACCATAAGGGTGTTTTCCGGTTAGCATTTCATAGACTAAAACAGCGAGAGAGAACTGGTCCGAGCGCGGGCCGGTGAGGCCACCGTAACGGTACTCGGGCGCGGAATAATCCAGTGTCCCCAGCACCTTGTCGGCGGCAATGGGTGAGGCCATCTCTTCAATGCCGGCAACCCAGCAAGAACCAAAATCAATCAAGCAGGCTCCCCAGCGTCCCATAACAATATTGTCGGGTTTTAAATCTTGATGCAGGGTGTCTTTACGGTGCAGGGCACGCACGCCGGTAACCAGTTGTTCGGCAAGTTCAATGGCATCGGCCACGGCGAAAGGCGCCCGCTGGTGAATCAGCTCCCCGAGGGTGGGGCCGGGAATATATTCGGTTAAATAATACAGGCAGGTGCGTGTTTGGCTGGGCTCGACTACTCGCACTACTTGGCGGTTGTTGAGTCGTGAGCCAATCCAGGACTCGCGCACAAAGCGCTCAATAAACGCGGCATCGTCTTGATAATTGGGAGACGGGGTTTTCATTACTAATAAAGTGCCATCGGCCCGCTTTACTAAGTAAACCTGGCTGCGCTCAGATTCGTGCAGAATTTTTTCCACCGTTAAGCCGTCAAGACTTTGGCCAACGTCCAGTATCGGGGGGAAGGGCAGACGCGATAAAACAGTAATAGCGTCACTTTCACTGGGCCTGCCCACGTCATCGATTCGTGCTGCCTGTACACTGATATTATCTTGTGAACCATTGGCAAACGCTGTGTCGTGCAGGGCTTGAACAAGGGTGTCGAGGTTAGGTGTCTGCTCGATATGCTGCGCCAAGTCGCGCGCACTGATGACATCGTGCAGTCCATCGGTACTGAGCAGGTAGATGTCGCCGCGCTCAATCTCGTGAGATTGCATATCCACTTCCAGGGATAAATCAGCTCCCAGTGCGCGCGTTAAGTAAGTAGTGCTGTGGTCAACACGCTGACTGTGGTCCCGTGTTAGTTGCTCTAAGCTGCCGTGGCGGTATCGGTAAATGCGGCTGTCACCGATGTGAAAGGTGAACATCTTATCGCCTTTTATAATCAGCAGCGACAGCGTGGTTAGATGGCCTTCTTGTCGAACACTGTTCTGGCTTTGGCTCCAAAGGTATCGATTGAGCGATTGAATCACACGATTGGCCGACTGTCCGGTACGCCAGGTGTCGGGGGTGGCGTAGTAGTCGGCCAAAAAACCTGTGATCGCGGTTTGACTGGCTTGCTTGGCTGATTGGGAGCTGCTCACCCCGTCGGCAATGGCCAGAGCGATGCCTTTAGTTGCTAACGCGGCGCCCTCGGGGAAACGAGCCCCGACGGTATCTTGATTTTCATCTTTGCGGCCAGCCGCACTGATTTGAGCAAAGCTGACTGCCAGAGAGGACTGTAAATGTTCCATAGGCGCGCTATTAGAATTATCGTTGCCTGTCATCATAGCGCGTCCCCAAGCCAGCGCAAACGCGCCGGCATTATGGTTTTTAATATTAGGTAAGTTCGATCTGAGTGATTGAACCATCATCGTTGACTTCGTGCATGTGCCCGGCCGGCTCTTCTAAAAACTGCACGATCAGAAAAATAATCAGCGCCGAGCCGCCAATGACCATAAAGAAGGTACTGGCATCGACAAAGCTGTAAACCGTTAAAAATGTTACGGCACCCACATTGCCAAATGCGCCAGCCATACCGGCAATTTGCCCGGTCATGCGTCGCTTCACCAGTGGTACCATGGCAAATACGGCGCCTTCACCGGCTTGTACAAAGAACGAGCAAAACATGACTGCTGCAACCGCCAGGGGAATCGGCCAGCTACCGCTGACTTGTGACAAAGTGAAGTAACCAATAGTAAGGCCGATAATAAAAATCGACATGGATAGTCGACGGCCAAATTTATCGCTGATGTAGCCACCACCAGGGCGAGCCACTAAGTTCATAAAGGCGTAAGCGGCGCCCAAGGCCCCTGCTGCTGCCAGTGACATACCCTCAAAGGTCTCTAAGAAAAAGGCGGGCAGCATTGATACGACCGCCAGCTCAGAGCCGAAAGTCACAAAATAAGCCCAGTCTAAAATGGCCACTTGCTTAAATTTGTACTTGTCGTGCTCGGCTACCGCGCCACCTTGCAACAACTCTTTATTGACCTTGTAAATCTGGCTGAACTGATAGCCGCACAGCACCGCTAATAATAAGTACATAACATAAGTCATGGTTTGACTCAGTAAGCCGACCCCTGCGGGGGACAACTTCCAGGCCAGAACGGCTAAGATAATATACATCGGCAGGTTCATGGCCAGATAAAAATAGAAGTCTTGTTTGCTGGTAACTTCCAGGCCGCCGGTTTTCTTGGGCTTAAAGTAGGTTGAGCCTTTGGGGGTGTTGCGCGCTCGCAAATAAAAGACCACTGAGTAGGCCAATGCCATTAAGCCGGTACAGGCAATCGCATAGCGCCAGCCATCTTCGCCACCAAACATTAGCGCTACCGTAGGCAGTGTGAAAGCTGCTGCTGCGGAGCCGAAATTACCCCAGCCACCGTAAACGCCTTCGGCTAAGCCGACATTGCGCGCAGGGAACCACTCCCCAACCAGTCGAATGCCAATAACAAAGCCGGCGCCGACAAAGCCTAGCAAAAAACGGAACAGGGCCAATTGTTCGTAACTTTGAGCACTGGCGAAGGCCAGGCACATAAGACCACCGGCCGCGAGCAATAGAGTGTACACAATACGCGGGCCGAATTTATCGACCAGTATGCCGATAATTATCCGGGCGGGAATGGTTAACGCCACATTGAGTATCAATAATGCCTTCCATTGAGCTATGCTCATATCGAAGGCTTCCATTATCAATGGTTTCAACGGCGCATGGGAAAACCAAACGACAAAGGTGAGAAAAAAGGCAAACCACGTAAGGTGTAAAAGCCTGATATTGGCCTTGGTAAGATCGACTAAATTTAACTTTTGTGAGTTCATTGCGCGAAATCCATCGGGTAAATTGGGCAAACTGTCATTGCGGTGATGTGTGTCCGCACATGGCAAAACAGCTATAGAGCAATGGTTGTGCCAGCTCACAATGCTGCGCATTGGTGCGCCGCGTTGAGCTTATGCTGTGCGGCCGGTCAAGGTGAGTGTTATATAATGGTGCTTGTGTTGGTGGTGTTTGGTGGCCTTGTTGCATATTGGGGCGCGCTTAGGGGGGCATGGCTGGTGCAAAAAACACACAGGTGCACGGAACTGGTTCACGGGGGGTTATTGAATTCTATGGTCGAGCGCGGAGAAGTGTGTGACAGATAACCAAAAATTTACTGAGATCCGCTCCTTGCTTGGGCTCGCGACTAATCAGCGAGCACCTGTAACGGTCTCTGCCTTACACAGTGTCGATCATGACTTTTATCAAGCTGAAGATATCTGGCCCGCCTATCAGGCCTTACCCTATGGGAGCAATGCGGGTTTAGCTGGGCTGTACGCCACGTGGTTGGCCAAGGCCTTGGCTGACAACCTTTTAGTACCAGAAGATCTGCAGTCATATAAAGAGCAGTTACTGAACCGTATCCTTACTTACGTGGTGAGCGATGAATCGTTGCAACTAACTGTACTGCACGGTAACCGCCGCGCCCTCGATCAGTGCTTCTTTCATTTGCAAACTTGGTACAACGGCTTAGGGGCCAGCGGTAGAAAATTTGTCGAGCGGGTCGAGTTATTGTGTGGGGCTATGCAGTCTGACACCAGTGTTTGGGCCCAAGCGCTTGAAGACTTCAATAAACTTGGTGACCGCGAGTTGGATAAGGCAGCAATGTTAGCCGAGCGCATGCAAGTTTCAGAGTTAGGTCGTATTCGGGCTGCCACGGCGCAACAAAAAGTGACCGATATTTACAATCACGTGGTTGCCCGACGGATGCTGCCAGAGTCAGCACTGGTGTTTATCGAAGAGGTCATTTTACCAAGCTTGCAGTTCGCTTTGATAAACGGCGATGATCACGATTCTGAGCGAAATTTTTGGGAGCGTTCGTTGCGCTTACTGGTCTGGGCACTGAACCCAGAAAAGTCAGAGGAGGATCGGCAAGCATTCTTTCAAAAAGGTCCAGCGTTACTATCGCAATTAGAAACGGCCAAAGCCAATCAAGTGTGCACACCTGATGTTTACCAAAGCCATCTGGATGATTTGTCGACTCAGGTGATTACGCTGCTGAAAGGCCAGACCATAGATACGGTGGAGGCCGCTAAAAAACAAGAGTCAGAAGATGCAGAATCCCTGAAACAGTTGCAAACTGGAGCGGCGCAGCATCAGTTTGCCAGTGGGGATTGGATTGAATTTAATGATGGTCAGCAGCGCTTGCGTTGTCAGTTCTTAATGCAAGCGCCGGGCACAGACAAATTATTATTTGTGAACCGTAACGGTCATAAAGTGTTGCAAAAGTCAGTGGCAGAGATTGCCGCTTGCTTTGATGCTGGTATCGCCCATGAAATACCCCACCTGCCGGTTTTGTCGGCAGCGCTAACGGCAGTCAATGCCAGAATGGGTCAGTTGCAACAACAACTTGAAGCCCGCGCTCAGGTCAAACAACTGGAGCGGCAAAGGCTGGAGCGTAAAGCACTTGAGATTAAGCAGGCCAAGGCAAAAGTGCAGGCAGAGCGCAAGGTCGCTGAAGCCAAAGCGCGCGCTGAGGCGGAGCGCTTAGCGCAGGAGAAAATTGAACGCGAACGACAAGAGCGCGAACAGCAAGAAGCGGAACAGCGCGAAGCTAAAGAACAGGCCATGCGCGACCTGATCGATCAGCTCACCCTGGGTACCTGGGCCGATTTACCTACAGAAGCTGGTAAAACCGTGCGTTGTAAATTGGCGGTAAGCTTGCGCTCAACGGGTAAGTATATATTTGTCGACCGGGTGGGGACTAAGGTGGCCGAGTTGAAATACGACGAGCTGCTTGAGTTTTTACTGCAGGGCAAGGCTGTTTTTTATCAGCCGGAGCAAGGGTTTGAAAATCGGTTGGAGAATATTGTGCGTGGCTTAAGGCGCACTGAATAACAATGATAAAGGATAGATAGCAAATGTCTCACGCCACAACGTCGCCAGATCAACGTCAAGAATATCGGTTAAATGCCTCCGAAACCGTCTACCTTGAGCTGGAAGCTGGCCAAGATAATGAGCCGGCTAAAATTGTGATTAGCCGCTCTACCGACTTGTCCGCTAATGGCTTGCAGGTGGAGTTAGATCGTCCCTTGCCAGCAGGTCATATCTACCCGTTGTGTATACAGCTGCAAAACCCAGAGGTGCGTTTTGTCTTGACCGGTGAGGTTAAGTGGTGTCGTTCGGCGGTTGGCCGGTATCAGGTGGGGATTGCGTTATTCGAGTCGGATAATACCGCCATTCAGGCCTGGAAAGAGGAGGTCGCTCGGCGTTTAGCGGCGCAATAATAGCCAACCATTACCAGAAAGGGTTCTCGGTATCGTTAACGCTGTTTTAAGCCTGTACATTTAGCCGAAGGCCTCTTAAGCTCCTCTACTAATAGATGCCCAGAAGGCACTAATAATTAAAAACGACTAAGCCCGAGGTGATAAACGTGGCGATACCCTCTTCTCATAAGCTCTCTCTCTTGGAAAAAAGCGGTTACGCCATGGGCGACGCCGCGGCTAACCTAGTCTGGCGCGGTGCTCTGGCCTATTTGGCTGTGTTTTATACCGATACCTTAGGTATTTCTGCGGCCGCAGCGGCCATACTCTTGCTAATTGTACGCGTCTCTGATGGTATCACCGATATCGTGATGGGCATGATCGCCGATCGCACTCAGTCTAAGCACGGCAAGTTTCGCCCATGGGTTTTGTGGTCAGCCCCGGTGCTGGGTTTGTTTATGGTGTTGTCATTCACCGCGCCGGATGTCAGCTTAGAAATGAAGTTGGTATGGGCTTATTTCACCTATATAGGTTTAACCCTCGCTTACACTGTTAATAACGTACCTTATTCGGCCCTTATGGGCGTGATGACACCGAGCCATGAAGAGCGCAGCGTACTTTCTGGTTACCGTTTTGCAGGGGCATTTTTAGGCGGTGTATTAGTTATGGGCTTTACCCCAGATTTAGTCGCTTTTTTTGGTCAGGGTGATGAGGCTAAAGGTTATCAGCAAACGATGTATGTGTTTGCGGCGCTCTTGGTGCTGTTGTGTTTAATGACTTTTTTTACTACCAAAGAGCGGGTGCAGCCGACAAAGACCAGTGGCTCGCTGGGCAAAGAACTTAAGGATTTATTGGGCAACCTGCCGTTTATTGTGGTGCCGCTGTTGTCGATCTCCCTGTTCTTTTACTACCGCAATCTATACTCAGGTTTGTTTTTTGCCGTGGTTATGGCATTCACTTGGTTCGCTGTGCAAAAACTGATTAGAAAACCAGAAAGTGAAACCACCCCATCGCAACGCGACCTGATCGATTTGTTAACCAATAAACCTTGGTTAATGATTCTCGGGCTTGGCTTTTTAACCATGCTGTTTAATGGCATTAAATATGGGGTGATTGCCTATTACTTCAAACACTTTATTCACGATCCAACCCTGACCGGTCGCTACTTTATAGCCCTGTTGATTACTTCTATTATTGCGGCGCTAGTCTGTGGTTACTTTTCGCGTCTAGTGGGGAAAAAAGCCTTATTTATTGCCTCTTTGTTGATCAGTGGTGTATTGACCGGCTGTATCTCTTTTTTAGGGGCGGGGGATGTGAAAATCTTATTTGTACTCGGTTGTGCCGCCGAATTTTTTGCCGCATTTATGCCGGTACTGGTTTTCAGTATGCTGGGCGATGCTGCCGATTACTCTGAGTGGAAGCACGGCCGACGCGCCACGGGCTTGTTCTATTCGGCGGGCACCTTTATTCAGAAAACCGGCGGCGGCTTTGCCGGGGCTTTGGTGTTAGTGGTGCTGGGTTCGTACGGTTATGTCGGCACCGACCCCAGCACCATCGCGCAAACCACCGATGGCATGATTTTGCTAATGAGTTGGATTCCGGCCGTCTTTGCTTTTATCGCTGTCTTATTGCTGATTGTTTACCCGCTCAGCTCTGAGCGCATGAGTGAAATTGAAGCCGATTTGGAAGCGAGAAGGGCACAAGTCGCTTAACGCTAAAGATAAATCCACGTCTATTCAAAAGGGCTGATTATTCAGCCCTTTTTCGTTTCTGCACAATATGTTGATACCGTTAAAGACTAAAGCGTGCTGAGTTTTATTAGAGATGCTCTTAAGCTTTTGATTTGTCTTAAATGTAAATCCCTTCAATAGCTTGAAAAGAATTCCTCCTAATCAGGAAATGGGGCATTGGATTTTAACTAATTCCTCGAATGATATTTGAGAAATATGTGTCCTAGCTTCCCCTATGTTGATTGGGAAAGTAGTTTTTTAATAAGTCCTTCTCCATCATCCGTGACAGCCCCGCTTTAGATTTTCCCGTAGCAAAGTCATAGGTGTCCTCTTCTTGCTCATAAAAATCCACGAGTAAATCCCGAAATGTTTCCGCAATAGGACGTGTTTGGTAGCCTGCATTAACGGCTTTTTGCGTTGAAATAGCAAAGGTTCCACGGTCCTTTTGCCGGGGTGCCCACATGGGTATATCAACGTACGGGCGGAATTTTTCTTTCGCCAAGTGCTCATGGGGGATCCAGATTAGTTCACTCGGTTTGGCGCTTAAGGCTTTTAGGCCATATAAATAGGCATCGAAGCGTTCGGTGGTAAAGGTGTTAAAGGCGCCTTTTAATTTATCCTCAATTGCCAAGGCGATAAACCGAGCCATGTCTTTCATGTCGATAAACTGAGTTGTGTCAGCGCCGTCACCGGGAGCCGCAATAATTCCTCCTTGCTGTAAGCGTACAGGCCAGTAGCGTTGATTGTCAGATACATGTGTCATGCGCGCCCCACTAATAGAGTGAGGACGCAAGATACAGCCGTGGGAGAGAGAGTTCACCATTTTATCCGCGATGCGTTTAGCTGCATCGTAGTCAATCATCGTGTAGTTACTAGGCATGGTGTCATCGGGTAGCGGGAAAGATTCGGTGATACCGGCTCGCTCTTGCAGTGCTTGATAAGGGTAAACCGCCATACTGGAGATGTAGATATATTGCTCACAACGTTTTGCCAGTAGCTTTAGAGTGTCACGCACGCATAGAGGGCTCTCATTCCAGGTATCGATAATGACATCCCAGCGGCGTTTGCCTGCTAAGGCCGCCAGCCCTTTGCCTCGATGTTGGTAGCGATCTCCTCGTAGCTTTTCAACCTTGGGGAAGAGCTGAGGGTTGGTTTGGCCCCGGTTGAATAAGGTGATGTTATGCCCTTGAGCAAGGAGTTTCTCAACGATGGCTGGACCGGTATAACGGGTTCCGCCAAGAATGAGTATTTCTTTTTGTTCTCCTTTGAGCAGCTTAGTTCCGAGGCTATGGGGTGCCATGGCGACAGTACTTAATAGGCCTGTTGTTCTTATAAAGTCACGTCGATTCATGCGAGTCTCCTGTTTTCTAGTAGCTGCAATGTAGTCTTTCATAGGATTAAATACTTGTTAATCTCATGGTAAAAATCTGACCAAAACCTGACATCGTCACTTATATATTCAATTTTCTCCAAAAAAGACGAGCTAAAGAGGGCTAGATTAGATATGAGATGCACAGAGACTGCTTTTTGTTATTATGCTTCTGGTCAACACATCGGGGCTGCGTTTTGAATTACCAATTTTCGACAATTATCTTTAAACCCAATGCATTAGTGCTTGTGCGAGGAGATCAGAGTGTAGATATCGATAAGCAAACAGCGACTTTGTTACTTTTGCTTATCGAAAATGCCAATATCCCCGTCAGTCGACACAGCATGGTAGAGACGATTTGGCAGGGTAAAGTAGTCAGTGACGCGGCTATTTCCAGCGCCATTCGCCGTTTGCGCAAAGCGCTTGCTGAATTGGACTCTGAGCAGACCTTTGTGAAGACTATCCCCAAGGTTGGTTATCAATGGCAGCTTGGGGTCTGTGAAGCTATCCAAAGTGAAGATGCTGAGACATCAGAGCACCTAGTAGCGGAGCGCTTAGCTCCAATAAACGCAGTGACTCGTCTTCGACTAATATTATCAGGCTCTGTTTTGGCAGCTGTACTATTGTTGCTCGCGTATTGGCAAACTGACAAACGGCCTGTGGAAGTCAAAGCTGTCCCACCGGCTTTCACACAAGCCTGGCATCTGTGGGTGCAAAAGAGAGAAGAGCTTTTACCTAAATCGGTCGACTACCTAGAACAAGCCCTACAGCAAGACCCTGATTTTTTTGAGGCACATAATATGCTGGCTCACATATACTCTTTTAAAATGAGTCGTCATATGGGCCTATCTGATGATGAAATTGTTCAGCGAGCACAAAGGCATATCCAAGCTGCCGAGAAACTTGCCCCTGGCAACATCAACTCTCGCATTGCCCGCGCCATGTTGAACTTATTTTATTTACGTAATTTAAGTGAGGTAGATGTTTACTTAAACTGGGCGGAAGAACAAAACAACTGCAGTGCGCTTTGCCACTTTCTCGCTGCACATGCAAGTTATGTATTGAAGAAAACTGATCGTATGATATTTCACGCCGAAAAGGCCTACGCTATTCAGCCCGATCATGTTCTTTACATATGGGAGCGCGCTTGGGCACAGTTTATGGCAGGTAACTATGAGCAAGCGCTTGTGCGGACTCAGGAAGCCGAGCATTTTATTTCTCGTACCAGTCACATTATCCGAGCCATGATTGCTCAAGCCCAAGGCTCAAATGAGCTATCTCTTACCCATTGGATACGTTACTACCAAAATAAGAAAAAATTAACAAAAGCACAAGCGCAGGATTTACAAGGAAAGTTTGTCACTCAATCCAATTCGACTATTGCTCTTGAATTAATGAGCTTAGTGGGGGATATCCCTCCTGATCAAAAAATTAATTTGTATTTAATTGCGAAGGAAAAGGAAAAAGCTTTGGCGACAATTTTGAACACCAAGGGGCGCCAGGATATGACGTATATACTCGGTGCCGAGATGAGCCCTATTTTTACCAATGCTTATAATAACAAGGAGCTGAAAAAAATTGGTGAACATTTGTGGGGACAGTGATATCAATATACCTTGTTGTGCTGCAAGGATGAAAATTACAATGGCATATTCCCAGAAACGACAGAAATGGGGGCACTCACAAACTGAACAATGCCACAGCTCTAAACCAAAGTAAAAGTCCGGGCTGCGAATACGTTTGGTGGCCATGGCGTTAGTGTGGCAACAGGCTGTCGGTGGCGAGCCTGACATGGGGTAAAAGTCTGTGTTAGGCTAGGGTCACTAAGTATCACCTGTGTCTGTCAGGTGCGTAATAATCATATATAAAACAATAACGTACAATTATTATGAATACTCAAAGCATCACCCGCTGGGTGGGGGGCGCGGCACTTGCGGCGGCAACTTTACTCTTTCTCTATGTCACGCTCTTTGATTCCTTTGCCAATGGATTGCCAGTGGTGATTGCGGCTTTATTCATGGCAATTGCCTGTAGTGTCCTTGGTGTCTTGCGCCAAGGGGCTTATACCTTATGGATTCTTACCGCGGTAACCGCTTCGATGTATTTTCCGGAGTTGTTTCGGCAAGTTGGCAGTTTTGACCTGAAACAACTCATTGTGCCATTGTTACAGGCGATTATGTTTGGCATGGGTACGGCCATGAGTGTCAAAGACTTTGCCGGTGTGGTGAAAACCCCGCAGGCCGTAGGAATTGGCCTGTTGTGCCAGTTAACGATTATGCCGGTTATTGGCTTTTCTTTGGCTTACACATTTAATTTTCCGCCGGAAATTGCCGCCGGGGTGATATTGGTTGGCTGTGCGCCCAGTGGTTTGGCCTCCAATGTGATGGCTTATATTTCTAAATCGAACTTAGCACTTTCCGTAACTTTAACCGCTGTGGCTACAGTATTGTCGCCGTTTACCACGCCATTCTTAATGAAGGCGTTTGCCGGTGAATATATCGAAATAGACGCTTGGGCCATGATGTGGACGATCACCAAAATCGTCATTCTGCCGATTATTGCAGGCTTGGTGTTTAACCACTTTTTACACGGCCGAGCTCAGTGGCTGGATAAAGCCATGCCGCTGGTGTCTATGGCGGCTATCGCGTTGATTATTGTGGTCATTACGGCGGCGGGGCGCGATGCGCTCTTACAAATTGGTTTGTTGTTGATTCTCGCCGCCTTTATTCACAATGTGTTGGGATACATGATTGGTTACGGCTGCGCCCGCTCGCTTAAAATGGATGAACAGTCTTGTCGCTCAATCGCCTTTGAGGTCGGTATGCAGAATACCGGTTTGGCCTCGGGCATAGCCAGCGAAATGGGTCGGGTGGCAACTCTGGGCTTGGCGCCGTCAGTATTTGGCCCGCTTATGAACATTACCGGTTCGGCCCTGGCTTCGTGGTGGAAAGGTAAGCCGCCGCAACATCAAACTGAATAACGAGTGGCGCAAGGGCTTAATCTGTACTTTGATTACCCGTTGAGGTAGGCTAACGGGCAAAGTCGGCCGCAGCTCAAGCGGCATTAGGGTAATTAGTGTGAAGTGCTGACAGTCAGTTAAGATCTCTCTTGTGTAGGAATGCCCGCCATAATATTATGTGTACTCATACTTACTTAAGGAAAGAGTGCTATGCAGTGCGTTCGTTTTGGCTTTCTTGTTATTTTGTCGGGCTTGTTAAGTGCTTGTGGTGGTTCTTCTTCTGATGAGGGGAGCGGTGCTATTAGCAGCTCGACATCCTCATCCAGTAGTTCAACCTCCATATCATCAAGCTCTAGTATCGATTCATCCAGCTCCTCGTCGGTGCAGAGTTCGCAAAGTAGCTCTAGTGTCGATTCATCCAGTTCCTCATCAGCACAGAGCTCACAAAGCAGCTCGAGTTCGGAGCCTAGTTTACTGACGGGCGTCTTTATCGACAGCGCTGTCGCAAATCTGGATTACCAAACTGCATCTACCTCGGGGCAAACCAGCCCCAATGGTGAATTTCAATATGCGGCAGGAGAGTCGGTAACTTTTTCTATTGGTGATTTGCAATTGCCTGTTGTGGTCGGTGGGTCTGTTATTACCCCGATGGACCTAGTGGGCACAGCCGACCCGCGCGATAAGCAAGTATTAAATATTGTACGCCTGCTGTTAACCCTGGATAAAGACGGGGATTCTGACAATGGCATTGAGATTGCCGATGAGGCTAAAACGGTAGCTACTCAGGTAGATTTTACTCTGTCGGCTAATGCATTTGCTTCGTCTGCGGCTGTCGTGAACTTGATAGCTAATGCAGGGCAAGATTCAACGGTAAATGAGTTGGTGAGTGTTGATGATGCTCAAGCTCATTTTGCCCAATCATTGCAACTGAACGGCACCGAGAATTATGTATTACAGGGGACTGAAACGATTGTTGCCTCTGGGGCTGAGCCTACGTACTACGGTGTTTCAGGCATTATTACCCTAGCGTCGGATGGCAATTGTTATTTGTCGGCTAGCGAAGGGTACCGCGCCGCGTGTACTTATGATGCTACTAGTGGGGAATTGATTACCGACTTTGCCACGGTGACAGGAACTCTGGGGGCAAATAGTCTCACCATTATTGCTAAGCCCAATATGGCCGGTGGTGAATCTGTGTCCGCGTTTTTTCATGCTTCAGAGGAGGCGACTGTTAACGTGAGTGCGGGAACTTATAGCATATCGGGCCAAGAGCTGATTGCACAAAATGATAGTAATCCTCAGGGTCCGGATGTTACAAACCTGGCCGGAACTTTCACCATTAATGCTGATGGCAGTTGCGAGATTAGCCACAATGAGGGTGATATTAGCTGTCAGCTTGAGGGAAGTGAAATACAGGGTACGGGGGATGCGGCCGGTAAAGTTATGGGAACGGCTACCGAGTCAGAGCTGACAATTGTGTACCACTCGCCAGGTGATGAATTGGTATATGGTTACCTGATCGGTTCACGCTAGCAGGCAGAATAGTACCAATTTACCAATACTTAAAAAGGGTCGGAAAATCCGGCCCTTTTTAATGCCTCACACAGCGGTTAGTGCGCCCACTCTTTTTCCAGTAAGGTGGCTTTATCGCCATCGAGCTTGATTTCATTTTTGTGGGTTTTCTCGCCCTCTACAAAGTAAAATTCATACACAATCACACCGTCCATCTGTTTGCTTTCGATAATGCGCTGCGGGGTTTGCTCTGCAAAGTGTTGTGCGTAAACTGCCTGAACCGGCTCTGGGCAGTCAGCCAGTGTTAAGTCGCGTTGAATTTCCACCACCTGCCACAGGCCCTGTTCATTGAGGAGCATATCGAACTCTATTTCGGCACCCGCCGCGGTGACACCTTCCAGGTCTAAGTATTGATTGCCGTGCTTGGATTCTTTTTCCGCCTCTTTAAGGACAAATCCCGGCGCCAGTTTCTGTATCTCTTCTAGCGCTTGGGCGGGTACGGACTCGCTGGTGATTTCTTGTTTTTGGTAGAGATCGGAGCCGACGTCGGACTGGCCGGCTACGGCGGAGCCGCCAATGCCAATGGCAGCGCTAAACAATAGGGGGGTGATAGCATTTTTCATAGTGATACCCTGTGGTCGGGAGTGAAATTAACGATTGTTTTGATCCGTTTAGCTGTCAGCGGGCTCAGCAGGCGGTAGGGGCCGCCGGTTGTTTTAATTGTTTTAGTCGCCCCGAGAGTTTGCCTTGGCCTGTACGGTTTGTAAACACGCCTCGCCTGGGGCGGTCGCGACGGCTTGGCAAATAAGAGTCGAGGCGGGTAAAGCCATCACAAGATGGAAGCTTGGCGGCGTATCAGGTAAAATGTTGCGCTCTATGGCCCACCTCGGCGAGTGCACACTCAAAGTAGATTAAACAATGGCAAAAGTAAGATTAGTCGATGTGGCGGCTCACGCCGGCGTCTCAAAAAGTACGGTATCTCAGTTTCTCAGCGGCCGATTTGACTATATGTCGAAAGACACTAAGGCGCGTATTGAGGCGTCTGTCGCCGCTTTGAACTATGTGCCCAATGCCATCGCCCGCAGCTTAAAGACCAACACTACCAAAACCATCGGTTTAGTCGTTCGCGATGTTACGGGTTTCTACACCAGTCGCACCATTCGCGGTATCGACGATTTCTGTAAAAACAGCCAGTACAATGTGCTTATTTACAGCACCGATTTTGACCCCAAAAAAGAAGCCGAGGCCCTGCAGAACCTGAGCCAAATCAACGTCGACGGTATTGTTATTGCTCCCTCCGGGGCAAACACGGCGCTGATCGATAAGCTGCTGGGGCAGGGGCTGCCCATTGTCCAATTCCAGTTAGAGCAAGATGGTACCGAAAAATACATTATTTTGTCGGATTACAAAAAAGCCGCTTTTGAGGCCACAGAATACTTGCTCAATCTGGGGCACCGCAAAATTTGCTTTGTGACCCAAGAGTTCGAGGCGATGAAGTCCCGCCGCGATCGCTATCAGGGTTACTGCGAGGCCCTTGAGGCCCAGGGTGTAGCCTACTCAAAAGACTTGATTTTGCACTGGCAAAGAGAAACCGGCTTTTCACGGTCGCCGGTGGATTTGTTGCGCTCCGAGGTGGCTCCTACCGCTTTTTTCTCACAGCATTTGGCCATTACCATCGAGCTGTTAGAGGTGTTTAATCGGCACAATATTGCCATTGGCCAAGATGTGTCACTGCTGGGGTTTGATGATATCCCCATGGTGGAATTCTTTAAAACCCCAGTGACCGTTATCAAGCAAGAGCCCTACGATATTGGCCAAGAGGCGGCTAAGTTACTGCTGACTCTAATTAATCAAAAAGAGACTCCCGCGCAACGTATTACCACCCCTTGTACCTTGGTGCCACGCGACTCCTGTCGCAAGCTCAATTAATCGAGGCAATAACGGCCGAGCCCTGAGCGATCAGGCTTACCCGCATTCGCTCCAGTCACTTTTCGGTGGTTGGGCGTAAACCTTCAAAACGCCCACCTTCCTAATAGCGCTGGGTAACAACCAGCCTTATAGCCTGAGTGCGCAAGTGGCTTTTTCAGCCACTTGCTGGTCTACACTCAATTGGGGCGAGGGCTGGTGCGCACCCAAAAAATCATTTATTGACTGAGTTCACGGTTTGACATTCGCTGAGAATATGATAAATTATTAACTAAACCGATTTAGTAAAACGTTTTACTCAATGTGGTAAGACGTCTTTAGGACTGTATATTTATGAAAATTGACAACATTGAAGTGTTCGTTAGCTGCCCGGGAAGAAACTTCGTAACCGTCAAGGTAACCACCGACGACGGCGTTACCGGATTGGGCGATGCCACCGTGAATGGCCGCGAGCAAGCGGTGGTGGCGATGCTGCAAGAGCATGTTATTCCCTGCCTGATCGGTCGCGATGCGCACGGTATCGAGGACATTTGGCAGTATCTCTACAGGGGCGTTTACTGGCGCAAAGGCCCGATTAATATGGCGGCGATAGCGGCCATTGATATGGCGTTGTGGGATATCAAAGGCAAGGTGGCCGGCCTGCCGGTCTATCAATTGCTGGGCGGCAAAAGCCGTAAGGCGGTAGGTTTGTATGCCCACGCCAACGGCGAAACCATTGAGCAGACCCTGGCCAATGCCGAACAGCACGTTCGCAACGGCTTTGGTGCGGTGCGCTTGCAATCAGCAGTGCCCGGACTGGATGTAACCTATGGCGTGTTGGGCGATAAAAAAGACTACTTTGAGCTGCAGGGCAACCGCCCGCTGCCGCCGGAGGAGTCGTGGTCGACGCCCAAGTATATGGAGATGATAGTCGAGCTGTTTGCCGAGGCGCGCCGCCGCTTGGGCAACCAAGTGCAGTTGCTGCACGATGTGCACAGTCGCTTAACGCCAATTGAGTCGGCCCGTTTAGGTAAATTGCTGGAACCATACAACCTTATGTTTATGGAAGACGCCAGCATTGCCGAAAATCAAGACAACTATAAAGTGATTCGCCAGCACACCACAACGCCGCTGGCCATCGGTGAAACTTACAACACCATTTGGGACTGCAAAGATTTAATTCAAAATCAATTGATCGATTATATCCGCGTGGCTGCCACCCACGCCGGCGGCATTACCGCGCTGCGCCGGATTACCGATTTTGCCAGCCTCTACAATGTAAAACTAGCTCCACACGGCGCGCCCGATTTGTCACCCGTGTGTTTTGCCGCGCATATGCATTTGGATGTGTGGGCACCTAATTTTGGTGTGCAGGAATTTGTCGGTTTGGGCAACGAACAGTTGCAACAAGTGTTTCAGCACAACCATCAGGTACACGATGGTATGGTCCACGTCAGTGATGCGCCGGGCCTGGGGGTTGAGTTAAACGAGGAGGCCGCGCTCGCGCTGCCGTACAAACGCTCGTATTTACCAGTGAGTCGTCTGGAAGACGGCACCATGTGGAATTGGTAACACTCAATCAAGTTATAAACGAAATCAGATAGGTGGAAAGATGGCTAAAACAGTAAAAGTTCTCGTAATGGGCACCGGCTTTGCCGGACAGGGGCATACCGATGCGTTTCGCGCAGTGGGTGCCGAAGTAGTCGGTATGGTGGGTAGAACACCGGAAGTAGTGCGTGAAGTGGCAGAAAAAATGGGGATTCCTTACGCCGGAACCGACTGGCAAAAAGCTCTGAATGAGTGCCAGCCGGATTTGGTTTCGATTGCGACCCCCGGCGGCGCTCACTACGAGCCGATCAAGCAGGCGATTGAGCACGGCTGCCACGTGTTTTGCGACAAGCCCCTAACCGATACCGGTGACAGCGCCATCGAACTGTACAAGCTGGCCGAGGCAAAAGGTGTAAAAACCGCCTTTGCCGCCAGCTTCCGCTACATGCCAGACATTATGCACGCCAAACGTTTGGTGGCCGAGGGTGTTATTGGTGAGCCGGTCGAGGTTGAGTGTATTTCACATTTTAATCTGGAGCGCGAAATCCCCTTTGGTTGGTCGCACCGTGCAGAGCAAGGTGGTGGTCGCCTCAATAATAACTTCACCCATAAATTGTCTATTGTAACTTCTGTTATCGGCGAAAAGATCACCGATATTATTGGTGAAGTACGCGATGATATGGGTAAGGCGCCTATCGTTGAAGGTGTTCGCAACTTTAAAACACGCCGCGATTTTATTCCCAAAGATATTAACGATCCTAACCTGAAATGGGGTGAGAGCAACGTCGAGTGGACTTACACTGTGCTCGCCAAATTGGAAAGCCCGCACGCCAGCAAGCCGGTATCCGTTCTGTTTAAACACGGCGGCCTGAACCCGCGTTTCCATGAAGACCATATTGTTTTTTACGGTACCAAAGGCGCTATTTACATCAAAGGCCATTACGGTAGCGGCCCGCTATACCTGTGGGGGAATGATCAGCAATGGCAGCAGTTGCCACTGCCGCAGGATATTGTCGACGATATGCCTAAGGTCGAAGGTGATACCGAGCGCAACTGGCAGTATTTAGCGCGCGAGCTGGTAAAAGATATTCAGGGCGAGAAGGTGCCGCCGTATCAAACCTTCAAAGAAGGCAGCCAGTATCAACAGCTGATTGACCTTATCCGCAAAAATAATAATTGGACAGATGTAACGCATCTGCAATAAAGGTTCTTTTTATGGTTATTGACTATATCGTCATCGCCGGTTACTTCATTCTGGTTCTGGCTGTTGGTTTCTCCTTTACCAAAATGGCAAAGCACTCCACCAGCGATTACTTTCGCGGTGGCGGTCGCATGCTTTGGTGGATGGTGGGCTCGACAGCGTTTATGGCGCAGTTCTCGGCCTGGACTTTTACCGGTGGTGCGGGCAAAGCATTCTCCGATGGCTTTGCCATCTGTCTGGTCTTTTTTGCCAACACGGTCGCTTACTTTTGTGGCTGGGCTTTCTTTAGTCATCGCTTTCGCCAAATGCGGGTGGACACACCATCGCAGGCCATCAAGCGGCGCTTTGGCGACCAGAATGAGACCTTTTTTTCCTGGGCGTTGATTTTGTTCAGCTTTATTAACGCGGGTGTTTGGCTTAACGCATTAGGCGTGTTTGCCAGTGCGGTGTTTGAAGCCGATATTGCCGTGACCATTATCGCCACCGGGCTTGTTGTGCTGTTTATTTCAGTGCTGTCGGGCTCTTGGGGTGTGGTCGCTTCTGACTTTGTGCAGACTTTGATTGTGGCTGTGGTGTCCGTTGCCTGCGCCGTGGTCGCCTTGGTTAAAGTGGGCGGGCCGGTGGAGTTGGTCAGTAATTTTCCCGGCGGTTTTATAATGGGGCCGGATATGAACTACGGCTTGATTTTGGTGGGTACGTTCGTCTTCTTTCTCGCCAAGCAACTAATTACCATTATGAATATGCACGATTCATTTCGGTTTTTGAATGCGAAAGACTCTGACAATGCGCGCAAGGCTTCATTGCTTGCCATGGTCTTGATGGGGGTGGGTAGTATCATCTGGTTTATTCCTCCCTGGGCATCCGCCATTCTCTATCCGGATGCTGCCACAGCTTACACCCAGCTTGGGGATAAAGCCGAAGACGCGGTTTACTTAGTGTTTACCCGCAACGCAATGCCGGTGGGTACCGTGGGCCTTCTTATGGCCGGTTTGTTTGCCGCTTCTATGTCGTCAATGGATTCGGCACTCAATAAAAATGCGGGTATTTTTGTGCGCAGCATCTATCAGCCATTTATCAAGCGTCGCGGTCGCGAGACCGATGACAAAAAGCTGATGAACGTCAGTCGATTGGTAAGCCTTATTAATGGCATATTGGTTATTGTTGTGGCGCTTTACTTTAAATCGCTGAAAGAATTGAGCTTGTTTGAGTTGATGATGTCGGTATCAACCATGATTCAAGTGCCGTTAATGATTCCTTTGTTGTTGGGGTTGATTATTCGCAAAACTCCGCAGTGGGCACCTTGGGCTACCGTCGCATTGGGTATGGGCGTGTCCTGGTTTGTGGCGAAAGTTTTTACCGCGCATGTTTTCGCCGATATGGTGGGAATGCCTGCGATCACGGATCGCGAAGCGGTAGACATTAACTTGATGATCACCCTGGCCGGCCACATCGTGATTACGGCGGGCTTCTTCTGCCTCACGACGTTGTTTTATCGCGCAGACAAAGATAAGTGCAAGGTGGAAACCGATAAGTTTTTTGCCGACCTGTCAACGCCGGTAATCTCGGAAGAAGGGCAGGACAACTACGATCGTCAGCAGCGTTTAAAACTCGGCTTAATGATAAAAATCATGGGTGGCGGCATGCTGCTGCTAACGCTGATACCCAACCCAATGTGGGGGCGTGTAATGTTTGTTGCCTGCGCATTTATTATTTTTGCAATGGGGGCAATGCTGCAAAAAAGTGCCAGTACACCGCCGAACAAATCCAGTTCTGCTGCGGCCTAAGGGCCCGGGAGAAGGTGCCTTGAGCAGGCTCATTCTATGTCATGAGTCTGCTCCTTTTTATTCTCTGCGATGGCAGGTCTTTGGCCATCGCCTCAACCCCTTTACCTTAAGACTCGGTGGACAGGCATTGCTGTGAAAGGCTCCGGTGATTACCTAAAGCAAAATGGCTCTTTAGCCTGGCCTTTGGCCTTTAATGCGCTTTTGATCCAGTCCATGCTGATGATCGACACTCTGTTGGTGGCGCCGCTAGGAGAGTTGTCGGTTGCAGCAATGGGTATTGCGACCACCATTATTACTTTTGTTTTAGGGGTGGAAATTGCCATCGGCAACGGCATTCAAATGCTGGTGGGAAAGGCCTACGGTTCGGGCAAAAAAGACGATTTAAAAGTTGCGTTCTGGGCCGGGCTTTTGATCAATAGTCTTACCGCCCTGTTTTTTTTCCTTCTGTTAGTGTTGGCAAGTAAAGATCTGGTTAACTTAATTACAAACGATACCTTGTTAGCGCAAGCGACACTCCGTTATTTAGAGGTGGCGCAGTATGTCGTTCTGATTACCGCCTATACCCAGACGTGCACAGCTTTCTATAACGGAGTGGGGAATTCCAGAATACCGCTGGCGGGCTTTTTATTGGAAATTCCGCTCAATATTGCCCTGAGTTACAGTCTTATTCACGGTGTGGCCGGGTTTGCCGGTATTGGATTGGCGGGGGCCGCTTGGGGGAGTTTGCTGGCAATTGTGGTGCGTGGCCTCTTTTTAACGGTGACTTTTCGCCGGGCGGCCTTTAGTTTGCGCTATCCAGCAGGGCGCCCCTTTGCGTTAGAGTTAAAGCCACAATTTGATGTGATTTACCCCATCGCGGCTAACTTTATCATTCTTTCGGTCGGCGCGACCGTTTACCAATTATTATTCGCTCAGCTATCGGTTTACTCTTTTGCTGCCATCACCTTGATTTTCCCCTGGCTGCGGGCCGGCACTCAATTTGCCAATGCCTGGGCACAAGCTTCAGCTATTACTATTAGTCAGGCGTTAGGAAAGCGTCATATCGCTGCGGTACGAGATTTTATCCCGGCCTCGACCAGAGTGGGTATGGGATTGTCAGTCGTTGTGGCGTGCTTGTTTGTAGTATTAAGTCAGTGTTTGGGGCTGATTTATCCCGATGTAGCACCGCAAACACAGCGCGCGTTAATGTTGATCGCGCCGCTTTATATTGTGCTACCTATGGTGCGGGCTTACAACACGTTAGCGGGCAACATGCTGCGGGCACTGGGGCAAAGTTCACGCGTTTTAAAAATTCATTTTTACACCCAATGGGTGCTGGCTTTACCGCTCTGTGCTTTTCTTATTGTGGTGCTTGATGCATCTGTATTTTGGGCTTTCGCCATAATTCCACTGGAAGAAATATTCAAACTATTACCGTTTTATCATTATAAAAAACACTCTGCGTTGCACCTTCGTAATGCGCCGCTAAGTGACCTTTAAACTATGCCAAGAGGATGAATAATGACAGTGTACAGAATGATAAAAACCACGCTGACTCTGCTAGTCGTGTCTGTATCGATTGCCGGTTGTGCCAATCAATCGGGCCAGGCGAGTGTCAGTCTGACGCATGGTGTGGATGAGTCGGCCGGCGGCCTTCCCGCCTATATCGTCAGTATTCGCAATGCGACTTTTTATCTGGAGAAAACCGGTGGTGGTTTATCCAGTATGGTGGATAAAGACGGTATAGACTGGTTGGGCTTTCACGATGAAAAAGGCTCGGGTTGGCAGGGGGAATATCGTGGTTTTCCTAATGCAGTTCATAAGCAAGACGGCAGTTACTTTCATGCCATGAATGCAGGCACCGACCCATCGACCTCTCAAGTGGAGATCAATACCGATCAACATGTACGCATTGTATTTACCTCAGACAATGGTAAATGGCAAGGACAGTGGGACTTTTACCCCGATCGTTGTGATTTCACTATGAGTCAGGTTAGCCCCGGCCACCAGTATTGGGTTCAGTACGAGGGTGTGCCTGGCGGTAGTATGGATGATAGTGACTTTTGGTTTAATTCGGCTAGTCGCAATAAGCACCCGATCAATGACGCTTATATTGGAGATCTTCCGGCACCGGAGTGGTACGCTTTTGGCGATGCGAAGCAGCCGCGTATGTTGTATCTCGTACACCACGAAGACGACGAGCACCCCGATGATTACGTCAGTCGACCCTATATGACAGTGCTCGGTTTTGGTCGCCACGAAAAGAGTAAATTTTTAACCACCCCGCAAACCTTTTCCCTCGGTTTTGTTGAGTCGGTGGACTATGGCGAAGTAGAAGCTTCAGTTAAACGTACCTTATCGCAATAACTTCTTCTCAGGGCGATTCTCGTCTCTTTCCGGCAGGCATGTCTAAGATATGCCTGCCGGTTTTTTTTCATGCTCTTATCGCTAGACGAAGTATTATTGCGCGGTGCCGTATCAGCCGTCTTCGCGTATACCAACTCCCGCGAGTTCAGGACTGAATTTGGATCGTGAGTGTGACTTTCAGGTAGGTGAAACCTTACCAAACTGATCGATAGCACCATATAACGTAATAGGTTCGTACCGATTACCAGTGTCGGCAGATTGTAGCGCGTTAAAGCGAACCAGCTCTCTGACTTACGGCCCCAAAAAGGTGTCTTGTGACGGTTTAACAATTGTATTGTGGATAAATACGACAGTTGGCGCGATACACCGCCTAGCTATAATAAGAAAATGTTACTTAAGTCCAGATTTGGCTAAAGTGTGACATGCATCACATTATTTATGTGTATTCGAACGCAAAAACAGAAAATATTCAAATTTTAATAATGTTAAATAACCGCTGCCCCCTTTTGTATATTCTTTAAATGAATATGCGTGTTTGGTAGCCGTGAATATTTGTTTCTATTGGTATCGTTAACGGGAACACTCCGCCCTCTTTTGGAGCGGTCTCTTGAAATATCAACATTGCTTTCCGTAAGATGCCCGTCGACTTCGCACATATTGATTTTACAGTCTCAAAATTAGGCGAAAAGTAAACTCATAAGGAAAAGGATTCCTACCCCGAGTGAAGTGCTTACCCCCGAGTAGTGATAAGCGTTCTAAGTAGTCTCGATGATAAAAGCCTAACTGACACCTTCGGTATGGCGAATGTCTTCGACGTGCTCACAGCTGTAACGATCCTACCTATAGGAGTAAGACTCCAATGCGTGCCCACGCTTTAGGTATTGAGCTAAACCAATAAAATAAGAGAAAAGTGTTAGCTATGAAACTCAATAAATTGATGATACTCATCCCCCTGGCCCTATCTGGCAGCTTTGCCAATGCGGCCACTTTTGTTATGGAAAAGTACGGCACCGGCTATTCCATTGATGGCAACGGCGGCGCCCAAGAGGGGCAGCAGCTGTACTTGTGGGGTACCAACCTCAACAATGCCAACCAACAGTGGGTTCAACTTGACCGTGGCAACGGTTATTACTCCTACAAAAAGCAAAACACGAATCTATGTTGGGATGCCGGTAGCGGCGGTTCGCGCCGCCAAGCGGTCACTCTAGAAACGTGTAATGACGGCGATTACAACCAGCAGTTCTCTAAGGTGAAAATTTATTCCGGCACTGAAATTTATCGCTTTGAGAAGCGCAACGCCTCGGGCTTTTCGTTAGATGGGGCCGGTGGTGCGGCAAATCGTCAGTCTATTTACCTGTGGAACTCCAGTGACACCAACATCAATCAGCAGTGGGAATTGCACCGTGTGGATGATGGCAGCAGTGATGGTGGTGGCTCCAGCAGCGGCAAACTTGATGTAGATACGGCGTTTGACGATGGCAGCAGCCACTCCAGCTACCCTGCCTCTAAGGCGGTGGATGGCAATACGGCCTGGGCCTCTCGTTGGGCGGCATCCGGGTCGCCGGTTAACTTAACGGTTCAGCTGGAAGAAACCAGTGAAGTGACCGAGGTCGGTATTGCCTGGGGGCGTGGAGATTCGCGCGCTTACACCTTTGAAATCTACGCGCGTCCTGGCACCAGTGGTTCCTGGACCAAGGTGTACGATGATGTCAGCACGGGTTCGACAGCCGGTATTGAAGTCTTCGATATTACCGATATTGATGCACAACAAATTCGTGTAAAAACCTTTGAAAATACCGCGGGCACTAGCTGGACTAATATTACCGAGGTTGAAGTGTATGGCAGCGGCGGCTCCGGTGGTGGTGATAACGGTGGCGGCGACAACGGCGGCGGTGACAATGGTGGCGGTACTCCTCCATCTGGCTCGGCCGATATTCCATCGGATTTGATGGATAACTGTAACCAGTGGAAAATTACCTACCCTGACGGCGTAGAAGATAAAACTCTTTGTGGTGAAGACAACAATGAGTACTTCTATGTAAATAACGCGGGTAACGGCATAGTGTTTTATGCCCCGGTACGCGACGGGAATGGATCAACGCCTAACTCTGATTATATTCGCTCAGAGTTGCGCGAGCGCGAGTCAGATGGCGGGTCAGATATTTACTGGACCACCTCGGGTACACACGTGGTTTATGTGAAACAGGCTATTACTCACTTGCCAATCGTGAAAAGTCATTTGGTTGCCACTCAAATTCACGGTAACAAAGATGACGGTATCGATGACGCTATGGTGTTGCGTTTGGAAGACGACCACCTGTTCTTGAGCTTTAACGGTGGGAAGTTGCGTAGCGATGTAACCATTACCAATAACTATAGCCTGGGCACCGTCCACGAGGTTATTTTTGAAGTGGTCAATGGCAAGCACTACGCGTACTACAGTGAAGATGGAAACCTAGAAAGTGCTTATAACTCAGGTAATGCCAGCCAGTACTTAGTGCGCGATGGTTCTAACGACTACGTGATGAACCGGAGCTACGATGATGCCTACTTTAAAATCGGTAACTACACTCAAAGTAATGCCGAAAAAGAAGGCAGTGAAACCGGCAAGTCGAACAACTATGGTGAAGTGGTTGTTTATGACTACTGGGTAGAACACTGATAGCTCTCCCCTTAACTCCCGCCCATTAAGGGCGGGAGCTTTTCTGCGTCGCTCTTGATGTTCAGTCATTTTGAGCGACACTTATTATTTAAAAATGCATACCCACAACCGTGATAAAGCTCCTGCTCGCAGTGAGGTGTTGCTCCCTTGTGCGCAGCTACTTAGCTTTAGTCACGTTTGACTAATAATAAAGGTATTACTGTAATGAAAATTCAAAAAATTTTACTGGCCTCTACCTTGGCGCTCTTGGGCTCTATGGCCCATGGGTCCACCTTTGTGATGGAGAAGGTTGACACTGGCTACGCCATTGACGGCAATGGCGGCGCTCAAGTTGGCCAACAATTGTACCTATGGGCGACTAATCTTAATAACGTCAATCAACAGTGGGTCCAGCTCGACCGCGGTGATGGCTATTACGCCTACAAAAAACAAAATACGAACTTATGTTGGGATGCCGGCAGTGGCGCTTCGCGCCGACAAGCGGTCACTCTGCAAACCTGTGACAGCAATGATTATGATCAGCACTTCGCCAAAGTGAAAGTGTATTCTGGCAGCGAAATTTACCGCTTTGCAAAGCGCAATGCTTCGGGCTTCTCTCTCGATGGCAACGGTGGGGCGGCCGATCGGCAGTCCATTTATCTGTGGAATTCCAACAGCGGCAATATCAACCAGCAGTGGGAATTGCATCGTGTGGATGATGGCGGCAGTGATGGTGGTGGCGATAGCGGTGGCACCAGCAGCGGTAAACTTGCCATAGATACGGCGTTTGACGATGGCAGCAGTCACTCCAGCTATCCCGCCTCCAAAGCAGTGGATGGTAATACGGCCTGGGCCTCTCGTTGGGCGGCATCCGGATCGCCGGTTAATTTAACGGTTCAGTTGGAAGAAACCAGCGAAGTGACCGAGGTCGGTATTGCTTGGGGGCGTGGAGATTCGCGCGCTTATACCTTTGAGATTTACGCACGCCCTGGCACCAGTGGCTCTTGGACCAAAGTGTACGATGACGTTAGCACGGGATCGACAGCCGGTATTGAAGTCTTTGATATCACCGATATCGATGCACAACAAATTCGGGTAAAAACCTTTGATAATACTGCGGGCACTAGCTGGACCAATATCACCGAAGTTGAGGTGTATGGCAGCGGCGGTTCCGGTGGAGGAGATAACGGCGGCGGTGATAACGGTAGTGGCTCTGGTTCAGACATTCCCAGCAACATCACTAACGGAAGTATCTTTGATCTCGAAGGGGATGATCCGAACCCGCTGGTAAACTCATCGACTCTGCGGTTTTTACCATTAGAGGCTCGTTATACCTCGCCTAATGGTAACGGCTGGCGCCATGAGTATAAAGTCAAAAGCAGCTTGCGTGTTGCCATGACCGATACTTACGAAGTGTTCGAGGCCGATGTTAAAGTGGATATGTCCGATGCGGGTAAAACCATTGTCGCGCAGCACCATGCCAGCGATACCGGCACCATTATGAAACTGTATGTATCGGATTCGTCCGAGTCTGGCTTCGATGACAGTGTTGCAGGCAACGGTATTTTTGATGTCTATGTGCGTCTGCGTAACACCAGCGGCAACGAAGAGAAATACGCGCTGGGCACAATCCGCAGTGGCGACACTTTCGATTTGCGCGTAGTGAACGATTATGGCTATGTCACGGTTTATGGCATGGGTAATAGTTTTGGTATTCCGGTAGAAGACGACTCCGAGTCTTACTTTAAGTTTGGTAACTACCTGCAGTCGCAAGATACCTATAGCATGGAAAACTGCGGTGAATCCGGCGATTCTGGCTCATTTGCCGATTGCTTTAATGACCTAGGGATTACCGAGTCAACCGTTACCATGACGAATGTAACCTATACGCGTATTACCGACTAAGAACTAACCGTTTAATTCGTTGTGTGACATAAAGCCGTGGGGAATTCCCCACGGCTTTTTTGTTGCGAGTTAAGTTATGTAATAACTGCTGGAGTCTTGATTGTCTGTTACATACGCTTGATGGCCGCTATAAAATTTAACCCTTCCGTGTAAAAATTAAATACTTAACATCGTCGTAACCAAAGCGAAATATTTACGAACTACTCTTTTCTCGCCCTTAAGGAAAAGACCTTTCATACGGATTCACCCCAAACTTTGATTGATCAGCATGCCATTATTGGCCCCTTGCTGACGCTATAGTTATGTCAATAAATCGCCTTTGCATACAGATTGATCGATATTGGTTGATGAAATAAAAATGGATTTGTTAATTAATTAATCTAGGAAATAATGTAATGAAACCATATTTTTTACAGTCTGCCTTAGCAGTAGGGGTGAGTGTATTAGTAGGTTGCGGTGGCGATTCAGGCACCTCCACTCCCGATGTGGAAGCACCAGTAGTAGAAGCGCCTGCTCCGGTCGACCCTACGACGATTAATATTTTACCTTATGTGCAAAACCCGACCACCAACTCAATCAGTGTGATTTGGTTTGGTAGTACAGCCGAGCCGGCTACGGTTGAGGTTGAAGGCGTTGGCTCGTTTGAATCGGAAATACAAGCGACGGATGCTATAAGCTACGGCACCTCTGAGGTTGACTATATTCACGGCGATTCAAACTATGGTGGCATACATACGGATGTTGCCGAAGGAGAGGCACCGCAGGCTTTGTATAAGCACTATGTGCAGGTGGATGGACTTGAGCCCGGAGCATCTTATAGCTACACCGTACTTCAGCCCGGTGCTGATGAATTTACCTCGAGCTTTAAAACAGCGCCAACTAAAGAGAGCCGCGAAGCGATTCGTTTTGTGACCATGTCGGACATGGAAACCGAGCCGGAGTCGACCGAAAAAACCGTACGCTGGACGGCCAGTGCTCTGGCACTCGGCGGCGAAAAATTAGGAACCGATCCTGATACCTACACTCGTCAGTACCCTGTCGATCAAACCACGGGCTATAAGGCTAACTTGGCGTATGCTGAGCTAAGAAGCCCCGACTTTTGGGTGATTGCCGGTGATTTGGTGGAAAAAGGTGGTCGTCAGTTAGATTGGGATGAGTTTTGGCGTCACAGTGCGGGCGAGTGGGGTACTTTAGCCTCGACTGCGCCGATCTTCCCCGCCCTTGGCAATCACGAAAACTATTGGCACCCCGAGCACCCAGGTTATAACGCAGAGGCATCAATGCTCTCTTACGATAAGTGGGATACCTATTGGGACTTGCCGACGAATCAGGCCAGTGATGATCGTTATGAAAAACGTTACTACCGTGTTGATTACGGCCCGGTCACTTTAATCACTCTGGATTCTTCTAATGGTAACGACGCTGACCCCAGCCAAGATACCAACTTGTTTATTGATGGCGCAGCCTCACGCGTGCCGGACTTTAACCGCGGTACTGAGCAGTGGAACTGGGCCTTGAGTGAATTGGCCGATGCACAGGCACAGGGTCAGGTCATTTTTGTACAGTATCACCACAGCGCCTTTGGTACTGGTGTTCACAGCATGCCTTCGGGCTCGGCCGGTATTGCCAATGGTGAGGACAGCCAGTCCGGTATGCCAATGCGTATTTATCACGAATTGTTCCAGCGCTATGGTGTAACTGCGGTACTGTCCGGGCACGATGAATTGCTTGAGTACGTTAATATCGATGGTGTGAGTTACTGGGACGTGGGCTTTGCCGGCGACGGTTTGCGCGGTCCGGGTTACCCACCAACTACCGATTATGTGCCTTTCGACCTGCTGCCTTCAGATGCGCAAGCAACACACTGGAGCGCGCACGGCGATGCTCCTGAAGTGTGGGACGGTAATAAGTTAGTGTCAGGCGGCAAGCACTATGGGTTTCTTGAGGTGGAAGTACGCCCCTCAGGCGATTACAACTACGAAGTTGTTATGACTCCGCGCTTTGTGTTTCCGGTTATGGATGACGCGGGTATGGCGACGGGCGAATTCGATCATCGCCAGTACAACAAAGTGGTTCGAGTTTTGGTTGAACGCTAGTGTTAGCGGGCAGGCTTGCGTCGGCCTGCTGAAAAGAACAATGCAGTAAGTTTTTTAATCGTCTGCTCGCTGTCATATTGTGACGGCTGAACAGAGTACCTCGCTTTTGGCCTTAATCTACTTTGGTGGGTTAAGGCTTTTTTTTGCACAAAAAATTAATCCGCACCGGCGAGTGAAAATTTTCGCCGTCAGTCTTGGTGTTGCGTGGCAGTGCTAGCGCTCATGGCTCAACAGCATGGTCTAGCAGAGTCTTGAGCAAGACTGGAATGGATGATGGCCAACTGCAAGAGCAGGTGAGTGGTTGACGTTTAGAGGTAGGGCTTGCCGTAATCTGCCAAACTGGTTTTTGGGTTGCTTACAGTCGGCGTTTTAATCGCAGCGCTGCAACACCTGCGAGTAAAATGCCACTTGCCAGTGCGGCACTGGGGATCGCGGCAATGAGCCAGGGCCAGTGCAGGTTTAACGGCCAATAAAGGCCCCATTGGCTCTGAGCAAAACCGGTGAGGCCGCGCTCCAGGGCAATGGTTAAGGCGACGCCGGTGAAAAGACCAAGCGTGACTAACAGCGCCGTTTCTAAGCCCAATAACGTGAAAATGTAGCGCCGCGATGCGCCCAAAGTTTGCAGTAATCTAAATTCACTCATGCGCTTATCCAGATGCGTCAGCAAAGTGCTGAGCACGCCGATGGTCGCAACCAACGCCGTGAGTACACCCAGCCCTAACAGTGCGGCCTCGATCCAGTCGAGCATTGACCACAACTGAGTAATGGCAACACCGGGCAAAATTGCCTGGCTGGGTTCGATTTTACTTTGATTAATAGCGCGCTGAACCTGAAAAGTGCGAACTTTGTTCGTGAGGGTTAAGTAAAACGCGGCGATGCTATCCGGCTGTAGAGCAGGGCTTTCGCCAATAGCCAACTGTTCGGGCAGTTGAGCAAGTTGAGCCGGCGGCCAGTGAATAGCTTCAAGACCTTCCAGGCTTACCTGGAGGGTTTTATCGATTGGTGTACCCGTCGCCGCAAGCACACCTGCGATGCGAAAACGGCGAGCGTCGTGGTGTTGAAAGCTGTGATTACCGAGGCCGTGGCTAAGTATCAATTCATCGCCTATGTGGTAACCCAGTTGCTGTGCCACCTCGTGGCCCAAAGTCACTTCAAACACCTGCTTGAAGGCGTGACCTTGAGCAAAGACTTCGCGTTCCGAGATGGCGCCGATATGAGAAAATAATTGTGAGTTGGTGCCAATAACCCGGTAGCCTTTGTGGCTGTCGCCCAACATAAGCGGCACCGCCCGCTTGACGTTTGAGTCTTGCTGCCAGCGAGTAAAGGTTGCATAGCTTAACTCACGACTGGGGGCGCCCACTTGAAACGCGGAAAATAACAACAAATTAATGTCCCCGGTGGGAGCGCCAACGATTAAATCAATACCTTGCACGCTGCGTCCAAACGCAGACTGTGTGCCACGGTATAGGGTATCAACGGTGAGCAGGGCAATTGCGCTCAGCGTGATCATGGCAATGCAAACCCAAGCGCTAAAGCGCCGGCTAATCAAGCTTTGTAGGGCGAGGCGAAAGATCATAGTGATTGACTCAGATCACACAGCGCTATGTGTTGGTCGAACTCTCTGCTAAGGCGCCGGTCGTGGCTGGCAAGTATCAAGGTGCATTGGCGCTCTCGCACCAACTCAAACAGCAGAGTCATAAAGTCCTGGCTATTGTTGTCGTCCAGAGCAGAGGTGGGTTCGTCGGCCAATAGCAGGGGCGGGTCATTGATTAACGCCCGGGCAATGGCGACGCGCTGGCGCTGTCCCACGCTGAGTGCGCAGGCTTTTTTGTGCAAAATATCGGCGGGCAGATTTAGCCTTTGCAGTAATTGGTGAGCCTTTTGCTCTAACCGGGGTTGCTTGTTTTTGCCAAAGTGCGCGGCCAGCAAAATATTATCCAAACAGCTTAAATAATCGAGCAAATTTAAGTCTTGGAAAATAATACCCAGTTGCCGGGCGCGCCACGGTGCCGTCTGCGCCGTACGGCGTTTGTGCAGCGGTTCTCCCAATACCTTGAGTTGGCCAGATTGTACAGGCTGCAACCCCGCTAGCACACTCAGCAGCGTGGACTTACCTGCCCCGGAGGGCGCCTGTAAAAACACCGCTTGCCCGGCCAAAACCTGCCAGCTGGGTAGGTGCCAGTGGGGGCCGTGATTGTGGCCATAGGTAATGGCGTTAACATCTATTGCAGCTGAGCTGGGCATAAAAGGATTTGGATCGCCGGTAAATAATAGGTTATGTTATAACGTGTATTTCGTGACAAGCAAGGGTGTTGAATGAAAACGGTAGTGAATTGTGCGTTGTTACTGATGTGCCTATTGAGTACGGCCAGTTGGGCGCGCGATTATCAAACGATAGAGTGGCCCGATCTAATGCCGGAAGAGGATTTACAGGCGTTGCTTAATCGCCCAGAGTGGATCGATGAGGTACCCGAGGGGGGCGACATCGACACTATGCCGCCGACTGGTGAGGGCTTTGCCGGCTTGCCGGAAGATGACCCTTATAATCAAGCTTTAAAGTCCGCTAAAACCATCCCCGAGTTCGACAACAAAGACGTTCGTATTCCGGGGTTTGTGGTGCCCTTGGTGTTTGACGATGAGCAGCGCATTACCGAATTTTTACTGGTTCCGTTTTTTGGCGCCTGTATCCATTTACCACCACCGCCGCCTAATCAGGTGATTTACGCTACCTATGAGCAGGGTATCGTACTGGATGCGCTTTACGATCCGTTTTGGGTGTCGGGCAAGCTGACAATCGAGTTGATTGAGACAGATCTCTCCCAGGCGGCCTATCAGATAACAGTGGATGATATGGAAATTTACAGCGACGGCGCAGTAGGCGGTTGATTGAAGGGTGGGGTGATTAATCAATACGATCGAGCAAATACAAAGCCATGAAAAAAAGCGATAAGAAAAAAGAAAATGCGATTATTGCTGCGCTCACTCAGGCGTGTGAAATTGCTAAAGACCGTGGCGATGGGTTTGAGTGGTTAACGCACTTTGTGAACTATGAGCGATTCCCCCAATCGCTGTTGGTCGTGTGTGTTTATGATACCAACGAACAATTAGCTCGAGCCGATCAAGCGGCTATTGGTGCGTTAATTCAACAACACCTCGAATCCATCGGCATTCGGGTTGCGTCTATACAACGCCAGGTAAAGTTTGATAGCGAAGAGAATTGTGAGATAGCTAACAATGGCAATTGGGATGAGCGTTTAAGACGTGTCAGCGCCTAACGTTGCGACTGCCACACGCCTTATAAAAATTTGTAAGCGTTAGTCGGTAGCGCTTGGTTTATTGGGCTAAAAACTCACTGAGTATTCGGGCGACTTCTGCCGGCTGCTCTTCGGTGATCCAGTGCGCGGACTCTACCCACTCAATGCGGGCGTTGGGAAGCGTGCCGCTTAGTTTTTCAGCGTATCCTGGCTTTTGAAAGCTGTCGTGCTTGCCCCACAGAACCAGAGTCTTATGCTGGATATTAGCTAAGTCATCCGCGATGGCGAGGGTGTACTCCGGGTTTAATCGGCGAATATTGCGGAAAAAAGCCGCTTTACCAGTCTCCCCTTGCCATGGCGCCACTATCATATCCGCGAGCGCTTCTGTGGCGTTGTCCGTATTGTGCATTCCTTGAGGTAAAAAGTCCCGGAGCATTTTTTCGAGCTCCTCGGGGCTCATATCGTTTTCAGCTTCAGGCTTTTGCAAGGGTTCAAATTCAGGAATAGGCCAAGAGTCAAAGCACACCGCATCGGCCAAGACTAAGCGATTGATTCGCTCCGGGTGGCGAGTGGCGAGTATTTGCGCCACACCACCGCCAATATCGTGCGCAACCAAATCAGCGCTACGGATTCCCAGCGCATCCATTAACCTTAAGAGAACATCACTTTGCGCGGCGATAGAGACATTTGAATCGAGCGGTTTATCCGAGCGGCCGTAGTTCAGCATATCTGGCACAATAACGCGATGTGACTGCGCTAGCGTTGGAACAATATTGCGCCAAAGTAAACCTGAGGTAGGAATGCCGTGCAATAAAATAACAACAGGCCCTTCGCCCTGATCCATGTAAGCGATTCGATGCCCATCGATACGTGCATAATAGTATTCAGAATTTTCATGGTTCATAATACAACTCCTGATAGAAAGTTTTCTAAATGTCTTTACGGATTAAATTCTGTCTGTAAATGACTGATAATAAATACCGTTCGGGCCTTGCCTTGATTAGTTGAGCATAATCAGCCCGCCGGCTATCATAAATAAGTTCTCGGTAAGAGAAACAAACCCCAAGGGAACATTGCTACCGCCGCCTACACACGCACATTTAAGGTCGCGTTTGTCGATATACACCGCTTTAAAAACGGATACAGCTCCGATAGAACCAATAAATATTGAGATGGGTGACACTAGCAGGGGCGAGAGCGAGGCAATCATACCTAAGCCCGCATAGGCTTCTAAAAAAGGGTAAGCATAGCCGTAGCGAAGATGTCGCTGCGCCAGTAAATCATAAGTGATAAATGAATTAGTGAAGCTGTATAGATCTTGCAGTTTCTGTATCGCTAGTATCAACATCGATACAGCAATAAATAACATCAATGTGCGCACCGATATTAAATTCCCAGCCGATCCCCACTGCCATGCCAGGGCAGCTAACAACGCTGTTGCAAAAATCGCTATAACAGGCTTATAAGAGGTGCCCTCATTATCGATGGGATCTTTGCCAAAATATTTACGCAGCTCCTGGTATCCACCTATTCGGCGACTCTCAATAAACGTTTGTGGCGTCGTGTCCACATTGTGCTCGCGCTTAAAGTCGTCAGCTTGATCTCGGGTGGTGAGCTTTTTGTCATCAATGGCGAAGCCCTGTCGTTTGAGTAAATCCTTAGATCTCAGCCCAAATGGGCAAAGATGCTCGTCAGTTGCCATACGATATAAAACAGCTTTGTTGCCCATCGTGTCCTCCTTACAGTTTTAAAATATATGCCAAATATGTTGTTACCTTTTACAGGGGCAAGGGTTGTGCCAGTGCAGGGTGGTTACTTATGTCGAGTTACTGCTCAGTCTAGGTATGCATAATGCTTGAGATATAGTGAATTCTAAGCAAGGCGAGGAAATACTATGAGCGATCAATTTAGCAAAGGTGATCATGTGCAGTGGAACTCAGAGGCGGGGGTTGTCAGTGGAGTGATTACTTGCGTTCACACCCGGGACTTTACTTATAAAGGGCACACACGTCGGGCCTCGACTGATGAGCCGCAATACGAAATAGCCAGCGATAAAACCGATCATGTGGCGGCGCACAAAGAGTCGACGTTAAGAAAAATATCTTAGATAGGGTTGTATTTTTATACGGAGCGACTGAATTTTCTACAGAGCTTTGCAAAGTTTACCTGATAAGCACGGTCGTTGATGAGGCTGATAAAAACGACATTCCCTGTCTAGCCCCGCCAGCCGTGGTTATTCGATGGGTAAATCAATACTGGCATGCAAGCTGCAAATGTACATATTGAGCAACGAGTAATCGTTTAGCATCAACCACTAGGAGGATTTGTTATGAATAGTGATCAGTTTGAAGGTAACTGGCATAAAATCAAAGGCGGCGCCCAAGAGAAATGGGGCGAACTGACCAACGATGACATGGACCGCGTAGATGGTAACCGCGAAAAGCTTGAAGGTGAAATTCAAGCTAAATATGGCAAGTCCAAGGAAGAAGCCAAAAAAGAAGTGAATGATTTTATCGATAGCTTATAACTTTTTTTGATGCATCCAAAACCTCCGGCGAACTGAATGCTCGCCGGAGGTTTGTTATTCTGTGTTTTAAAATCCCTGCTCTGATTTGAGAAAACACACTCACCCGCATCAATTTTTCACTTCCGCTTAGGGTACACCGAAACTCTAAAGTCAATTTCTGAGGCTTTAACTCGAACCGCAGCATCTTTTAAATTTTTTGCCATTGCCGCAAGGGCAGGGGTCATTGCGGCCCACCTTGGCTTCGGTGCGTTTGATCGGCTCGGCCGGTGCACAACAGCTGGCGTTGCTGCAGCAAGAGTCAGTGTCGTCGTTGGGCATTTGTGTGGATGTTTGTTCGGTATTCATAATTTTCTCTTCAGCTTATATTAACGGTTGAACTTAGTATCGATAACCACAGCATTGTGCGCGTGTAAGCTTTCTTGATGTTCGACTTTAAACCAGTAGTCCTGCACCCAGTCACAGTATTCAAGCATGGCTTTTAATTTTCGCGCCGCGTCTTCGCAGAACATCAGATTCTCGGCATTGAGTCGGGCAAAATCTTGCTCGTCACGGCGTTTCACCATGGTTTGAACCGGCGTGGCTAGAGTGGCTTCGGTTTGACTGATCAGCGACTTTAATGAAGGCCATTGGTCGTCGCGCAATGATAGGTTCAAATAGGCGTAAGAGCGCTGGCTATGTGGTGTGGCGACACTGGTGGCTTGCACCCAGCTCAATAAATCTTGTTTGTTAATCTGGCCGTCGACGAACTGAGTATCGATAGCTTCGGCCAGTAACTGCCGCGACAGGGCTGCGGAGCAAGGGCAAGTGCTGGAATAAGGAACGGTTAACGCCAGCTTGTAACTGTTTTTACCGTTGTGATGCTCACCGGAAATACTAACTTCATAGGACTGAAAGCCGGATTCATCGCTCAGCAGTGAACTCTTTGCCAGACAAAAATCAAAGCTCAATTCGATTTTCGCGCTTTTGCTAATTTCTCCCTGGGAAAACACGATCTCGTGCAATAAGGCATCGAGTTGTGCTTTGTCGCAGAGGTTGTTTTCCAGCTGATTGAGGCGCCGGTGCAAACGCGACATATGTATGCCCTTAGCGCTTGGGTCGTCCAGGCTGACATAAATATTAGCCTTTGCGGTGACTTGTTGCTGGCCACCATTTTCGCTGGCAAGCGTTAAGGGAACCGCAATCGCTTCCATACCCACCCAGCGCAAACTGTTAGTGGCTGAATGTGTGCGGGTGTTGGCAATATCGGGCAGCTGTTTATTTTGTTGCATGACTTGTTAACTTTTCGGTTTATGAGGTTAGACGGTAACCACTTATGTGGTTAGTTGCTCGGCGGTACCCGTTACCTGAACGAGCCGCTCTTGATTGTCGACCTTTAAGTAAAAGCACGACTGGCGACCGGTATGACAGGCTGCACCGCGCTGCTCTACTTGGCAAAGAATGGCGTCGCCGTCGCAGTCGAATGACATGCTAATCAGCTGCTGGATGTGGCCACTGGTTTCGCCTTTACACCAAAGTTGTTCGCGGCTGCGTGACCAATAGGTCATTCGCTGATGGGTTATGGTGTGTTCTAGTGCGGAGCGATTCATCCATGCGAACATTAATACTTGGCCGCTCGTGGCATCTTGAGTGATCACAGGAATCAAGCCTTGGGAGTCAAACGCGAGCTGATCGATAACCTCATCCAGAGGCAGGGGCGGGTGCCCCTTTTCTAGCGCAAGAAAATAAGGTCTTATCATGATGCTTCTGCTTGTTTCTGGCTTGGACAAGGGCACGCTTTTTCTTTGTGAACGCGGCACAGGCGAAAGTTCATTGCATGGCCTAAGGCAACACACACAGCCCCGGCTAAGGTTAATGCTTTTTCACCGGCTTCGCCGATACGCGCTGCACCTAATGCAACGGCCATTACCAGAAGGACCAGGCCGAGAGTGCCCAGCAGTAGTACGTGTATACGGCGATGTTGTTTGCAGCCGAGGGTAAGAGCGAAGAGGCTGCTGGGAATGACCGCCGCGACCATCCAGACATGAAATGTTTCGTGATCCAACTGTAAGGCGGCTAAGCTTGGCAGTAATACCAATAGCAACGGCAATGTCAGGCAGTGTATGGCGCATGCCAGAGATAAGCCAATGGCCAGTTTGTCGGTAAGAGCTTGCGCGGTTTTCATGAATGGTAAATCCTGTTAGTCATCTTAATGTTGAGCGAGAGGGTGGTTCGTTAGGCGTTATGCGGTTTGCAGTCGTTGCATAGACAATTCATTTCCAATTGTGGTGTTGACAGAGTAAAGCCGGCATCCGCCACATTGGTTTTAAGGTTTGTTATAGTGTCGGCCTTTATGCGAATTTCGCGTACTTTATGGCATTTTCGGCAGATCAAAAATTGCGGTGTGTCATGTTCGTGTTCACAGTTAATATGAGCGCAGGCCACATATTTGTTGGCGATGTTGAGCCTGTGTGCTAAATGTTCCTCTTCTAAAAATTCCAAAATTCGATAGATCGACATGGCTGAAAAGCTATCGCCATAATGCTGCTTGCAAAAATCAATCAGCTCGTAGGCCGACATGGCTTTGCCCGACTCGATCAGCCCCGATAAAACTTGCTTTCTTTTGGCGGTCAAGCGACTGCCGCGAGATTGGCAGTGCAACTCGGCCTGCTGGATAATACTTTCGGTGCGGTTCATTGTTATTATTTGAAGTCTATTTTTGGGTTTTCGGAGGTTAGCGTTGCGCTTCCCTGTGTGGCTTGTTTAATCCACATAAGCTCAATGCGCTCAGTGGCGGGGAAATGTAAAAGCCAGGTAGCCTTCGCGCTGCTTGGCAAAGCATTTTTTTTACAGCGATACTCTTGGCGAGCCACAACGTCTGTGTGATGCTCACCGTGTTCGTGTTCGTGTTCGTGTTCGTGTTCGTCGCTTGCGTTCGGTTTTAACGCGGATATGTCCAGCTCGGTGTCCAACAAAGAGCATTCTCCACCAGAAAATGTCAGTAATTTTTCTGGTTGATGCAGTATCTTGGTGGCTTTTTTGACGGCGCTAACCTCACGCTCGCTCTGTGCCTGGTGCTCAAAGCCGACCAGGTTGGCCGCCGGAGATATTATCTCAACCGCGATGCTCTCATCGGCCATGGCGATTGTCATATGGGCCACGCCATGGGTGTGTGCCGCCAGGCTTTCAGCGCTGGATAATGGCGCAAGCAATAAGTAAGTACAGAACAGCACAAAACTGCAAAGGCGTAGTGTTCGGGCGGATTTTTGTGGGTGTGCAAGGGTTTTCATGTCATCGCATCCATCGTTAGAAATAAGCGACGCTCGTCCCCTTGCAGCGGGGGTGAGCGGTGAACAATTCCGTTGCCCTGATTACCGGGCCAGAGTTCGCCTTTTAAAATCGCAATATCACCGCTATGCATTGTTTCAATGACCTCGGCGCTGGGGAACAGCCCGGTAGAATCGTCTGGTTTGCCTTGTGCTCCTCGGCCCAACTTCGTGCGATTTAAACTCGCGTTGTCTATCCACTGTGTGGCTTTACCCTGGTAGGTGGTGATTAGGCGGCAGCCAAGTTTATCGACGTGAAAACGCGGGCAGGTGGCCTTATCGGCGGTGCATAAACGCAGGCCGATGGCCTCAGCGTCCAGCAGGCAAGTTAACATATCGGCAATTAAGCTGACGTCGTCAATAAACGCCTGACGGTGTGGGTGCTCGGGCAAACGTTCAGCCAGTGCTTGTGCCATCGCATGGGCGCTGGCGGATAAGCGCACTTCGGTGTTGTGCGGATAATGCGACAATAAAAAAGCACTGTATTGCTCAACAGGTTCGGGCAGTTGTCGCTGCCAGATGCTCAGGTTGGTGCCGTTATTGTATAAGCTCGTTAAGACCTCTGGCGTATCGCCTACGCATAAACGGGGCTGGTCGGGTACTGAGGCTTGCAGCGCGGATGTCATTGGGCGTTGCTCCAGCTGGGGAAGGGATCATCCAGTGTTTGCCAGTGGCTTTTGCCTGCCAGCAGCTCGTCGTCACTCAGTAAACACGCATTCAAGTCTTCGGTAATAGCGGCTTGATTCAGCCCCTGTCCAATAAACACTAATTCTTGGCGCATGTCGCCAAAAGGCTCCTGCCACTTACCGCGAATAAACATTAAGGTTTCTTCGTCGCTCGGCCAGTGTTGTTTAGGTACGGCGTGCCAAAACATACCGGCACCGCCATGCCGTGCAATGCCGCCTGCCTGGCTCCATTGCCCGGCAAATTCGGGGCGCGAGGCGAGCCAAAAGTAACCCTTAGAGCGAATCAGTTTGCCTTGTCTGGCAGGGTTTTGAATAAAGCGAAAGAACTTTCCGGGGTGAAACGGGCGGCGTGCTTGATAGACAAAACTGGTGATGCCGTACTCTTCGGTTTCCGGTGTGTGTTCGCCGCGCATTTCTTTTAACCATAAAGGCGATTGTTGTGCGCGGGAAAAATCGAACAGGCCGGTGCCGAGCACTTTGTTGAGTGGCACTTCCCCGTTTTGGATGGGCACCAGTTGCGCGTCGTGATTCAATCCGCGCAATAAACCGGTTAGAGCTTGTAAGTGCTCGTCATCGACCAAATCGGTTTTGCTGATTAAAATGATATCGGCAAATTCGACTTGCTCTACCAGTAAGTCAGTCACGCTGCGCTCGTCTTCATCCCCCAGGCTTTCATCGGTGTCTGACAGATCTTTGGCCGCTTGGTACTCCGCCATAAAATTAACCGCATCGACGACGGTGACCATGGTGTCCAGTTGAGCGATATCAGATAGGCTAGTGCCGTCTTCATCGGCAAACGTAAAGGTCTCGGCCACCGGTAAGGGCTCGGAAATGCCGGTGGACTCAATCAATAAGTAGTCGAATTTACCGGATTCGGCCAGCGCGCGAACTTCCAGTAATAGGTCTTCGCGCAAGGTGCAGCAAATACAGCCGTTGCTCATTTCTACCAATTTTTCTTCACTGCGATTTAAGGAGACATCATTTTTAACCGCGTCGGCGTCGATATTGACCTCACTCATATCGTTCACAATAACCGCTACCCGGCGATTGTCACGATTGTGCAGAATATGATTCAACACCGTGGTTTTTCCGGCTCCCAAAAAACCAGATAGTACTGTGACGGGTAATTTTGCCGCTTTAGTTTGCATAAAATTTCTCTTTTTGTTCACTAATCACTTTAATATCAGTGCCGAACTCTGCGGTCGGTCTTATTAACAAACGCTCAATGCCAATGGGCTCGCCTGTTTCCTGACAGTAGCCGTACTCACCGGTTTGCAGGCGGCGCAGGGAACTGTCGATTTTGCGTAGCAGGCGGTATTCCCGGTCGGCCAGTCTGAGTTTTATGGCCATATCGTCTTCCAGTTGAGCTCGGTCCGCCTCGTCGTTACATTCGGGTGGGTGGGCCAGTTGTTGCTTAATCGTTTCGATATGTTCCTGAGTCTGTTGTTTTAGGTTTAATAAATAATTTTTAAAAAAATCTTGTTGGGCGTCATTCATGTAATCGGCCGCTGGCGCCTGGCGCAGCTGCTGTTCGGTTAACATGCGGCGCCCTCATTCAGGGCAGTGCGGCGGCAGTGAAAACGGTTGCTGAGGTGGCCACCTATTAATAGCAGGCCTCCACCAATGGATAGCGCGGCCTCGGCCTCGTGGGGTGCCATCATGGCGGCGGCCAATAGCAGTAGACCGGTAAAACCGGCGACACTGGGCAGCCAGCGCTGATGACGCTTCCAACCGCTGGGCAGGCTGGTGAGTGCCAGCAGGGCGATGGGGGCAAAAAGTGCGACATGCACCCACTCGGAGGCAAATAGGCTGCCGATCAAACCCAGCCCGCTCATGGATAGCAAAATCGGGGTGGCGATACAGTGAATAAGGCATAGCCCTGAGCACAGGGCGGCGGTTTCGTCTTTCATGATCTTACGCTTCAATTGGAATGTTATAACATAACAATACGGCAGGTCGTTGAATCGGTCAATAGGCAGATGATTCGTGTCGACTGGCCGATGTCGTGACCAATGTGTTTAAAGCGAGATTGCGAGGGAGGGGGTGTCTTGCCAATAGGCCTACCGTTTAATGAAGGCGGGGCGGCCACGGGTGATCCTTTCGGGCCGGCGCATTGCGATAGTCCGGCCCACACTCTGGAGGTCAGTTATTCAATTAAGCACTCGCGCATTTGCGCCCCAAGCTTGGCCCAGTCCAGCGGTTGATGGTGAATAATCTCTAGCCGGCTGTCTTCGCATTCATCTAGCTCCAGCATTTTCACAACGCCGTCGGCCAGGTTGAGGGCAATAATACCTTGGTCGGTAATCAGAACCGCTTTAAGTCGGTCGCAGCCGAGACCGTTAATCCAGCTGAAAGTTGGAGTAAGGGAAAATACTTGAGCCGGGTGTATCGCCCAGCCGCAACTGAAATAGCCTTGGCCTTGATTGTGTTTCTCAGTAATGGGCTGCTCTTCGCTTGGAGTCGCAAGCGTTGCTGCGGGGTAGTCACCGCCATGATGATGGGCGTGACTGGGCAGTGGGATATGTTGGTTGTGAGGCAAATTGAGCCAGTGCGCAGACAGCTTGCCCTGTTCAGCTTGGGTGACCGGGCGCTCGTCTAACTGCCAAGTCTTGAGCTGTTTGTTCATGGCCTGTAAATCGCTCTCGCTTGCCAAATCGGTTTTGCTGGCGACGATCACATCCGCGACGTCGAGCTGTTGGCGAAATATCTCGTTGCTTACGTGGCGCTCGCTGGAAAAGTGCCTGGGGTCGATCAGTGTCAAACAGGCCTTGAGTTCAAGTACGCCCTGAAAACTATTCAGAAGCGTTTGAATGACCTCCAATGGGTGGCCCAGCCCCGTGGGTTCAATCAGCAGGCGGTCAAACTTTTGCGTGCGCAACAATTGCGTTAACCCCACCTGCATGGGCAACCCTGCCGTGCAACACATACAGCCGCCGGGGATTTCTTTCACCATGGTGCCGTCTTCTCGCAGCAGAGCACCGTCTATGCCTACCTCGCCGAATTCATTCACCAAAACAGCCCAATTTTCCTGTTCGGGCTTGTGGGCCAATAAATGCTTGATCACCGTCGTTTTGCCGACACCGAGAAAGCCGGTGATGATGTTGGTGGGTATAGAAGAGGTCATGGAGATCCTGTTGGTTACGGGGTTGTTGGGTAAAGCGCATAGAGCATAGTGCTTAACGCAGAACGCAGAACGCAGAACGCAGAACGCAGAACGCAGAACGCAGAACGCAGAACGTAGAGCGCAGAACGTTAAAAACAGGGCGCATGCTTGACAGCCTTTAGTTTTGGCGCGGCAACATAATATTCAGCATTCAGCATTCAGCATTCAGCATTCAGCATTCAGCATTCAGCATTCAGCATTCAGCATTCAGCATTCAGC
>NZ_JAUOSC010000120.1:0-474 GCF_030548285.1 Gilvimarinus sp. 1_MG-2023
GGTCTGGAGATACACGCCCGGCCATGGCCCGGAGGCCGCCACAGCCGCGGAGTCAGCGTCCCCCATGCCACGCAGAAACAGGTAATACACTCCCCCCAGATGCTGCTGCGGACTGTAGTCTGGTAACCGCTGACGTAAAAACTGGTCCAGTGCCAGGATATAAATCCAGGCCTGCAAATCATAATGATGCTCGACCATACTTTGCTGCAGTGCCACACCAGTGTAATCCTGCCGCTGATCTCCCAGATAATTCGACTTGTAATCCGCCAAGTAATAACGCCCCTGATAACAGAACACCAAATCGATAAACCCTTTCAGATACCCTGTCACCGCACTGAACTCCAGTTGTGGTCGCCGGATACCTTCAGCGTCCTGGCCGGATTCAATCAACAAACGGTTCAACGACCCCGAGCGCAACTCACCGATCGGCAAACAGAATTCCATTTCATCCAGGCGTTGATCCGTCTCCAGCGC
>NZ_JAUOSC010001200.1:0-261 GCF_030548285.1 Gilvimarinus sp. 1_MG-2023
TACTGGTCCAAACCTGTCAGTGCTTGGTATGAGAAAGGTAAAGATGACCCATAGCTATTAATGATGCGCATGGAACTGAAAGATGCCGAAATCTGGACAGCCGACCCCAGCATCAAAGGAATGTTTAAGCTATTCACCGGCAAACAAATTGATCCCGATGAGATGGGCGATCACGCACGCGTCAACGTTTAGATACAAGCGTGTTTTAGGAAGGGAGCTAGCTCCCTTTTTAACGGCTCCCTTCAAACACCGCCTATGTAC
>NZ_JAUOSC010001201.1:0-261 GCF_030548285.1 Gilvimarinus sp. 1_MG-2023
TTGGTGTCCATGCCGGGGGACCAGACTTCCTTGGTGGCCTGGCGCGAGCGGAAGACCTGCCCCCATTTTGCGCCCTCACCAAATTTCTCCGCCACCTTGTGCCAGCCGGTCGGCGTGCGCTGTGTGCCTTCGCGGTTGCCGGGGCCGTTGGTGGCCGTGGCGCAGGGGACGGTACAGAGGCATTGCCCGCTTTGGACAAGGTAGAAGCGTTGGCGCGGAATACTGATCCATACGCCGGTTCCTGCCCCCACGCGTTGCTGC
>NZ_JAUOSC010001202.1:0-261 GCF_030548285.1 Gilvimarinus sp. 1_MG-2023
CCCTTGCACCGTCCGCTCTGATGGTATGACAGTCGTCACCGGGTCAGTCATCTTGATTTCCAATTCCATTAACAGGCACTAGCCTGACTGCTATTCAGACCACACGGCCAATTCATTACCACTGGGTTCGGTATAATGAAAACGGCGGCCCCCCGGGAAAGTAAATATCGGCTGAATAATCACCCCACCAGCTTGCTCAACCGCCGCCAGAGTCTCTTCCAGATGGTTACTGAAAAATACCAATAGCGCACCGCCTTGCTC
>NZ_JAUOSC010001203.1:0-261 GCF_030548285.1 Gilvimarinus sp. 1_MG-2023
CGATACTAACAAAAAAAAGTAAAAAAAAGACCATTCCGATTACAAGCTCCGCATGACAATTAATCACAAAACGCTGTCCCGCAACCTCATGCTCAAAGAAAAAGCCAATCACGGATAACAAAAAAATTTATCTTATACACATCTGACTATTCCGACTATAACGAAACGGAGAAGATATCGGTTGTCGAACTATCATAAACACGAGGGAGTGGGCGGCTGGGGGGGGGGCTGGTGGGGAGTGGTGGGGGTGGGGGGGGGGTG
>NZ_JAUOSC010001204.1:0-260 GCF_030548285.1 Gilvimarinus sp. 1_MG-2023
GGATGATCCGATTCAGGCGGCCACCAGTGAATGGCTGGAAAGCCGCGGCCGTAATCCGTTTATGGACCTGACCTTGCCTGCGGCGTCGATCCGGCTGGTGCAGGCCTGTGGCCGACTGATTCGCAAGGAAACCGACAGTGGCCGTATCAGTATTCTGGACCGACGCCTTACGACCACTCGTTATGGCAAGCTGTTGCTGGATTCGTTACCGCCGTTACGGCGAATGTGAGCCGCTTGTGTCTGTTGGATCGATAGTGGGC
>NZ_JAUOSC010001205.1:0-260 GCF_030548285.1 Gilvimarinus sp. 1_MG-2023
GTTTGGTATGTTGGGTTATGTCGAACCGCTGTTGCTGTTTGTGGTGGCCTTGCTGTTGGGTGAGCCCTTTGCTGCAGCGGATCTGTGGATGTATGTCCCTATCTGGCTGGCGGTGCTGTTGCTGGTGCTGGTGCTGGTGCTTCATGGTGTCCGGCAGCTGGGCCGACAGCCACGGCCTGCACTACCTCGTTTCTGAAAAGCTGGATCTTTACAAAGCCGCGCGGACTGAGGGCGTGAACTGCCAAGACGGAGTCATGCAC
>NZ_JAUOSC010001206.1:0-260 GCF_030548285.1 Gilvimarinus sp. 1_MG-2023
CCAGGGAACCGTTTGATAAAGACGATCAAGTTTATCTTCTCTGGCAGCACCGGAGTTTACAAACCGAATCGCAAAGTGCAGGAAAAAAGTAGGCATCAGTGGATTGGCCAGAATTATATAAATACCAATACGTTCATAACCATGAAACAGCACCACATGGCCAAAACACCACACCGCCATCATGATGGCAAAACCAGCCAAGGCTTGCAGGTCGCTTTGTTTGCGAGCACGCCAGAGTAGCCAGGCCGCGACCAAAAAAC
>NZ_JAUOSC010001207.1:0-260 GCF_030548285.1 Gilvimarinus sp. 1_MG-2023
GGGCTATTGGTGATACGCCACTGATCGTGCGTGCCAATGGTATTCCGGTCAAGGCCGTAGCGGTATTGGGTGCAGGCAGCCTGACGGTATTGGCGACCGGTGATGATGCCGGTATCAAGAGCGTGGCTGATTTGAAAGGCAAAACTGTGACCGTGATGTCTTATTCCGACACGACTTATTACGCCTTGCTGGCGACGCTGAAAAAAGCCGGCCTCAGTAAGACCGATCTGGACATTCAGGCGGCAGGCCCTGCCGGTGTC
>NZ_JAUOSC010001208.1:0-260 GCF_030548285.1 Gilvimarinus sp. 1_MG-2023
GGGTGCTCGTTACGGTGTGAAATTACAGGCACTGATAGACGACAAAACCTTTTACCGGATTATTTATCTGGCGTTAGGCTTGATCGGTTTACGGCTGTTGTGGGATGCGATTTGAGTGTTCTGGAGGAGCGACGAGTAGCAACTCAACTGTCTGCGAACGACTGTCGACTGTTGTTCGTCAGGCTGTCATCGCGTGTCGTGTACTGCTGCGCTGTTATCAGCCAACATTGGCAAACTCACAAGCGGGCAGGGTGCTGACA
>NZ_JAUOSC010001209.1:0-260 GCF_030548285.1 Gilvimarinus sp. 1_MG-2023
GCGTCAGGCCTATGAGTCCCTGATCATTCACGAAAACTGGCTACTGGATCGTCGTGCATTTGAACAATGGTATCAGCTCTATAGTCGAGAATGTGTTTACTGGGTGCCTGCTGTTGGTGAGTTGCCGGATGCTGAGCGGGCAGACCCCCAGCGCCAGGTCACGATTGCTTTCGATGACCGTCGTCGCATGGGTGACCGTATCGTATGGTTAAGAACCGGCGTTGCTTATTCGCAGCTGCCCCCGTCTTATACCTCTCATG
>NZ_JAUOSC010000121.1:0-474 GCF_030548285.1 Gilvimarinus sp. 1_MG-2023
GAACCAACCACTGGCTGATTTTCTGCACCCGCAGGATCGTGCCGCCTGGCTACAGCTGCTTAACGGCAGCAGCGACCTGACTGCCAGTGGTCCGTATCCGCCGCTCAAGTTACGCCTCGCCAGCCCGGACCGGCAGCCACTCTGGTGTGAATTACGCCTGCAAACCCTGGGGCCACAATCACCAAAGACCCGGCAATATTCTGCCACCCTGTGTGATATCTCTCTTCAGGAGCAGGAAGACCAGCAAAACCGTGCGACCCAGCGTGGCCTCAATGCTCTGGTGTCGCGCCTGCCAACAATGATTTACCGCTCTCGTAACGACCGCGACTGGACCATGGAATACGTCAGTGAAGGCTGTCTGGCCCTGACAGGGTACAGTGCCGACGATCTGGTCAGAATGACTCAGAAAAGTTATGGCCGGCTGATTCATCCGGCGGACGTCGACTACGTCTGGCAGCAGGTACAGGAAGCCCT
>NZ_JAUOSC010001210.1:0-260 GCF_030548285.1 Gilvimarinus sp. 1_MG-2023
GGCAACGACCATTCCGCAAGCATAAACAAAAAATAATCACATGCTGTTAGCGTCCCACCAAGCAAGTATTCATTGCCCTCTAGCTGGTCGTTGATAATGGATAAGGCGTCTGCAACCCTGTCGCCCTGGGCCGCTACAACATTTGGAATGGTAGCTTCATCATTGGTATGGCGATGAGGATAATAGTGAACCATAAGTTCAGCTTGCAGCGTATTATTAAGAAACGCGAGCCACTGATAAAACAAGGGGCGGTTCGGATC
>NZ_JAUOSC010001211.1:0-260 GCF_030548285.1 Gilvimarinus sp. 1_MG-2023
ACATGTCTCAAGCTTATTGGCTGTATGCATTTTTTGGCGAGGTTGTACTTTTCTTTGCTCTGAAAGAACTTAAATTACTACGCTCTAAATTTTCTTATTTTATCGATCGGTTTATGCTAAAAGTGCCCATCGTCGGAGATATTCTTTACCAATCCATTATGGCCCGCTTTGCGAGTACGCTGTCGACGACTTTCGCCGCGGGTGTCCCTTTGATAGATGAACTTAATTCTGTCGCAGGCGCTGCAGGCAACAGGTTGTAC
>NZ_JAUOSC010001212.1:0-260 GCF_030548285.1 Gilvimarinus sp. 1_MG-2023
GGATGCGCATTAATAAGCGCGGGTCGCTGCGGATACGCAGGCTGCTGGCTACCATATGCAATTCGAGATTGGCCTGATGGGCCTGGGTCTGGAATTCGCTGTACAGGGTTTTGAGCAGGTCGTTGACGGCAAACTCTTCATGATCGGGGGTTACGGCATTGGCATCGAGGCGGGAAATATCCAGCAGGTCGGCCAGCAGTTCTTCGGCACCGGTCAGGGCGGTGTGAATACGTTCAACCAGAACCCGGTTGTCGTTATCC
>NZ_JAUOSC010001213.1:0-260 GCF_030548285.1 Gilvimarinus sp. 1_MG-2023
TCTTTATACTAACCGCCGATTTTTCACTTAGTAAACTTAGCAAACGAGTATCCAAGTGCTTGTTTCCCAATGCAATTGCAAGTAATACGAGCCTGCTTCCAGCTTCAGTGATGATTTTGGTGGCCTGTTCGTGTGTTTGTGTTGCGGATTCTGGCGCAGCGGACTCATGTGATTAGGCGAGGCATATGATCAAAATTAAAAAAGGTCTCGACTTACCTATCACCGGAATTCCTGAGCAAACCATTACATCGGGCCAGAAC
>NZ_JAUOSC010001214.1:0-260 GCF_030548285.1 Gilvimarinus sp. 1_MG-2023
GTACTGGGCCGGCACATTGGTACCAGGTAGCAGAATGTCGTTACCTGTCGTGGCATCAATCAGTTTCACCATTGGGCGGATATCTTTACCAGCCGCCGGACGGTCTTTGGGATCGATGACTTCGATGTTGGACAGGCCCGTCAATTCGTCGGTCTGACGATTGATGGTAATACCCTCATCCATACCCACAAATTCAATTCGACCCGTTACTTCTGTCACAATCGGGTGGGTGTGTGGGTCCCAGCTGGCCACTTTCTGGC
>NZ_JAUOSC010001215.1:0-260 GCF_030548285.1 Gilvimarinus sp. 1_MG-2023
TCTGTGAATTGTCGTTTGGAAAAATACATCCCGATTCAACAATATTCAAAAACTTTATTGACTTATAAAAATGTAGAAAATGTAACGTTTGGTATTGTTAAGATAAATAAAAAAACGTTAAAAAAACTTGAAGTGTTTCAAAAGAAAGAAGAAGAAATTCGTTTTCTAAATTCTTTGTCAAAAAGAAAAGAATGGGATGTGAAATTGCCAAATTTAAAAGATCATCAAAAACATCAAACAGAAATAGCTTTGCCAAAATT
>NZ_JAUOSC010001216.1:0-260 GCF_030548285.1 Gilvimarinus sp. 1_MG-2023
CACCAGAATCGCGGCATCCGGATATACCAGCCGCAAATCCTGCAAGCCCTTGGCCTTGAATTCATCATGGACGATGCATTCGCTGTCCCAGAGAATCATATCCGCACCGGTCTCCCGGCACACATAATCCCCAAGATGACGATCAGGTGCCCAGATCAGTTTTTCACCCTTGCCGTGTAAATAGTTCACCACATCCAGCGCAATACTGGAGGTCACCACCCAATCGGCACGGGCTTTCACCGCCGCCGAGGTATTGGCGT
>NZ_JAUOSC010001217.1:0-260 GCF_030548285.1 Gilvimarinus sp. 1_MG-2023
GCAAGATAACCATCAATCAGATCACCACAGATGTCATAAAACATCGCTACCAGGCTGGCCAGCCGCTCAAAGCGGTCATGCAAGTCGTTCAGTGTGTGGTCCAGCTCCAGATCTGGTTGTGTAAACAACGCCAGATCACTGGTTTTTAATTCATCGGTGATGCTTTGGTGATAATTAAACACCCGCCGCAATTTCACCAACCGGGAACGATACCCCATTAACTGGCGCATCAAGGCGTCAGTGCCCTGCTCGTACAAGGC
>NZ_JAUOSC010001218.1:0-260 GCF_030548285.1 Gilvimarinus sp. 1_MG-2023
TTTTCAATCCTATAATCCGGAGAACAATTTGATACAGAAATATCGCCAAAATCACTGATTTCCATTCGCCCGCTTTGCTCCAGATCATGCAATAACCGGGAAATTTTCTCTTTGGGTAACCGCTGTCGCAAACCGAGTACATCATTACCCTGCAGGATACCTGGAATAGGAAAAAATGCCGTGGCTTCTGCTTCCGTATCAATCACGCTTGGAAGGAATAAATAACTGGATGAGTATTTCACTTTGGTTGAAATAATTTC
>NZ_JAUOSC010001219.1:0-259 GCF_030548285.1 Gilvimarinus sp. 1_MG-2023
GTACCCGTTGCAGCAGGGAGTCCGGGGCCAGCGCGGTATTGCTCGCATCAACGGCGGAGTCGGACCAGAGCACCAGGCTGCCTTCCTGCAAGCTGTCCAGCCATTGACTGGCGGCGTCCAGATTATCGATCACCAGTGCTTGCAAGTAGTCCCCCAGGACTGCTTCCACTGCATCTTCCCAGCCTCGTTCAACCTGCAGCCGTTCTGCCAGTCGGGGTTTGCGCGCCAGCTGACGGCTTTCCAGCCAACGGGCCATGGC
>NZ_JAUOSC010000122.1:0-471 GCF_030548285.1 Gilvimarinus sp. 1_MG-2023
CTCCCGTACCATAGGAAATATCACCGAACATCAGTGCCAGTCCGGGCAGCCGGCGAGCGTGGTAATGAAAGTCGAGGGATTCGGTACCGATGCGGGTATCGAGCGCATGTGGGCCGCAGATCTTTTCCATCCACAGATGTGCTTGTGAGCGGCTGTGGCTACTGGTCTGGATGTCGGTAAGCTGACTGTTATGCATGATGACCTCGCTGGAGCATGAGCAGGGAAAGAGCGGTTGGTCAGCTGCCATGGCAGCTGGCCAACTGTTGCTGGAACCGGGAATCAGAAGTGATGAATCCAGCGCACCTGCATACGACTGCCTTGCGGACGATTCTGTACCTCAAACTCACGGTAGCCATTGGCGACGATGTGGTTGTCGGCAGAGAAGCTGTACATCACCCCCGGACCGACGGCGTAGACGGATTCCTTACGGTCAGCCACGGTTTTGCCATCCACTTTGGTGTCGGTGATTTG
>NZ_JAUOSC010001220.1:0-259 GCF_030548285.1 Gilvimarinus sp. 1_MG-2023
GCTCGGCTTCAATCCCGGCGGTGACAACAAACGCTCCCATGTAATCCTGTTTGCCATGGGTGAGCTGATCTTCTGGTGTGACAAAATCCGCCAGCGAGTAATTGGGCTGGTCGTTGGGTTTGTCGGTCTGCTGGCGCAGGTGATGCAGAATGGCCAGTTCTTCGGATGGGTTGTCCGGGTTGAAGATCACGGTGTCGTCGTTGCCCCGTTTGGCCGCAGGCCAGAGGCCAATTACAGCACGGGCGCGGAACAGCTTTTC
>NZ_JAUOSC010001221.1:0-259 GCF_030548285.1 Gilvimarinus sp. 1_MG-2023
CACCACCGTCAACCGCAACGAATTTGATACCTTCAAACAGCCCATGTTTTTTGGCGAGCACGTCAATGTTGCCCGTTATGATCAACAGAAACACAAGATTTTTGAAAATCTGATCGAAAAACAACTGTCGTTTTTCTGGCGCCCTGAAGAAGTGGATTTGACTAACGACCGTAAGGATTTTCTTGATCTGCCCGATCATGAAAAACACATCTTCGTCAGCAACCTGAAATACCAAACCCTGCTCGACTCGGTTCAGGGG
>NZ_JAUOSC010001222.1:0-259 GCF_030548285.1 Gilvimarinus sp. 1_MG-2023
ATTCAGTACAGCTTGGATATGGTGCTCCGCGATTTACGTTAATTGCGCGCTCAGAGGCGTAAGTCTGCGTTAATTGATTTTGATGCGTCCAAGCAAGAACAGCTGGCAAAGCTCGATATGATGGAATGCCAAGTGTGGGATCAGTGGTTACGCTCTTGCGAGGACTTCACAAAGCACACCACAGGCAAGGGCGCTCAGGTCCCAATCGATAAGACTGAAACCGGCGGGCAAACCGGTGACCCGCGGTACATGAATGTAC
>NZ_JAUOSC010001223.1:0-259 GCF_030548285.1 Gilvimarinus sp. 1_MG-2023
CCTGTGGCCTCTGGGTCTCTACAAAGGCGTCGTCTGGGAAGAAAACACCAAGTTGTTCTACCTCGGCATGCAAGACCAGTGGTACAGCTTCAATATGTTTGATGCCCAGGCCTGGTACACCCGTGACGTCATCATGGGCCGTATTCCTTTACCATCGAAAGCAGAGATGGAAGCACACAGTGCCCAGTGGCGTGAAAACGAGCTCAAGCTGGAAACCGACAAGGAAAACTACGAGTTCCAGGGTGCCTATATTCAGGAT
>NZ_JAUOSC010001224.1:0-259 GCF_030548285.1 Gilvimarinus sp. 1_MG-2023
GTTGCCAGTGATCGGCCAGGTTGGCAAAGACCTGCTGGGCCAGATCAACGTCCATTCCGGCTCCCGGCTCATCCAGCAGAATAATCCGCGGCTGCTGCAACACCAGTCGTGCCAGCCCCAGCCGTTTGCATTCACCGCCCGATGCTTGCCACTCACCGTCGCCAAGCCAGGTATCCAGCCCCTGCGGCAGCTGCATGGCCCACTCGTCCAACTGCACCAGAGCCAATGCCGCCAGAATATCGTCATCGCTGTGCGGGTG
>NZ_JAUOSC010001225.1:0-259 GCF_030548285.1 Gilvimarinus sp. 1_MG-2023
TGTGAGAAGTGGCTTCAAACCAACTCCCCGAGATGAACTTCTAAAGAAATGTTGTGTGTGGTCTGTGTGGGTGGTATTTATGTGGACGTGCTCTCTGTGTCGTTCGTGTCAATTTTTGTGAACGAACCCACTTCTATTAAAACGAAAGACAACAAAACTATTAAGTAATATTAGAATTAGAAATGGTCGACGCAAAGCAGCTGCTTCAGAAATCGTGGTTCGACAGCGCCTGGACACCCATTCTTAATCAGAACAATGT
>NZ_JAUOSC010001226.1:0-259 GCF_030548285.1 Gilvimarinus sp. 1_MG-2023
GGTAAAAGCAGAAAGAGGAATTGATGTGCCTGTGATGTTGAGTGGAACGATTACAGATGCTTCAGGTAGGACTTTATCAGGTCAAACAGCAGAAGCTTTCTTAATTTCTGTATCACATATTCCATTGTTAACCGTGGGATTAAATTGTGCTTTAGGAGCAGATGCATTGGTGCCACATTTAGAGGCAATATCAAGCAATACGGAATATGGAGTATCTGCGCATCCTAATGCAGGATTGCCAAATGCTTTTGGTGAGTAT
>NZ_JAUOSC010001227.1:0-259 GCF_030548285.1 Gilvimarinus sp. 1_MG-2023
CTTGCACTCAGCCCCCACAATTTGCGAAGGCAGATACAAAAACACCCGCTTTTAGCGGGTGTTTTTTATACAACTAAGCTATGCGCTCGCCTAGTTTAAGCCAGAGATATAATTGGCTACGGCTTCAAGCTCTGCATCACTTAAATGCTTAGCCACACCGCGCATAATTTGTGCGTCGCCATCGGTAGTGCGGTTACCCGCGCGGAAGTCGCGCAATTGCTTAGCAATATAGTCTGCGTGTTGGCCACCTAAACGCGGG
>NZ_JAUOSC010001228.1:0-259 GCF_030548285.1 Gilvimarinus sp. 1_MG-2023
GTGGTGATTCACGAATATGGACATTTCTGGGCGGCTCGTCGCTGCGGCGTCCGGGTATTGCGGTTTTCAGTCGGTTTTGGAAATCCGTTGTTTTCCGTGCGAGACAAGCAGGGTACCGAATATTCTGTCGCGCCTCTGCCGTTGGGTGGCTACGTCAAAATGCTGGATGAGCGGGAAGGCGATGTTCCCGAGCATTTGAGAGAGCAGAGTTTTAATGCCAAATCGGTCGCCCAGCGCAATTTTATTGCCGCTGCGGGGC
>NZ_JAUOSC010001229.1:0-259 GCF_030548285.1 Gilvimarinus sp. 1_MG-2023
GTGAAATCAAGTGGCACTTCCAGACCACGCCACACGATGGCTGGGATTACGATGGTGTGAACGAGCTGATTTCTTTTGACTATAAGGTTGGCAAGAAAACCGTCAAGGCAGCTGCAACAGCAGACCGTAACGGTTTTTTCTATGTCTTGAATCGTGAAAACGGCGACTTCATCAAAGGCTTCCCGTTTGTCGACAAGATTTCCTGGGCCAAGGGGCTGGATAAAAACGGTCGTCCGATCTTTAACGATGCTTTCCGTCC
>NZ_JAUOSC010000123.1:0-471 GCF_030548285.1 Gilvimarinus sp. 1_MG-2023
CCGCCTGAATTGCCGGGTGACGAATCGCTGTTTCGATCTGTTCGGTGGCCAAGGTCAGGTTCACCATAATATGCGCAGGCACCTTGTTCACCGCACAAACGTCGTCAAAAATGGTTTCGATCAGTCGGGCACAACCTTGTACGTTCGGGTCGTGTTTCATAACACAGGTGTTACCGGCCATCAGCGCCGGAGCCAAAAAACGAAAAGCCAGCCACAACGGAGCATTCCAGGGCAGAATCCCCAACACCGCTCCCAGCGGCTGATAGGTGACATAACTTTGTGTCGCATCCGACTCAATCGATTCACTGTTGAGGTAGGTTTCGGCCTGCTCCGCATAGTGTTCGGTACACCAGGCGGCTTTTTCGACCTCGGCCACCCCTTCCAGAATCGGCTTGCCCATTTCCAGCGCCATCATTTCGGCCAACGCCTGCTTACGCTCGCGCAGCTTGGCCGCCACGCCCAGCATGACCT
>NZ_JAUOSC010001230.1:0-259 GCF_030548285.1 Gilvimarinus sp. 1_MG-2023
TTCCTGCGCCGACTGGTACAGCATTTTCCAGCTGAATTGGCCGTAAACAGTGGCCAGGAAGATGGCACCAATGCCACCCAATGCAGACGATTCTGTCGGGGTTGCGATACCGGCAAAGATTGATCCCAGTACCACCAGAATCAGCGCCAATGGCGGAATAATGGCAATAATCGCCTGGGTATACATCTGGGCCTGGGTGGTGCCATCGTCTTCGACAGGCAACGCAGGCGCGGCTTCTGGCTTGAGGAAGGAATAAACC
>NZ_JAUOSC010001231.1:0-259 GCF_030548285.1 Gilvimarinus sp. 1_MG-2023
TTGTTTCTGGTGTGTTAACGGTTGCTGGTTTGTTATCAGGGTCGATCGTTTTTGGTACCAGGGACGGAGGCGCTTGCTGATGGCGTGAATAACTTTTGTGACGGAATGCACAGGAGTTAACAGACGGCTTGACTGCTCCGAGCTATAAGCACGATCGGCTGTTAATCTGACAGGTCGCAGTAAATGTTGCGGCAGAACCCCGTAACGGAGAAATCTCTGGATGGCAGACGAAAAAATGGCATATGACTCGGATGATCAC
>NZ_JAUOSC010001232.1:0-258 GCF_030548285.1 Gilvimarinus sp. 1_MG-2023
CCCCGCCAGTGAGACAAACCCCACCATACTTGGCATCGACAGGTCATGCCCCATCAGCAGGTGCCCGATGATGACACCAATCAGCGCCATGGGAATCGAGACCATCACGATCAGAGGTTCGATATAGCTGCGAAACTGCAGACTCAACAGAATAAAAACGCCGCACAGTCCCAGCAATAATCCTGTTTTGAGGGAGTCCTGGGTAACAGCACTGCGTTGCAGCTCACCCTGAACAGACAGCTGCAGGCCGGGATATTC
>NZ_JAUOSC010001233.1:0-258 GCF_030548285.1 Gilvimarinus sp. 1_MG-2023
AGGCAGTACTGGGCCATGACGACTGGGAGCTGGCCCTGTTTCATCTGTTTAACCGGGTGCGGGAAAACGATGGCCATTTGTTGATCTCGGCACGTTGTCCGCCTCAACAGCTGGCTGTGGCGCTGCCGGATCTGGGGTCCCGATTATGCTGGGGCGTGGTGTACCATTTGGCATTGCTGCAGCCAGAAGAGCGGGCTCTGGCACTGGTCTTGCGGGCGCGGCAGCGGGGTATTTTACTGGCAGAAGACGTGGCGCGTT
>NZ_JAUOSC010001234.1:0-258 GCF_030548285.1 Gilvimarinus sp. 1_MG-2023
GCTGCTGTGAACCGTGAGAGATAGCTATGACCCAACGTGAATCCATGGCCTACGATGTCGTCATTGTCGGCGCAGGTCCATCTGGCCTCAGTGCCTCGATACGACTGGCCCAACTGGCGCAGGAGCAGGGTCAGGAACTGACCATTTGTGTGGTCGAAAAAGGCTCTGAAGTCGGGGCGCATATTCTTTCCGGCGCGGTGATAGAAACCCGTGCTCTGGATGAGCTGCTACCGGACTGGCAAGCACTCGGTGCACCCT
>NZ_JAUOSC010001235.1:0-258 GCF_030548285.1 Gilvimarinus sp. 1_MG-2023
GTTCGTGGTTCCGTTGGAATTTTTTGAAAACTAGGAATTGTGTCTGTTTCATGCTCTTTTTTTGAGCGTTTGATTGGGTAGAATTATTCTCAACCGTCATGGGCAGGGTATGCCGGTGGCAAGTCAGGTCAAGGAGAGACGTTATGGATCGGCAATACAGTACCGACAGGCGCTACATCCTGTTATTCGGACGCCAGAATCTGCAGAACGCGATATTGCTGGATTATATTCAGACCCACCTTGGGCTGCATGCCCAGC
>NZ_JAUOSC010001236.1:0-258 GCF_030548285.1 Gilvimarinus sp. 1_MG-2023
GAGCACCACCGTGCCGATGTATTGCTGCTGGATATCCAGATGCCTGGCCGCAGCGGGCTGGAAACCGCCCAGGCATTGCAGCAATATGACACGCCTCCGCTGGTGGTTTTTTGTACGGCATTTGATGAACATGCTCTGGATGCCTTCGGTGTCAGCGCCATCGATTACTTGCTCAAGCCGGTACGTCCGGCGGATTTGCAGCGGGCATTGGAGCGGGTCAGGGAGCGGCTGGAGGCCCGGGAACTGGCAAGCCGGGAT
>NZ_JAUOSC010001237.1:0-258 GCF_030548285.1 Gilvimarinus sp. 1_MG-2023
GGTAAGCACGACGAGTGGGTTGACTACGTTTGATAATGCGCTTGGTGACCTGCTCAACGACGGGATGCATCATGCCTCCGGAAAACGGTTCGTTAGTAAATTGTATTTGTTGTTTGCGGCTGGTCTTGCAGCCGGGAAATCTCTGCTCAGTGATTTGGTCGATCCTTTGATTAAAGCACGTTGGCGGAGCCTCAAACAGCCATGGTAGCCGCTCTCGGGCGACTGTCATCGTGCCGGATCAATACCATAGTCACAAAG
>NZ_JAUOSC010001238.1:0-258 GCF_030548285.1 Gilvimarinus sp. 1_MG-2023
ACAGTTTGGTATCTTGCGCAGCGAATTTTGTGGGATCAAACCCGTGATTCACAATACGTTTACCAGGTTTACACTGTCTCTGATGCGACGGTCAGAGAGGCCGCACTGCTTAAGTTTTTGCGACTGGTAGGGGCGTCCAGTATATTTTTGATGGTTGGTATAGCGATTGTTTTTTATTATCAACGTTCGCTATCGAGCCAGCGTCAAATCGCCTGTTTGCAGGTGCATTATAAAGCCATTGTGAACAGCACATTAGAC
>NZ_JAUOSC010001239.1:0-258 GCF_030548285.1 Gilvimarinus sp. 1_MG-2023
GGCTTTTCAGCATCACCGGCCCCAGCGACAGAGCAGTATCTGTGAACGGCTGGGTGCGGGCACCTTCAGGGCCAAACAGCAACAAGCCAACACCCACCATGGCAACGTGTACCGCGATTGAAACAATCAATAACACCAGTGGTTGGGCAGAGGCGATCGGCTGGAAGAAAATCCGATACATTACCGGGCCGATAGGTACCAGCAGCAACATGGTCAGCAAAGCCTGGGCAAACATCGGGATTTGATCCAGTGTCAGGC
>NZ_JAUOSC010000124.1:0-471 GCF_030548285.1 Gilvimarinus sp. 1_MG-2023
GCTCAGAATATCGCTGTTGTCACTGTGGGAGCGGATGCTTTCTTTCAGTTCGCTGGTGTGTCCGGCCAGGAGTTCGTGTGCGCTGTGGCGAGCGATCATGGTGCCAATGGTGTTCAGTTGGCGTTCGTTGTCCTGGCGGGTCAGATAGTATTCCAGCCAGGTAAAGGCGATGCTTGAAAATATCAGAGTCAGGGTGGTCGTCAATAACGTGACGATAACCAGCTTGTGCTTCAGGCGTTGTACCTGTAGATGCATGTCTCTCGGCTCGTTTGGGGCGGTTACGTGATGTGGTCCGCTTGGAATAAACCATAGCATGTACCATAAATCAGGTATTTGCCTAGAGAGACCCGGAGTGCGTATGGGGTTCCGACCACCATACGCACTGAATAATGGCGCGTTTTCTTATTCAGCGGCCAGGTTGGCTTGTGCTGCCCGATCCGCTTCTTGCTGAAGTTGCTGCAACAGGTCGTC
>NZ_JAUOSC010001240.1:0-258 GCF_030548285.1 Gilvimarinus sp. 1_MG-2023
GGTCTGGACTGGCTGCAACAACGCACGGGCAAACCGGTGCTGGGTGTCTTGCCTTACCTTATGAAGCTTGGTGCTGCGGCGGAAGATGCCATCGACACCGAGCAGCAACTTGATCACACCGACATTCGCTTGCGGGTACGTGTGCCGGTGCTGTCGCGTATCAGTAATCACACCGATTTTGACATGCTGCGCCAGCACCCGCAGGTAGACTTTGCTTATGTCGGGCCAGGGCAGCCATTAACCGGCGCTGATCTGATT
>NZ_JAUOSC010001241.1:0-258 GCF_030548285.1 Gilvimarinus sp. 1_MG-2023
AGACTGTCGACCAGACAACGGAAGCAATTACCCATGAAATCAATCTTTACCCCGCTACTGAGTACAGTCTCATCCGCTTTACTATTGTTTTGCAGCAATGCAGGCCTAGCGCAAAGCTCCCCGCACGAAGGCTGGTATGAAGTCGAAGTCATCGTTTTTTCCCGTCCTTTAAGCAGTGATGAGCGCTGGCCTGAAGACATCACACTGGACTCCCCACTCAACTGGGAAGCGCTAAAAGACCCTGAGGCCGACTATCGA
>NZ_JAUOSC010001242.1:0-258 GCF_030548285.1 Gilvimarinus sp. 1_MG-2023
GCCAGGCACCGGCTTTTCTTAACGCCGACGGCTGGCTGTTGCTGGAACATGGCTATCAACAGGCAGAAGCAGTTGCCGCCTGTTTGGCGCAACAGGGCTTTGTCGATATCGATACCCGGCATGATCTGGGCGGCCAGCCACGCATTACTGGCGGACGCTGGCCTCAAATCCGGTTGGCCTGATGCGTATGACCCAAGCCATCCTGTCGAAGGAATAGAAAATGGACACTCTCTCAGATCAACAACTACTGCGTTACAG
>NZ_JAUOSC010001243.1:0-258 GCF_030548285.1 Gilvimarinus sp. 1_MG-2023
CTAGAGTCCACCACCAAGGTGAACGATACCTAGTCATAAAATCAACAAACCAAAATCCAATTCCATGTGATATTTCCCAGCCTTGCAGAAACAAAGAATTATTCATTCAACGCCTCATACTCTAGCGAGATTTGTTATCTCTGGCCAGAGTAAGGCTTTCATTTGATGATTATTTGCTCAATTTTCAGACGATAGTAGAACACCACAGCAGGGGTAACAGCACGACCCGGGACAGGATGACAGCGGCCAGCCTTCCCT
>NZ_JAUOSC010001244.1:0-258 GCF_030548285.1 Gilvimarinus sp. 1_MG-2023
GGAAAAAGCCTTTGTCGGCCAATCCATCACCCTGACACTGGAAGACGAAATCGATATCAGCCGTGGCGATGTCATCGTCAAGGTGAATGACCAGCCGATCGTTGGTAATCGCTTTAATGCTGATCTGGTCTGGATGACCGAGCAATCCATGGTGCCAGGCCGTCCGTATGACCTGAAATTTGCTACCGGTGCCAGCGCTGGCACCATCAGCAAGATCCATAATCTGGTCGATATCAATACCATGGAAAAGCGTGAAGC
>NZ_JAUOSC010001245.1:0-258 GCF_030548285.1 Gilvimarinus sp. 1_MG-2023
GGCTAGGCCGACGATCTATTGGGACATTTTCCGGGTTGCGATCCGCTGCTGGGACCGAACCTGACTCCGTTTTGCAATTCGGCCAGTTGCTGCGCCCGGCGTTCGAGCATCTTTTTTCCGACCTTCTCCATGACGGCAGGATCGGCGTCGCAGACGTCGATCATGGCGCTGATGATTTCCGGCAGATCGATGACCGGCCGGATGGAGGTGCATTCCTTCATCCGCCGCTTGGCCAGCAGGAAGCTGTCGTGAAAGATC
>NZ_JAUOSC010001246.1:0-258 GCF_030548285.1 Gilvimarinus sp. 1_MG-2023
CTCAACGCCCCTCTCCCACTCCTGTAATAGCAGCGAGTGAATCAGAACCGGGCCATTTGTAATCAGGCACAAAAAAAGGCGGCCCGAAGGCCGCCCTGGATACAACACCCGAGGGGGTGTACCAGCTCTTAGCTGAACTGGTTCATGGTGTTGTCTTTACCAGAAGCTTTCAGTGCGTTGTCGCCTGAGAAGTATTCTTTGTGTGCATCACCCATATCAGAACCAGACATGTTCTGGTGTTTAACACAGGCAATTCCT
>NZ_JAUOSC010001247.1:0-258 GCF_030548285.1 Gilvimarinus sp. 1_MG-2023
GGCTCATCCTTTGCATTAGCATTACTCCCATCGATCTCCAAGCAGAAGTTAAAAGGCGACCCATCCACATTTTATCCGTCTATCCGTGGTGCAATGCTATTTAGTTTTTATCTAGCTATTGATGCGACCATTGGATTGATTGCTATTTTCCCAGAGGCGAATCGATTATTATTCCAAGATGAAAATGGAACACAGGCACTGCAATTACTTGTACTTGCCATCTTTCTTTGCTCGGTAGCAATTACAGCTGCATCCATT
>NZ_JAUOSC010001248.1:0-258 GCF_030548285.1 Gilvimarinus sp. 1_MG-2023
GTACGACAGCCGGTGGTTATGTGCCATTGGCAGAAGTCGCGGTGCTGGAGAAAACCGTCTCGCCATCGAGTATTTCACGCCGGGCCGGGCGGCAAGTGGTGAACGTAACCGCCGATGTCGAACCGCGTACGCAAATCCCGGCTGTGATGACGGTGTTACAGGAAGAAGCCTTTGTCGACCTGCAAGCCAAATACCCCAGCCTCGACTTTGATTTTCGGGGGCGTCAGGCCGATACCCGTGAAAGCATGAGTGTGATGC
>NZ_JAUOSC010000125.1:0-470 GCF_030548285.1 Gilvimarinus sp. 1_MG-2023
GGCCGAAGGGGTCGGCACTGTTGTTGAAACGGTCTTTGAAAACCGCTTTATGCATGCCCAGGAGCTGGTGCGCATGGGGGCGGACATTCATGTCGAAGGCAATACCGCAACGATTACCGGTCGTGAAACCCTGAGTGGTGCTCCGGTGATGGCCACCGACTTGCGGGCGTCGGCCTCGCTGGTACTGGCGGCACTGGTCGCTCACGGCACCACCGACGTCAACAGCATTTACCACATCGACCGTGGTTACGAATGCATCGAAGAAAAATTTCAGCAGCTGGGTGCCCATATCCGTCGAATTTCCGGCTGACAGGCACATCACACTAGATTGAGGACATCATGACCCAACCGCTTACCATTGCACTCTCCAAGGGACGCATTCTGGATGACACTCTGCCATTGCTGGCCGAGGCAGGTATTCATCCGGCGGAAGATATTCAAAAAAGCCGCAAGCTGATCTTTGATACCAA
>NZ_JAUOSC010001249.1:0-258 GCF_030548285.1 Gilvimarinus sp. 1_MG-2023
GGATGACACCAATGAAAAAGACCGTAATGGCCGTCGCACTGGTTGCACTGGCTCCCTTGTCAGCACAGGCTGATCTTCTGTTTACCGTTGGCGCCAAGGCCAGTGTCTGGAATGCCGATCCTACTGGACAGATCGATTCTGACGTATCGGTTGAAGAAGATGGATTAAATATGGAAGAAGAAAATGGTCAACAGCTGACCGTTTTTTTTGAACATCCAGTCCCTTTTATTCCCAACGTTAAAATCAAGAGCACCAGTC
>NZ_JAUOSC010001250.1:0-258 GCF_030548285.1 Gilvimarinus sp. 1_MG-2023
TGGGTAGACGGTGCAATCGGATTACTCAGGCGGGAGCGGAACTGCTCTGCAAGCGTAATATCGTCATCTGAGCCGAAGCCCAACAAACGTGCTTCTTCATCGGCAAAGGCGCTGTCATCGTTGAGTTCAGCCAACACTTCCAGCAGTTTAAGGCTGAGATCCGTGCGCCCGGGTTGGGATTCTACGGCTGGAGTCAGTTTGCTCCGTGCTTCATCAACACGGCCATAGGCAATATCGGCATCCACAGCGGTCAGTAAT
>NZ_JAUOSC010001251.1:0-258 GCF_030548285.1 Gilvimarinus sp. 1_MG-2023
GGCGGCATGTTTGTGCAATCGGTCAAGTTTGTAAACAGCCATAACGGCAACCAAAAAGAGGTCTCGATCTACGGTCAGGAATACACCAGCGCCACCTATAAGCTCGCCAAAATGAACCTCGCCATTCGGGGGATTAACGGCAACCTGGGGGATGTTGCATGGGATACCTTCTTTAAAGATCAGCACCCTGATCTTAAAGACGATTACATTATGGCCAACCCGCCGTTTAACCAAAAACAGTGGCGCGCCGACAATGAG
>NZ_JAUOSC010001252.1:0-258 GCF_030548285.1 Gilvimarinus sp. 1_MG-2023
TGGGATACCATCAATGTAAATGGAGTTACTATCCAGAATCCAATGTTAAAGAAATTACACAAAAATTTAGAGACCTAAGAATTCCTTGTGATGCCATCTATTTAGACATTGATTACATGGAAGGTTTTAGATGTTTTACATGGAGTAAAGATTATTTTCCGGAACCCAAAAAAATGGTAAAAGAACTGGCTGATGATGGGTTTAAAACCGTTGTTATTATTGACCCAGGAATTAAAATAGATTTAGAATACGATGTGT
>NZ_JAUOSC010001253.1:0-258 GCF_030548285.1 Gilvimarinus sp. 1_MG-2023
GAGTGAGGGTTGGTAAGTAGCGCTCCACGCAGTTCGGCAGCGGCACCGGCAAATTCCGACAATACCAGCACTCCGGCTCCGTCGACCATTCCTTGGGTGGCAACGTATTCCTTGGCTACCAGATTCAGGCCATCGCGCAGAGGGGTAATCCACATCACATCGGCCATGGCGTAGTAGGCAACCAGTTGTTCAAACGGCACTTTGCGGAAGAAAAACTGCAAGGGTGTCCAGCCGATTTGGGCAAAGCGGCCGTTGATG
>NZ_JAUOSC010001254.1:0-258 GCF_030548285.1 Gilvimarinus sp. 1_MG-2023
GCCTCGCCGCGCACCGTGCCCGCAGGCATGCCGCCGCCGGTCACAATCGCCCGCGTGGCAAGGTCAGGATTGACGACAGCGAACTGCGCCTCGTCCGACACAAAGCCCATCCAGCGAGCCGCCGCCGCTTGTGCGCCGGGATCGTTCACCGCCTCGATGGCCTGGCGCGTCAGGAACTTGGTGCCGTTGCGATCGGTCGGCGTGGCCTGGCTGATGATCGACCAATCGGCCTCGCTGATGCCCTTGCGCCCCATCAGG
>NZ_JAUOSC010001255.1:0-258 GCF_030548285.1 Gilvimarinus sp. 1_MG-2023
CTCGTAAGCAGACTGGTTAAGGTCAATTTTGATGATGGTATCAGTCATGGTTAGCTCCTTGATGGGCAAGTACGGCTTTGGAAAAAACGTGTGGATCGACGGCGACCGGGCCGTCTTCGCGGGTATTGGAAGGTGAAGGCGCTGAAGCGTGTGTGGCCGGGTCGGCCGCGGCGCTTGGCATGGGGCCTGCGCTGAACGTCAGGGCGTCGTTGCGTAGCAAGGCGCGCAGCTGGCGAGGATGGGCGCAAGACGGCAGGG
>NZ_JAUOSC010001256.1:0-258 GCF_030548285.1 Gilvimarinus sp. 1_MG-2023
GAATTACAGCCCGTTAATACGATAAATATAGAAAAGGCCGATGCTTTCAACAGCAGCGGCCTTTTTACTTCAAAATACTTAGGCAGGATCTTTCCTCACTTTCTTCCTTAGCCAAGGCTGTGATTTCCAACGTCTAAAGGCAAATATTCCACGTACCCATTCATCTACACCTTGAGCTAGCCAGACTCCCAAAAGTCCTAGTCCAAGAGAAATCCCAAACACATAACTTAGCACTACCGCAAGTCCCCACATAGAAAT
>NZ_JAUOSC010001257.1:0-258 GCF_030548285.1 Gilvimarinus sp. 1_MG-2023
GTTCACATTGCCCGCAGCTATTCCGGCTATGGGCTGAACCAGTCCGATCTGATCCAGGAAGGTAATGTTGGTCTGATGAAGGCCGTCAAACGTTTTAACCCGGAAGTGGGTGTGCGTTTGGTGTCATTTGCGGTGCACTGGATCAAGGCCGAAATTCACGAATTTATCCTGCGTAACTGGCGTATCGTCAAAGTGGCTACCACCAAGTCACAACGCAAACTGTTTTTTAATCTGCGTAGCCAGAAGAAGCGTCTGGGT
>NZ_JAUOSC010001258.1:0-258 GCF_030548285.1 Gilvimarinus sp. 1_MG-2023
CAACAGAACGTGTGCGTACCAGGGACTCATAAGAATTCCTCGATAATTAAATTTATGACAATCAACCCATACTAGGCAGCAGGGCGACAGGCTCAATGCTTCTTTGGGGCCTGATAATGACCTACTAAAGCCTTATATGGCGTGGGGCTTATGGTGTGGAACGAGGGCACCATGGCGTACGCGGTGTGTCGCGGCGCGGCGTATTTATAATACTAAGGTTTTTGGTGTCGCGACTTTTGAATCGGGATTTCTGTGCAC
>NZ_JAUOSC010000126.1:0-468 GCF_030548285.1 Gilvimarinus sp. 1_MG-2023
CATTCACCCCTTGCATCATTCCATCCCGGGCAATATCGGTGTAAACAATGGCTGATACGCCGTCGTGCTTGAACTGCCGGGCCAGATCCACCGCCTTGACCTCAGAAACCTCAGCCCAGCCGTCGGTGGCAACAAAACCATCCTGGGCATCCAGCCCCACAATGACCTTGCCTGGAAACGCGGCACAGGCTTCTTTGACAAACGCCGGTTCTTTCACCGCCTTGGTACCGATAATGACGTAACTGACACCGGCTTTAACGTAGGCTTCGATAGTTTCCAGAGAACGGATGCCACCACCAATCTGGATCGGCAAGCCCGGAAATTCCTTGGCAATGGCCGTCACCGCGCCACCGTTGACGGGTACACCAGCAAAGGCACCATTCAGATCTACCAAATGCAACCGCCGACAACCAGCGTCTACCCAGCGACGGGCCATTTCTACGGGGTTATCACCAAACACGGTAGAGT
>NZ_JAUOSC010001259.1:0-258 GCF_030548285.1 Gilvimarinus sp. 1_MG-2023
AGTTAGCCGTGATAACAGCCACCAGACCCAAAAAATTAGCCAAAAAACACAACAACTGACCCACAGCGTTCGTCAGTATTTGTCTGATCGTCGTCGTCATTTAACCCAGTTGCAGCATCGACTAGAGCGTCAACACCCGCCATTGAGGTTAAACCAACAAAGTCAGCGACTTGATGATGTCAGCAGACGTTTAGAGCGCGCGATCAAAAACTATATTGTTCAACATCGCCAGCACCTTAATCGTAATGAACACAAGCT
>NZ_JAUOSC010001260.1:0-258 GCF_030548285.1 Gilvimarinus sp. 1_MG-2023
CTCAATAACAGATCAGACACAGGCAGGGTGCTCCAGTACTCAAAAAACGCCACACAGAGAAATTCGCTTCGCCATCGCTGTACCGCTGACGGCATTGGGCGAGCAGATGCGTGGCAGAGTAAGGAGAGAACTGATATACGTCCAAGTCATAAATCTAATGAGATATTAGAGAAGCTTATGATTGACTATCGTGCGCTGGAAGCGCTGGTCGCAGTGATCGAAACCCGAGGCTTTGAACGCGCAGCACAACGGTTGAAC
>NZ_JAUOSC010001261.1:0-257 GCF_030548285.1 Gilvimarinus sp. 1_MG-2023
CGGAAGACGCGATGCGTACCGCCTTCCCTGATGGCCAGTTTATGACCCGGGTTTGCGATGTTCTGAACGCCGACGACGTTGCCACGTTTGCCGAAGCGGTCAAGACGCAGCTGGGCAACACCGACTGCCTGATCAATAACGCCGGGCAAGGGCGGGTTTCCGGCTTTGATAACACCAGCGACGATGACTGGATGGCTGAAACCGGGTTAAAACTGTTTGGCGTGATCCGTCCGGTACGGGCTTTTATGGATCAGTTG
>NZ_JAUOSC010001262.1:0-257 GCF_030548285.1 Gilvimarinus sp. 1_MG-2023
TGCCTACATGGATGTCGACAAGGAAATTCTCGATAACCATCGCCCTGGTGATTATTTGTGGCCCAATTATGCCTGGAAGTTGCTCAAGGCTTATGGCTTTGCCTTTGCAGATAATCGCTACCGGACCTCGTTGTCAGAGTTGCTGGCAGCAGCTCCGGAAATACCGGACCCCTGGGTTTTACGGGTTCATCACCGTGATTATCTGTATCCGTTTGCCTATGGCCGTAACCCGCGTGAGCGGATGCGCAGTGTGGTAC
>NZ_JAUOSC010001263.1:0-257 GCF_030548285.1 Gilvimarinus sp. 1_MG-2023
GGTCAAGTCAGCCTGATGGCAACGTCACCAGCCGCAGGCCTATAGCCCATAACGTTCTATTTTCTTGATTAACCCTTGCCGGGAGATACCCAATTGCCGGGCGGCCCGGGTACGGTTGCCGCTACATTGCAACAGCGCCTGCCCGATCAGTCGGATCTCCAGCGCCCTGACCTGCTCATCCAGGCTCGCTTCACTGAGAGGCACCTCAGCGACCGTACACTCGATGGCGGACGCCGGATTTCCGGCCACCGCTCCTG
>NZ_JAUOSC010001264.1:0-257 GCF_030548285.1 Gilvimarinus sp. 1_MG-2023
GGATACCTTTACCCAGGGGCAGCGTTTTTCTTCCCGGCAAGTCGAGCATATGGTTAAGCAAATGCGCAGTATTGTGTCGCATCTGGAACAGGCTGAAGTGTGTCATGGTGATTTGTATGCCCATAACACCCTGATTGATGCCGAGGGTAATATCCTGTTTGGGGATTTTGGTGCGGCTTCCCGGTACGAGTATTTGTCAGCGCAGCAGAAACAAGGCATTCGCACCATTGAACGCCGCGCCCTGGATCATTTTATTG
>NZ_JAUOSC010001265.1:0-257 GCF_030548285.1 Gilvimarinus sp. 1_MG-2023
ATGCGCACCCTCGGATCATTACGCCCCGACAAGCGCCGCCGTATTGCCCGCGAAACCCTCGATATCTATTCCCCGATTGCCCATCGTCTGGGTCTCAACAGCATTCGTGTCGAAATGGAAGACCTGTGCTTTGAAGCCATGCACCCGATGCGCTCGAATCTGATTCGCAAAGCCGTCAAGAATCATCGCGGCCGCCATGCCGAAATCATTTCACAGATATCAAACAGCATCCGGAACCGTCTGAGTGAATACAATAT
>NZ_JAUOSC010001266.1:0-257 GCF_030548285.1 Gilvimarinus sp. 1_MG-2023
GGCGGGCATCGAACGGATCGGGCTGGAAGCCGGCAGCAAGCCGGAGCTGATTGCGGTACTGGCGCAAACCCGTGATATCAAGGCGACGATTGTGTGTAACGGCTACAAGGATGCGCATTTTGTGCGGCTGGCGCTGATGGCAGAGAAAATGGGCCATCATGTGTTTCTGGTGATCGAAAAACTGTCGGAATTACCCATGATCCTGCGCGAAGCGGAGCGGGTTGGCGTCCAGCCACGGCTGGGGGTGCGGGCACGGC
>NZ_JAUOSC010001267.1:0-257 GCF_030548285.1 Gilvimarinus sp. 1_MG-2023
GTTATTCCACCATTGGTTGATTCCTTTTGTGTATTGTTCTCTTGTTAAAGCAATATCATCATGAGCCAGTACCAATGCTTTGATATCTTCTTTTGATTCAATATTATCTTTAAACTTATCGTAATTTTCTTTTTCTGTTTTTTCAAAAATAGACATACGTAAGTGAATATAATTGCCCCAAAACGGCTGTAAAGCATCCACTTCTACCGTTGGAATTCCCCCTTGTAAATGTGCATTTACATCTTGCGGTTGTGCAG
>NZ_JAUOSC010001268.1:0-257 GCF_030548285.1 Gilvimarinus sp. 1_MG-2023
GTCCAACCCGGAAATTCGCACCAATTTGCCCAAGTATGCCAATTGGCCAACCTTTCCGCAGTTGTGGGTTAAGGGTGAGTTGGTCGGTGGTTGCGATATCATCACCGAGATGTTTGAAAAGGGCGAATTAAAAGCTCTGCTTGACGAAGCAGCGGCAGAGTCCTGATCGTTACGAGTGCGAAGCCGCCCGGCTTCGCACCGGTTGTGCTTGCCGCCATTCGCCATGACGTGCTTGCGTTGTTGCTCGTCTGCATGGC
>NZ_JAUOSC010000127.1:0-468 GCF_030548285.1 Gilvimarinus sp. 1_MG-2023
GTATCCGACCTTGCCGATGAAGTGATTTGCCAGAGCATCCGGTATTTTGAGCAGCAATTGCAGCAACGGTACGGCGCTCCCATGGGTAAGGCATCCGGCCAGCCGCAGTCATTACTGGTACTGGGCATGGGGAAACTCGGTGCCTACGAGCTGAATCTCAGCTCCGATATCGATCTGATTTTCAGTTACCCGGAATCCGGCCAGACCAACGGCAAAAAATCCATCAGCAACCAGGAGTATTTTGTCAAACTGGGCCAAAAGCTGATCGGGGCATTGGATAAACACACCATCGACGGTTTTGTTTTTCGTACCGATATGCGCTTGCGCCCTTATGGCCAGAGCGGCCCTCTGGTGATGAACTTCGACTCCCTCGAAGAGTATTACCAGAACCAGGGTCGTGACTGGGAACGCTACGCCATGGTCAAGGCCCGAATTCTGACCGGTGAAGACACTCCGGCGGCACAGGAG
>NZ_JAUOSC010001269.1:0-257 GCF_030548285.1 Gilvimarinus sp. 1_MG-2023
TCCTGTGCCATGGATTTGAGGCGAATGCTGTTGTCGCAGGTAAGCGACAAAGGAATGACTGAGAATGGTGCGCAAGGCCTGATAACAGGGCATTTGATAGAAAAACGACAAAGATTCAGCTTGTAGGGTTTGCGACAATTGGCAAAAAACCGGAAAAAGCCTTTGTCGTATTGACGACAAATGTCGGCGGCATTGTCGGGCTATTGACAGAGAACATGGGCCTCTCAGTTAATTTTTATCGCGGCATACTCCTTGCT
>NZ_JAUOSC010001270.1:0-257 GCF_030548285.1 Gilvimarinus sp. 1_MG-2023
GCTCCACCATCATCTGAATATGATCATCACGATCGTTCAGGCAAGGGATGTAATGGAAATCGCTGCCACCCGACGCCAGATACAACTCACGGTTTTCAACATCCAGTTCTTCCAGGGTTTCCAGACAATCAACGGCAAAGGCTGGACTGATAATATCCACCCGTCCGGCCTTTTCTGCGCCCCACGCCTTGAGCGTATGGTCAGTGTAAGGCTTGACCCATTCTTCCCGACCAAAGCGCGACTGAAAAGAACAGATC
>NZ_JAUOSC010001271.1:0-257 GCF_030548285.1 Gilvimarinus sp. 1_MG-2023
GTATGAACGAATTGAAGGTATGGAAGTGCTAAATAGAAATGCTGTTCACGAAGCATTAAAGAAAGACTTTGCTGATTATATTGAAAAACTCAAGTCTTCCGAGTCACTTGAGTTAAGAAAGAAATTCAAACAAAAAATGGATTCTGTGGCTAACCGAGATACAAATGCCTAACAAGTCATTGCAAAGGAAAAAAATACAGTTGGCTGTTTTCGTTCCTCAACATTATAGCCAACTAATTTTTGCCTCTGAATGAGGC
>NZ_JAUOSC010001272.1:0-257 GCF_030548285.1 Gilvimarinus sp. 1_MG-2023
GTATCGATGAACGGTCGGCAGTGGTACGAAGGCGACATGATTGTGCCAGGGGTGTTTTTGCAATCCATAACGTCATCCGGCCTGGTGCTCGATGTTGATGGTTATCCATTTCCGATTAACCGTAACAGCGGCTGGCAGTCCATTGGGGAGTAATACGCAGTGTTAAGCCAAGAAAGCAAAGAGCGTATTCAGGCCCTGTATCGCGAGTGTATCAAAAAGCTCGATCTGACCCCCCGTTATGGTCAGCGGGTGATGAT
>NZ_JAUOSC010001273.1:0-257 GCF_030548285.1 Gilvimarinus sp. 1_MG-2023
GTGGCCGACAGGCTGGTGTATCCGGTCATAACTCAGGTCCTTGATTGATAAAGTCGGTCAGCCGTTTCACCGCGTTTTTCAACGCGGTATAGGTGATTTCGCTGAATGGCCCCGTGTGCTCTGGGGTGGAGGATGAATTGATGCTCATCATGAATAGCGTGTCGTTGAAATGGATATTCTCCGGACAGGTGTGCAGTGTAAAAATCCCGGATTTGATCGTGATTTCGCGGGGTTTTTGTGCTGCCCTCAGCGTTACG
>NZ_JAUOSC010001274.1:0-257 GCF_030548285.1 Gilvimarinus sp. 1_MG-2023
GGTATTCATACAGTGGACGCATCCACTCGGCATCACGACGCGCGAGATAATCGTTCAAGGTAACGACACTGACGCATTTGCCTGTCAAAGCATTCAGATAGGTTGGCAAGGTACCCACCAGGGTTTTACCTTCGCCGGTACGCATCTCGGCAATACGGCCTTCATGCAGGGTAACACCACCAATCAGCTGGACGTCAAAGTGACGCATCCCCATCACTCGACGTCTGGCTTCCCGGCAGAAGGCGAAAGCTTCTGGC
>NZ_JAUOSC010001275.1:0-257 GCF_030548285.1 Gilvimarinus sp. 1_MG-2023
GCCTCTAACCCTGCACAAGTGATTTTACTATTATAATGCATGTTGTTCGAGATACACGATACCTCCATTGATTACGTCCAATGTTACCTTTGGATGATAACGTTTTGTTAATTCGTCTTGTTCTTTTTTCATCTGTTCACTTTCTAAGTCGTCCTGATAAAAATGCTGTAACGTTTGAATTTCTTCCTGTAACAATTCTAAAGATTTCTTAGCCCACGTATGTTCTTGCTCTTCAATATAGTTTGACAGAACAGTTT
>NZ_JAUOSC010001276.1:0-257 GCF_030548285.1 Gilvimarinus sp. 1_MG-2023
CCCGTTGGCTGTGTTTGCAAATACTGCAACAAGCCAGTAGCCGCCCGGGTACGCATAAGATTGCAGTTACCCTGGCCATCGGCACCTTCGTGTTGCTCATGACAAGCCGAGCCTTTTGATTTGAAATGATTGATCGACAGCGTAAACACAAAGTCATGAAACTCGAACGACTGGATCAGGGATGGCCGGTGTTTGCGGTCGTTGAATAACACGCCCTGCCGGTCACGTGGCGAATTGGCCGATGACAGCACCTGGGT
>NZ_JAUOSC010001277.1:0-257 GCF_030548285.1 Gilvimarinus sp. 1_MG-2023
GGCTGGGGCTGCTGAAAAGTTTCTATGAGCTGCCGGGGGTACTGTCGGCGGCGACTGTGATTCATGACCTTTCGAGTGGCCGCTATAGCATCACCGGGTTGGAATCCGGTCAGGACGATGTCCGGCGATTTTATCTGCCGGTTGAGGCAATCAGGGTCGACGCCGACTGACTTGCCATCTGGGTGGATGAACCCGGCGAACGACCGCATTCGCGACTATTATTGTTGGCACTAGAGCCGCTACGCCAGGCATCAATC
>NZ_JAUOSC010001278.1:0-257 GCF_030548285.1 Gilvimarinus sp. 1_MG-2023
TCACCGATCCGACGGCCGCTGTGACTCGTTTTCTGTCATGGCTGGCGAATGTCGGAAATGTCTCGGCATCGACTCAGAATCAGGCGTTGGCTGCTCTGTTGTTTCTGTATCGATACGTGATGAAATCACCGCTTGGAAATGTGGACGCAGTGAGAGCACGGAAGTCGCAGTATTTACCAGTCGTAATGAGTCGAGATGAAGTGAAGAAGGTTCTGGACAACTTGAAAGGCGTCCATCTTCTTCAGGCTCAACTGCTC
>NZ_JAUOSC010000128.1:0-467 GCF_030548285.1 Gilvimarinus sp. 1_MG-2023
GCTCAGCACCGTGCCCAACCGACTCCAGGACTTGACCACCGGCCCGTCATAGCGATTAACCAGACTTTCCCGGAACAGCAACACAAGGGCCGTGGCGAACAGGCCAAACAGGGCGAGAGCCACAAATATTGCGTGCCATGAGGCAACACTCAGCAGAACAGCCCCCAACACCGGAGCGACCAACGGCGCGATAACGACCAGCGACATCACAGTGGCAAGAATCCGCTCACGCTCACGGCCCTTGTAAAGGTCTTTAACGATGGCCGTTTCCACCACCGTGATGGCACCACCCCCAAAACCTTGCAAAACCCGGGAAAGAATCAGCGGCTCAATACTGTAAGAGAACACACAGCCAAGACTGGCCAGCACATACAGCGCCAGCCCGATCAACAGAATCGGCTTACGCCCGAACTTCTCGCTTAGCGGCCCCCAAAACAACATGCCGCAGGCATAGGCCAGCATATAGC
>NZ_JAUOSC010001279.1:0-257 GCF_030548285.1 Gilvimarinus sp. 1_MG-2023
TATTCCAGCAATACGGTGAGATCACCTAACGGTCGCTTCATCGACCAGCTTTCCAGTACACGGGCCGCCAGCGCGGCGGTATCTCTTAATGCCAGGTTAAAGCCTTGTCCGGCCACCGGATGCAGGCTGTGAGCAGCATTCCCCAGCAACACCAGGCCCCGGCGTACCTGTTCGCCACTGCGCACCAGTGCCAGCGGGTAACTGAAGCGTTCGCCAACCCGCAGAATACGGCCGCTGCGATAGCCGACCTGCTGTTG
>NZ_JAUOSC010001280.1:0-257 GCF_030548285.1 Gilvimarinus sp. 1_MG-2023
GGTATCAAGTCCGGTGATCTGATTGTCAGCCTTGATGGCGAAGCCATGGTCGGTGTATCACTGAGCGATGCCATCGAAAAAATGCGCGGTGAACCTGGCTCTCCCATCACGCTGGAAATACGCCGTCAAAACGAACCGCAGCTGCTGAAGTTCGACTTGATTCGCGATGAAATCAAGGTTCGCAGTGTGCGCTCGGAGTTACTCAGCGACCAGATCGGCTACCTCCGTATTACCCAGTTCCAGGAACATACCGGTGC
>NZ_JAUOSC010001281.1:0-257 GCF_030548285.1 Gilvimarinus sp. 1_MG-2023
CATCCGGGTCGACCTTGAAGGCAAATTCACGGTCGTACGGTGCCCGTAGCATCACATCTGCGACGTCACGCCGTAACATGGGTTCGTCTTCGATCCGGGCCAGATAATGGCCTTTCCAGACATGGTTACGCAGGTCGTCATCCAGGTTTTCATCCGGGATCATCCAATGCAGATGCAGCTTGACGCCCAGCCCTTTGGCCAGTGCCCGTGCAATCTCCACGTCAAATCCCATGGCCTTGCCGTCCACTTCCCAGGAG
>NZ_JAUOSC010001282.1:0-257 GCF_030548285.1 Gilvimarinus sp. 1_MG-2023
GTAAAACATCGTACTTTAGAAGTACTATCATAGAGCAACAATCTCCCTTTCGGCATAGAGCTTCTAACTGGCGTGATCAAATTACTCCAAACTGCTCTCCTAGTGCCTTTTAAGTTTGTCTAACTCCTCGCTGAGAATATTGTGGTTCACTTATGCAAATTCCTGCAAGCGATCTACATCGCGGCCAATGTCTTGTCAGAATTTCTCTTTGGCGACGTCTATTTGTCCGGCGCGCAGGGTCTCTACGGCCTGCTCGG
>NZ_JAUOSC010001283.1:0-256 GCF_030548285.1 Gilvimarinus sp. 1_MG-2023
GTTGCACCCCTTGAGCCCGGGCGTGCAGTTCAGCCAGTTGCTGCTTGGCGCTGGCATGGTGCTCATGCACCCGCATTGATATCTGACCGTAGATTTCAGTGCCGGTCAGTTCCTCCAGTAACTCCGAACGGGCGGATGCATTGGCATTCAGAAAGGCGGCAAATTCTCCCTGCGACAGGAGGATGGACTTGGTAAAACGGGAGAAATCCAGTCCGGTGATGGCCTCGATTATTTCACTCTTGGCGCGTAACTGGGT
>NZ_JAUOSC010001284.1:0-256 GCF_030548285.1 Gilvimarinus sp. 1_MG-2023
GCTAATCACTGGTCTTCTCAAGAATGCCGGACATCCACCCCCCTATATCTGAAGGGGTCATATAAGCAACCGCCATGACTGCAGCATCTAACCGTTGCCAGGCTACCGGCAAGCTCGGGAACACAACCGGCTCAGAGGGTTGCCCAGGGCACAAAAGAGGCCATCAATACCGTTTTTTAGGCACCATTGCTCAAAAAACCGGCATATTTCTGATCCAGGCCATTCTATTGATTCCTAACACCCGATAGAATTTATC
>NZ_JAUOSC010001285.1:0-256 GCF_030548285.1 Gilvimarinus sp. 1_MG-2023
GGGCAAACCTGGCAGAATGCCATGGCGACGTTCTTTCCAGCAGAATTGAGCTAACCCTCTGCCCAAGTAATAAACTGACCCAGCAAATATCTGCGGGTCAGTCTTGTCGAGCCGTCGCTATTGGCACATGATAACCAACGGCGACTCCAACTATGTATCCCGACGACAGAGTGGCCGCTGGCATACGTTTCCATCGTGTGGCTGACAGCGTTGTTTTATCAATAGCGCGGTATAAACCTGACAGTCACTCCACAAT
>NZ_JAUOSC010001286.1:0-256 GCF_030548285.1 Gilvimarinus sp. 1_MG-2023
GGGCAAACCACTCCCGGAGCAAATAACGATCCATGGCCGCCAATACCAGCCACTTCGGCCCACCGGAAGCTCCCAGCACCACCTCAATATCATCCGCGTGCAAACCATGCTCACGAATATGCTGTAACGCCTCCGCGCCAGCGAACACCTTTAACGGCAAATGGGACACAGCCAGAATCCTGCTCAATACGATGAGCCGCTATGATGAGAGGATTAGAGGTCGGACTCAAGCCAGACAGCCTGAGCCGTTATAGTG
>NZ_JAUOSC010001287.1:0-256 GCF_030548285.1 Gilvimarinus sp. 1_MG-2023
CACCTCGCTGGTGACTCTGTTCCAATGGTTTCACCCGGCTGTACCGATTATTGCGACAGCAGCCATGGCCTGGTTTCTGCACCGCAGCATCCGGCTGGTGCTGTTTGTTGTCGCCTCGATGCTGCTGATTATCAACCTTGGTTATTGGGCCGAGATGATCGAGACCTTTGTGCTGGTCGTCACCGCCACCACGATTTGTATTCTGACCGGTGTCCCCGTAGGCATCTATGCCGGTCACAAACCCAAGGTGTACAAC
>NZ_JAUOSC010001288.1:0-256 GCF_030548285.1 Gilvimarinus sp. 1_MG-2023
GAGCAGCATGAGTGCACTGGCCCGATCTGTCGAGCATGAGGACAGACCACTGAATGGTTACCGTGAGCTGCGGATTGCTGGCGAGCAATTCGGTTGTTCACCTCATGAGCTCACGCCTGAGCAGGCGCGCAAATTACAACGTATCGCCAGTAATGAGCTGGCGTTGGAACAGTTGATACTGGCCAGCCCGGAAGCGGCACAGGTGAGTGTTCCGACCTCTCAACTGGACGCGGCTCTGGATCAGATTCGCCAACGG
>NZ_JAUOSC010000129.1:0-467 GCF_030548285.1 Gilvimarinus sp. 1_MG-2023
GGAATAAGCGGTTCTTTAACGTTGTCCATAAGGATTTCCGCAATTGGAGATCAAAAAATAAATGGCCCGCAGTATACAAACATTAGCGCTGAAATACTGATGGGACTGGAATTTTTCCTCCGCGTTGCCGCCCGGGCGGCCAGCTCACCACCACGCCAGCAGCCACGACCACAGCCGGAGCAACAGACCCCAAGCAACAGCACGAAGGACGGCGACAGGCGGTACGACAACATAAACTCACCATCATTCATGGCAACCATGCTCGATAGATATTCACTATCAGTAACACATAGCCCCTCTGCCCGCGCCGGTGTTATCATGCTGCGACTTCGGAAGGCGGGATGGAGCCGTTGAATTATTTTTATAAAGCCCCATCTACCCCTGAATGCAACCACCCAGCCTGATAATGGAGAACGCTCATGGCTTTCGAACTGCCTGCTCTGCCATACGAAAAAACTGCTCTGGAA
>NZ_JAUOSC010001289.1:0-256 GCF_030548285.1 Gilvimarinus sp. 1_MG-2023
GTCAGCTCATCCACCAGTTGCAGCAACAGGTCGCTAGGCGCAATCTGTCGCACCGGCAAACTGGCGATATCATCCCGGCTCAGCCACAACAGGGTTTCGGTCAACTGGGCCATGGTGATACCCGCCCGTTCCAGCCGCGCCACCGTGGCCAGCACCCGCGTGTCGTCCAGCGGCGTGTGGCGTTCCGTCAGTCGTCGCAACAGCTCGGTGTTATTACGCACCACGGCAATCGGTGTGCGTAATTCATGGCTGGCAT
>NZ_JAUOSC010001290.1:0-256 GCF_030548285.1 Gilvimarinus sp. 1_MG-2023
GTGGAGTATTTCTTATGAGCAAATTGACCCTGCATTCCGTCCAGAGCATTGATGATCTGGCCTTCCCGGAAAAACCGGTGTGTATCTCCATGAATAGCCCTGCCAAGACGGTTTTTACCGATTTTATCGACCATGAGCCCATGGTGGTTGATGCCTCGATGACTGCCCTTGAAGCCCGCAACATGATGATCAAAACCCATGTACGCCTGAAGCTGGTGGTGGATGAACACAATCAGTTTCTGGGCGTTATTGGAGC
>NZ_JAUOSC010001291.1:0-256 GCF_030548285.1 Gilvimarinus sp. 1_MG-2023
GGTCAGAGGTTCGTCTGGCGTGTCAGCCGGGTGTATAAGTCACGCTATGTGCTCATACATCCGATGCATACCTTGTATTTATGTGTCGATTGGCAGAGGCCGCAGGCGACCGATCGGTATGGATACAGCAAAACAGACTGTATCGATCGATCGTCATCTGGCGGTCTGAATCGGTATCCCGCAAGAGATGTTAATGGTGCAGCAGGGTCGCAAGCCCGCGTTACCCTGTTGCACCGGTTAATGCACTATCACAGCC
>NZ_JAUOSC010001292.1:0-256 GCF_030548285.1 Gilvimarinus sp. 1_MG-2023
CGCTTGAACGGTGCTTCGGCCACCATCGCCACTCTCGGCTTGCTGATTGTTGCCCATAGCCTGCTGGTTGGCGGCACAACATTCACCCGGGGAGCACAAGCGCTCTATGGTATTCCGAAACTTGTCAGCCCGATATCCGCGGCCATCGGAGCCATCATCACCATTTTTGTTGCCGACTGGTTCAAGCACAGTCGCTGGGGCCTGGCTGCCCGGGCAGTCCGGGAAGATGAAGCAGCGGCGGCGGCATCCGGTATCT
>NZ_JAUOSC010001293.1:0-256 GCF_030548285.1 Gilvimarinus sp. 1_MG-2023
GGCAGACTGCTCAAACATAATATGGCTATTGAGGCTGATAATAGGTGCTTTTTCACTTTTTAATTCTTTTATATGAAACTTACGTTGTTTTGACTTTACCAAGCTCAAGTAAAAGTGCAATAAAATAACGACTAAGTTACTACTTTATTTAGCTTAATTTAAAGCTCATAATCGAGCTGAGTTTTTTATAAGGATTAATATGAAATTATTAAAATTAGCACTGGTCGCTTCTTCAGTGATAGGTGCGCTAATGGGG
>NZ_JAUOSC010001294.1:0-256 GCF_030548285.1 Gilvimarinus sp. 1_MG-2023
GAGTTGAGTTGGGAAGAAGAGCACACCGCCCGGGTGGTGCGCCAACGACTGGATGATTTAGGTATCCGTTGGCGTGCCTGCGCCCGTACTGGCACCGTCGCCTGGCTGGGTGGATCGGCAGCACCTGCTTCAGATACCCCTCATTTTGCCTTGCGTGGCGATATGGATGCCTTGCCTATTCAGGAGCAAACCAGCGTCGCCTGGCGCTCACGCCAGGATGGCTGCATGCATGCGTGTGGTCACGATGGCCACAGTG
>NZ_JAUOSC010001295.1:0-256 GCF_030548285.1 Gilvimarinus sp. 1_MG-2023
GAAATTAACAACAATGTTTTTGCAGTAAGAGATGCTCCAGATGGAGAACGTTACTACTCTCCAATATCAATGTTACGTATTTATCAGACAAATGTTATTTATAGATTGATTCATACAGACCGATTGATGAGAATTACAGAAAATGAAATTTTGAATCAAAAAAACGACAAAGTATTTACAGAACAATATTTATTTGACAAATTATTTGAAACCATTTTTAAGAAAACACAAAAAGGAAAATCTTTGGATATGTTTG
>NZ_JAUOSC010001296.1:0-256 GCF_030548285.1 Gilvimarinus sp. 1_MG-2023
ATATTTAGCTTGTTGACGTTTTTGTGACATCGCCAGCAAATTATGGCTTGCAGCAAGTGGCAAGACTCTGGCCGTGCCATGGTTTTGTCTTGCTTGCTTTTCTGTTTTGTTTTTCCTGCTGCTATCCAATGGCTGCCTTAGCCTTGTCTTAAGAGTGGAATTGTGAATTTTCACGCACCAGTCTGGATCTTTGTGCATTATTTTAATGCACAAATAATATTCTATCGGCCGTTAGTCTTGTAAGTGGTCTTTGTAT
>NZ_JAUOSC010001297.1:0-256 GCF_030548285.1 Gilvimarinus sp. 1_MG-2023
GTGCTGTCACTGGGCGACAAGGTCGACGCCTTGCTGGAAGAAAACGATGTCCGGCTGACCATGGGGGGTGAGCCAACTTTCGTATCGATTGATGAGATGGAATCGGCCCAGTGGAACACCGAAGCCCTGGGTGCCCACAAGCTGAGTCTGGCCAAAACCCTGCTGTTGAAATTGCGTGACCGTTTTGCTCCGCAAGGCATGCTGCATTACGGCCAGGGCAAGTGGTATCCCGGCGAAGAAGTTCCCCGTTGGGCAC
>NZ_JAUOSC010001298.1:0-255 GCF_030548285.1 Gilvimarinus sp. 1_MG-2023
GGCTGGCACCAGAGTGGTGGTTTAACGGTATCTTCAGAGCAGTTGCCTGCTTGGCAAACAACCGAGCTTGATACCTCGACATGGACTGAGGCTGAGGACTGGGTAGCCCGAAGTCGTGTAACAAATCTTGAAATCAAAAGTGAGTTGAATGGCACTCTGTCTAATTTCGGTAAGCTTTTCTGGCAATATATTGGTGAGCATGTTGATGAACTGGCGGCCATTATGGCTGATGACACCGTTCAGATAACCTCACTG